>NZ_JPIK01000004.1:0-300000 GCF_000717475.1 Desulfonatronum thiodismutans
CAAAAAATGGAGGACGCGGGCCGAAACAACGACCTTGACGAGCTTCGAAGCCTGCTTCCACGGTTGGAGCGGGACTTCGCTGCGGTGCGCGATCTGGTGGCGCGCTCGTCCCCCTAACTGAGTGTTGAAAACGTCCTAATTCGACAGTCCGTTCAAAAACCCCAAGTGCAAGAAGCAAAACAAGCTCAAGGTCGAAGCGTATTTATTCATACGTGAGAGCTTGAACTTTTCGCGGCGACGCAGCAATTGGGAGTTTTTCAAGGGGCTGTCAGCTGACCCGGCAAATAAGCCGGGCAATCAGCGGGCCGGTGAGCACCACGGCGAACAGACGCAGGGTTTGCAGGGAGAGCACGAAGGCCACGTCGCAGCCGCTGTCCGCGGCGATGATCGCCACGATGTCCAGGCCGCCGGGGCTGGTGGCCAGGTAGGCGCTCAGCGGGTCCACGCCGGCCCAGATGGTCAGGGTCCAGGCAGCGACGCCGCACAGGGCCATCAAAACGACGATGGCCAGCAGGATCTGGGGCAGGGCCCGCAGGGCGTAGCCCAGGGTCTGGGGCGTGAAGCGCAGGCCGATGTACCAGCCCAGGCCTGCGTAGGCGCTCCAGAGCAGCCATGGCGGCAGGGTGATGTGCATCAGCCCCAGGGAGTTGAGCACGGCTCCGGCCGCCATGGGCAGCAGCAGCGCTCCGCCCGGGATGCGCGTCAAACGACCGAGGACCACCCCCGCGGCCACCAGGGCCAGAGTCTGCGCCAGGGGAACCAGGGGCGCGTCAAAGCCCGGCGACCAGCCCGGCGCGGGAAGGTCGGCGGCCAGACCGCCCAGCAGCAGGTGCGCGACGGACGATGCCGTGAGCGCCACCACGAAGATCCGCAGGTACTGCATGAAGGCCACCATGCGGATGTCCGCGCCGAAGGATTCGGCCATGGCCGTCATGGCCGCGGCCCCGCCCGGCGACGTGCCCCAGGCCGCGGTGGTTCCCGGCAAAGTGCCGAAGCGCATCAACCCAAGCCCCACCACGGCCCCGAACACGATGACCTGAAAAATGGCCAGCAAAATTGCCGGCCAGTTGAGAGCCAGGGCGGCCAGCACGGCCGGGGTCATGCTCATCGCCACCATGCACCCCACCACGGACTGGGCCCCGGCAAAGGCCCAGCGGGGAACCGTCAGACCCGCCCCGCCCAAGGCGAAGACCACCCCGGCCAGAAGCGGGCCGAGCAAGGTGGCCGCTGGAAACGACGCCCACTGCAACCCCACGGCCAAGACGGCGGAGGCAGGGAGCAGCGCTGCCCACAGGCCGAGATTCTTGACGCGGGGCATAGTTAGTTCGCGCCCGACTCCTGTTCAGGCGACCACAGATACTGACTCATGGTGCAGTATTCCTGGAATCCCAGTTGCCGATAGACGTTGAGCCCCATCGTGGATGTATGAAGAATCCCGACCCGGTATCCCGCGGCCAGGGCGTCGCGCAAAAGGGCCAGGGTGATCAGCGTGCCAATGCCTTGCCGTCGCGCTTGCGGGACAGTGACGACATTGTATACGCTGGCCACGCCTGCCCCCAAATACACCGAGCCCGCGGCCACGGGTTCGCCGTGCAGCCGACCGAGATAGTGGTGGAGCGGCAGTTGTTCTTGAAAGCTGATCCGCTCGAAGAGATCCATCAGGGCTTCCACCGCGAAATCAGGCATGCCGAAGCCCACGGAAAACGGGTGACGCCACTGGTTCAGTGCTTCAGCATTGTTGACTTTCTCAAGAGTAAAGCCCGGCGGGACCGGAATGTCCGATTGCAGGAGCCGCAAGTCCATCGCCATGCCGGGCACGTCTTCCTGGCGCTGGAAACCATGGGCTTCAAGAAACACCCCTAGATCAGCGGGTCGCGTGGCCGGTCCGGTCCACCACAGCATGGGCACGTTCCTGGCCTTGCCACGGGCTATGGCTGCTTCAATAGCGCCGTCCACGGCTTCGGGAGCCAGATTCGCACGGAGGATGCTGTTGCATACCGGAAAAGGGACATTGGTCAACGACCATAGCAGGTCGGGGCCATCATGCACTTCAGCCTGGGGCAACAGGCCGAACAGCGGCAGAAAATCAAACAGGTTCTTCTCAATGCCGTTCACGAGGGCGGGTGGGGATACGTCTTGCAAAGTGTCACTCATCTTGTTTTCCTCTCAACTTGGCCTGTTTTAAAATGTTCTCGACATAGGGTGCGATACTCGGTCAAGGAAAATTTCAAAGACTTGTGGTATTGCCGAGGCGACCAAATGATGAAGACATGCCCCCTGTCTGAGAATCCGCGACCCATCCATTGTCCAATCCAGCAGGTCATCTTCCAGGCTTGTCCTCAATCGTCAAAGCCCTGCCAGCCCGTCAGGAAGCTTGCCCGGACGGGCCCCGGTACAGGACCGCCAGCAGGGTGATGTCGTCGGACTGAGGGGCGGTGCCGGAGAAGACGCGGACGGTTTCCAGGAGCTCGCCCACCAGTTCCTTGGGAGGCTTCCCGCTTCTGGCACTGGTTTCCTGGAGCAGGCGGTCGTCGGAATAGAGTTCCTGGTCCGGATTAAAGGCCTCGGTCACCCCGTCGGTGTAGGCCAGCAGGACGTCACCGGGCTGGAGTCGGACTTCCCGGGTCTGGAACGGCATGTCTTCCATGCCGCCCAGGACGAGTCCCGGAGGCAGGTCCAGCCACTGGGGCGGCTGGCCGGAGGTCAGCAGAATCGGCCGGTTGTGACCGGCATTGGAGTAGCGCATCAGGCCGGTGCGCAGATTCAGGACCGCGCAGAACAGGGTGACGAACATGCCCGCGTCGTTGCCCAGGCACAGCTCGTTGTTCACCCGGGCCAGAACCTTGGAGGGATCGGGCTCCTGTTCGGCGATGCCTTTCATCAACGTTTTGGTCACGGCCATGAACAGGGCCGCGGGCACGCCCTTGTCCGAGACGTCGCCCACGGAGAAGAACAGGTGGTCCTCGTCCAAAAGGAAGAAGTCATAAAGATCCCCGCCCACATGCTTGGCCGAATCCAGGATCGCGTAGAGATCCATCTCGTGACGGTCCGGGAACGGCGGAAACTGCTTGGGCAGGAAGTTCATCTGGATGTTGCGAGCGATTTTCAGCTCGCTCTCGATGCGCTCCTGGGCCTTGGTGGTTTCGGTCAGGTTGGTGATGTACTCCTTGAGCGCCACGCGCATGGCGTCCACGGAGCCGGAAAGCTGACCCACCTCGTCGTTGACCCGGGCCTTGGGCAGGGCCACGTCCAGATTGCCCTTGGCGATTTCCCTGGTGGCCCCGACCAGGGTGCGCAGGGGCTTGGTGATGCTCCGGGAAATGGCCGCCACCACCAGCAGGAGGATGGAAAACCCCGCCGCGCCGATAAGCAGCACGATATGGTTCAGGGAAAGTATGTCCGCGTACAGCTCGTCCCTGGGAATCATCACCCCCACGGACCAGCCGCTGGACGGCACCGGCGCGAAATACAGCAGTGAGACCCGGCCCGTGTGTACGCTGGTGAAATCCGCGAATCCCTCCCGGCCCCGGATCATCTCCCGCCCGATCAGGCGCAGCTCGGGCAGGTTCATTTCCTCGGCCACGCTGAACACGCTCTGACGCATGATCCGGTGCTGGTCCGGGTGGGCCACGAACTTGCCGTTGCGGCTGATCAGAAAGGCGTAGCCGGTTTCGTACAAGGAGACGGAGGAGATTCGTTCCACCAGGGCTTCCAGGGAGACGTCCGCGGTGACCACGCCGCGAAACTCGCGGCCGGCATCGGTTTGCCGATAAAACGGAGCCGAGAAGGTGGACATCAGGACGTTGCCCCCGCCTTCGTCGAAATAGGGTTCGCTCCAAACCGGTCGATCCAGATGTCGGGGGATGCTGTACCAGTCCCAATCGAAGTACTGGTAGGACTCCCCGCCCAGGCTGGTGTAGATCAGCTCTCCGGTCTCGTCTCGAAACACATAGGGGGCGTAATAGCGCTCGTCAGGATCCATGGCATGGGGCTCAAAGGCCGCCGTGGTCCCGAAGATATCCGGATTGGCCTCAATGGCGTCCCGGAGCATGGCCAGCAGCTCGATTTCCGTGGGCTGCCCGTATTCCAGGTGCAGGGCCAGGAAGCGGGGCATGCGCTCCACCCCGCTGAGCGTGGTTTCCAGTTGATGCACCAGGGAGCGGGTCAGATTGGCGGCGTTTTCCTGGACGTTCTTCAGCACCAGTTGCTTGGAATAATGGTAGTTGTAGCCAAAGGCGACCAGAAAAATCAGGGTCGTGCTGGTCAGGATGAACAGGGCCAGGCGAAAGGACAGGCGCTGTTTTCTACTCGGCGGAGAAACGCGGGTCATAAAAACTCCTGAAGGGCGCGATGTGCGTGATTACACCGGTCTCGAACAGCTCGGTCGCCACCAGCTCGTAATCCTGCTCTTCCAGCCGGCCCAGGGGGATGTTCCCGCCCTCGGGCAGGATGATGTCCCGCATCCGGGCCAGCATCCAGCGCTGATGAACCCGGTTGGTGGGCAGATTGGCCTCCTGGACGCGGAGCATGACCGCGTCCAGAGCCTCTTCCGGATGGTCGAAGGCGTACAGCCAGCCTTCAAGGGAGGCTCGCACGAAATCCCGGACCAGGTCCGGATCGTCGCGCACCAGGCTCTCCAGGCAGTACAGCCCGTCTTCCGGAAAATTGGCCCCGTAGTCGGCCAGAAAGAACACGCTCAGCTCGTTTTCATTGATCCCGGCATGGATGAGGGTGTTGTATTCGTTGTACCACATGGCCGAGGCCGCATCCACGCCGCCCATCAGGAACAAATTCAGGGTGTAGCCCTGGGGGATGACGGTCACGTTCATGTGGTAGCGCCGGAAAAAAGCCAGGGGCTGGGCCTGGAACTCCGGCCAGACCGAGACGCGTTTACCGTCCAGATCAATGGGCGAAAGGATACCGCTGCTCTTCTTGGCCACCAACATCAGGGCGGAGCGCTGGACGATCTGCCCGATGTTGACCGCCGGTACGCCCCTGGAACGCAACTCCAGCCCCCCGGACAGGAACATGGAAGCGAACTCGGCCCGGCCCTGGGCCAGGGCCGGGCCGGCCGGATTGTCCGGACCGCCGCGCAACAGCTCCACCTCCAGCCCCCGGCGAGCGTAAAAACCCTTGTCCTTGGCCACGTAGTACCCGGCGAACTGGGCCTGGGGCGACCAGTGGGGGATGAACCGGACAAGGCGCGAAGCCCTCTCTTCAGCCCTTACCGCCTCCGGCACGGTTGCGCACAACAGGCAGCACAGCAGTGCCGCGAAAGCCCGGAAGGACAACGAGGAAAGGACCGAGAAGATTGGGACGGCGGTTTGATGAAAGTGCCGAGAATCCCTCCGGGCAAAGTCGCTTCGGTTCGGGGCGTGGGTACGGATTGCAAGGCATGAGAAAACGTTCATGGCGGTTTTTCCGGGTATGGTTCAGGCGGGAACTGAATGAAAAAGCATCATTGGCAAGTCAGCTGCCTAAAACGTATTAACTCTCCAGCGAAAGTTTAAGAGCAATCACGGACATTGAAGTTGAATCAGGAGACATTCTGGTATCTTGGTGGTAACATTTCTCGACCTTGATTACTCTGTACAGTTTCCAGGGAAGGCCGTGTGGCATTTTGATTCATCTCCCTGAAAGGGAGAAATCGTATAGCCGGTGGTTTCAACCACCGGATTGGGGGGGATTAATTTGGCTAGTCCTGAAGGGACGACATTTTTTTCTATTATTTCAGCATGAAATATCGTCCCTTCAGGACTCGCACCCTGTAATTATCATCTCCCGGTGGTTGAAACCACCGGCTATACGATTAAATCCCTTCAGGATTGCTGAAATCTCGGTAAATCCTAGTTAAAGAATACCATTTCCGTAGTTCCAGAATAAAAAAGAATGAACATGCCGAAGCTTCCTCGGACGGAGAAAACAAAAGTTTCGCTGTAGTATTAAGCCAACAGCTACTCGTCAGCAACCTCATTCCAGATGTCATACGCCACTTTCCATGCGCCGTCCGGCTGCTTTCGCAAAATCCACAGGTAGTTGCCCGCGTAGGTCTGCTCTTCCCGGTTCAGGCGGTCGGCGTCGAGCCTGGAAAAGGTCGAGTGCAGCACGGCCCAGTCGCCCATCAACTGGATCGCGCCCGGATGCAGGGTGATGACCGTTCTCTTGTCCGTGAAACGATTGACGTAAAAGGCCTTGATGGCCTCTCTCCCGAGAATGGCTACCTGGCCGGGCGGCGCCCAGACAGCGTCTTTGTCCAACAGATCCGCCACGGCCAAGGCGTCGGACGCCATGGAGGCGGCGTTGAAGTTCATCCGGACCGTGTCGATGGCCTCCAAGTTGTCCATCGCGACAGACTGCGTGCTCAAGCCCAGCAAAAGAAATACGGCCATAACCGAGGTTGTAATCGGTTTTTTAAGCCACAGCATGATCGTTCTCCTTATGATGGTTGTGAGAGGGAGTTTGTTAAGGAAATCATCAACCGACCCACCAGGCCGACCTGCCTGAGTGTTGAAAAAGTCCTTATCCACAGTCCTCATCCACAGTCTTCATCCCGGGGCGTGACGATGGGGAACAACGGGGCAAAGGTGTCCAGCAGGGACATGAATTCGGCAAAGGCCTCGGGGCGTCCGGTAAAGACGAGCAAGCCGCGGTCCTTGGCTTGTTCCATGGTCATCAGGCCCAGCATGATGGCGGCCAGGGTGGACTTGTTCAGCGTCAGCCCGACGTCGGGAGCGCCCAGGGGTTGGCCGTAGTTGAGGACCGCGTTGTTCACGGTCAGCCCGAAGGCAGCCTGGCTTCCCGGAGCCATGTCGGTGAAGGTGATGTTCAGGCCGATGGTCTTGCCCATGGCTTGTTGCCCGTTGAGCCGCACGGCCAGGTAGTCGAAAAGCATATTTGGCGTCATGGCCCGGAGTACGTCCGGGCTTCTTGTGGCGCTGCCGCCGGGAATGTTCGGAATGCCGTCGCGCAGCTCCAGGGCGGCTTGCAGGTACACGGAGCGCCAGGGACCGGATTCAGCCTGGTAGCCCATCTGCTCAAAGGCGTCGGCCTGCAGCTCCCTGGCCTCCTGGTTGTCCGGGTTGGCGAAGACGACGTGCTTCAGAACCTCGGCCACCCAGCGGTATTCCCCCCGCGCGAAGTCGGCCCGGGCCCGCTGCACAGTAGCCGCCTCGCCCCCCATGTACTCGACGTATTTGCGAGCCGCCGGGACCGGCGGGAGGTTGTTCAGATTGGCCGGATTGCCGTCGTACCAGCCCATGTAGCGCTGATAAATGGCCCGGACATTGTGTCTGAGGGTTCCGTAATATCCACGGGTGGACCAGTTTTGTTCCAGCTCCGGGGGCAATTCCAGCATCTCGCCGATTTCCTCGCCCGTATAGCCCTTGTTCATCAGGTTGAGCGTCTGGTCGTGCATGTATTTGTAAACATCCCGGTGCTTCCTGAGCTTGTCCACGGCCCGGGCGTTGCCCCAGACCGGCCAGTGGTGACTTTGGAAGACAACCTCCATTTCCGAGCCGAATAGCTCAATGGCCTCGTTGAGATACCAGGCCCAGCCCAGGGCGTCCCGGACCTGCGCGCCGCGCAGGGTGAGGATGTTGTGCATGGTGGCGGTCACGTTTTCTGCCATCCACATGGCCTTCTGATCCGGAAACCACGTGTTCATTTCCACCGGGGCCTCGGTGTCCGGGGTCATTTGGAAGACCATGCGCACCCCGTCGATGACCAGCTCTTGGCCCGTTGTCCCGACGGAAATCGTGGGGGGGATCAGGCTTTGGGAACCTGTGGAGGTGGTCATCCCCAGTCCGGAACCCACCCCGCCCCGGACGTCGCGGGGCAGAAACGGCCCGAACATGTACATGGCCCGGCGGCTCATGGCGTTGCCGGCGATGACGTTCTCGCTGATCGCATGTTCCATGAACCCTTCCGGGGCCACGATGGGTATCCGCGCCGCGGTGGCCTCGTCCACGATGCCTCGCGCCCCGCCGTAGTGATCCACATGGGGGTGGCTGTAGATGATGCCGGTAATGGGGCGTTCTCCCAGATGGGTGGTAACCAGCTCCAACGCGGCGCGGGCCATCTCGGTGGTGATGAGCGGATCCATGACGATCCAGCCCGTGTCGCCCTGGATGAAGGTAATGTTGGAAATGTCGTAGCCCCGGACCTGGTAGATGCGATCCGTAACCTGGAACAGCCCGTAGAGCATGTTCAGTTGGGAGATGCGCCACAGGCTCGGATTGACGGTGTCTGGAGCTTCGGCTTCCAACGTGATGAACTGCTTGTAGCTTTCCAGATCCCAGACCAGTTTTCCGGTGGCGTCCCGGACGGTCAACGTCTCCGGGCGACCAATGAACCCGCGTTGAGCGTCCTCAAAGTCCTGGGTGTCGGCAAAAGGCAATTGTTGGTACACTGCGGCATTGGCCGCCCGTGTGGTCTCGGTGGCAGGCTTCGGAGGTGTGCGCCCAAAAACAGGGCCGGAGGCCTGGAGAGTGGCAATACCCACGGCCAAAACCAACAGGAGGCATTTCAAGAGCTTAATGCATAAAGTCATTTTGCACCAAACTTGTTGAAAGCTGATTGTTGAATCAAAACAGAATCTTGTAATTTATCTTTACGTCCAGAAAATATGTTTTCAGACTTTTTGCAGTGACCTCTTTCCAAAAAAGCTTGCATACGTTGCTCCTTTGATCAACGGTCAGGGACCATAAAAAGGCGGGAATCCGCCACTGTGTTTTTCGACCAGCTTTCTACAGCAAGACTGCATTAGATTGTCAAAACATATACAGCAAAACTGCAAAAAATAAATCAATTTCAAGCTATTAGCCTTTCAAGACCGACAAGCCACCGCGACTTGATTTCCCGGACAGAAAGCCTTGGCCGGGGAGGCATTCGGTTCAGCTTCCTAAGCACTTGGACAATTAAGAAAAAAAATTGCGATCACCGTACAGGCCAGACAGAAAAGTAATAGCTGCGTTTGGGCGCATGCAGGGTCAAACCGGAAGACGTAACAAAGGCAGCCTCGTCGTCACTGTCAGGGCTGATCGAACTGGACCAATAGACGGGCCGGACTTTTGAAAAAGGGCTTTCCGATTGAATGGCGGTTACCAGTTCTATAAGCTCTTGCATTGTGGGCAAACGCCAACCTCCAATGCCGCCCACGCTGGCTGAAGAGCAGGCCGTTTCCGCGTCGAACCAATTCATTTTTGGAAACTGGTCCGGATTTTTGACCCACACCAATCTCGTACGCGTATCCGTCACCGTACCGTTCCCATTGTCCAGGAACCTCTGGGCATGGGCTTCATCGGAGATGGCCAGTCCGGTCAGGCAGAGCAGGCAGGCCAGGGCCGCTGTTGTGAAAATCTTTCTCCACATTTTTTTCATGACGTTCCTCCGTGGTTGGATGTTGATGATGCTTTCCTACAAGCACGATCCATGCCACAATAAAAAACAAAAAAATCCGAGTATTACAAAATGCCAATCAATACAAGACTCATTGTTTGCGTCCACTCCGTTGGCACTGCCAACGATACTGGCGGATCGACTGGCGCGGTCTGTTTTGCACCGACCAGGGCACTCAGGCCGCTGCTGAACATGGTCTGGACCTCGGCGGTGAACGGGGACATGACGGTCAGCAGGGCTGCACCGCAGAGACGACCGGGAGAACTCGCTATCGAGGTGCTCCTTTTCGTCATCGCGGAACGGAGTCCCGACGGGAGTCGGCCCGGTCTTGTTGAGCCATGAAGCTTCGCTGCCGTGCTACCCACGGTTCCCCTGCCGTCGGGGCTGCCGGGGCCGGCGCAGCAACGCAACCAGGGTCAGGAACGCCGCCACCAGGCCGGCCAGGTTGGAAAGGCCCGGCGGCAAATGAAAGCCTATGGGGGCCTGCAGGATGAAGGAAACGGTTACCGCGGTCATGAACAGGGCCGGAAGCGTGGCGATCCAATGGCATTTGGCCTGCTGTCGCAGAAAAATGGCCGCGGACCAGAGCACCAGCATGGCCAGGGTCTGGTTGCTCCAGCCGAAATAGCGCCAGATGATCAGGAAGTCCTGGGTGGAGACAAGAAAGGCCGCGATAAACAGCGGAACGGCCAAAGCCAACCTTTTTACAGTCCGGGTCTGGCTGAGGCTGAGCGTTTCCGCGATGATCAGGCGGCAGGACCGAAAGGCCGTGTCCCCGGAGGTGACCGGCAGGACGATCACGCCCAGGATGGCCAGGAACCCGCCCACCGGACCGAGCAAGGTGCGGCAGACCTGTTCCACCACCAGGGAGGGCGTGCCGCTTTGAATGACCTGAAAGAGGGCCTCTGGCCCGTAAAACAGCGTCATTCCAGCCGCGGCCCAGACCAGGGCGATGATCCCCTCGGCGATCATCGCTCCGTAGAACACCAGCCGCCCGCTGGATTCATTACGGATGCAGCGGGCCATCAGCGGTGATTGGGTGGAATGAAACCCGCTGATGGCCCCGCAGGACAGGGTGATGAAGAGCAGCGGCCAGATGGGCAGGCCTTGCGGATGCGTGTTCACGGTAATGTCCAGATTCGGCAGAACCGGAGCCTCGCCCAGGGCCATACCAATGAGCACGCCGAGGGTCATGAACAGCAAGAGCGCGCCGAAAAAGGGGTACAAACGGCCGATGATCTTGTCGATGGGCAGGATGGTGGCCAGGAAATAATACCCGAAGATGCAGGCCACCAGGAACTGAACGTTCAGGCCGGTCAGACTGCCCAGAAGCTGGGCCGGACTGAGGACGAAGACCACGCCCACCAGCAACAGCAGCAACAGGGAAAAGAAACGCATCACCCAGCGGGCGCGGTGTCCCAGGAACAACCCCACCACCTCTGGAATGGACGCCCCCTTGTTGCGCACCGAAAGCATCCCGCTGAGATAATCATGCACCGCGCCCGCGAAAATCGCGCCCACGACGATCCAGACCAGGGCTATGGGCCCGTAAAGCGCGCCCAGGATCGGCCCGAAGATCGGCCCGATCCCGGCGATGTCCAGGAGTTGGATGAAAAAGACCTTCCAGGTGGGCATGGAGGCGTAGTCCACGCCGTCGGCCATGGTGGAACAGGGGGTCGGACGGCTGGAGTCCGGACCGAAAACACGCTCCACCACCTTTCCGTAGGTGAAGTAGCCCAGGACAAGCAGGCCGATGCACAAAAGCAGGGTTGTCATTTCAATCGTCTCTTCTCGTATCTATAGTCCAATACACGCCATCCAGAGAAGCATGAGTAGGGGCTGCCATCAATGGCATACTCCACCGGGTGAGCATTGGTCATAACAGCCTCCAATGGAAGGAGCGGCGCATGTGAGGTCATTGTCAAACCAAGACCTGGCTTCGCTGAAATTGGCACCGTCCAGCTTTCCGCTTCGCTTCGCTTGCGCATGACGTTTCTCCTTCCTGTTGCTCCATTTTTCCAATCATGGGCAAACATGCTCACCTTTTGCGCCGCTGCCGCAGTCCTTGGTTTTATAGATGCAGTTATTCCTGCACATATTATCATTTTTGCAAGCATTTATGCATTCAATGAATTGCAATCGACAGCGCAATATTACAGGCTCAAAAGCCTTTTCACAGCATTGTTTGCAAACTGCATCATCAAGTTCGACGCAGCCTTCCATGCATCTGTTGAAAGCCCGCTCCAGTGCTGTTGATGCTGCGGATGACACGACTGGAATACACAAAATGATGGCACAAACAACAAGATTTATCATTTTCTTTCGCATCACTATCTCCTTTTTTTGACAAATATGACATCTTACGAGTTCAGCTCAAAAGAACCTCACTGTCCGGCGCGGACGGGGATGTTTTTCCTTCGTATGGTTGATGGCAAGAGCCTACTCGTGGCAATCGAGACCACAAAGTGGGGGCAGCAGTGGATGCAATCGATTTAGGTGCCGTGGATGGCGGCATGAAGGTTGGGTGCTGCCATGACCAACAGGGCCGGCCGGTCCCAGGGTCTGGGACGCGGTCAGGAACAGTTTTCTCATTTTCAATCTCCTCTGCAAATTAAAGGTGCGAAGGATGTCGTTGCATCCCCAGGCGGCGTATCGTGCGCCAACTACACTCTCTTTACACGAAGGATGCCAAACACGAAAACCTGTTAAATCAATATGGTGAAAAAAAACGCCAAGCCCCTTGACAACCATGTTCGCGCCAACATCGGTGGCGATGCCCACATTATTGGGAGGAGGGGGCGACGGCTCGGTCCATATCATGAAGACCAGCACGAATACGGGGAATCTGTTGGGCTGGATTTATGGCGACATGCCGGAGGTGTGCTGGCAGGCGACGTGGGCGTGATACGTGAGCTTTGGCGTATGGCGTCCAAGCCGATTTAGTCGGCTGACGGCTCTGGGGAAAAACCTGATTCAGGGACTGAACAAAAGGCCTGGAGCTTGCTGATAAAATCCGAGACATGCAGGCCATCCGCCAAGCCATGGTGAATTTGAACGTTCAAGGACATGGCATGTCCATGACCGCGGTTCATGAAACGGCCCCAGACAATGCGCGGAAACGAGTCCGCCGGTTTGAGGGGCACGGGATTGATGAGGGATGTGAAATGGAGCCAAGGCAGGCAACTGATGTAGATCAGATCCGCATTGTCGGGATCAAGCCCCCCCTGCTTTACGCCGCGCTGCGCATCTTCCTTAATGGGTGTGTTGATCTCCAGAAAACGCATTATCTCATCCACATGGCGTCCACGGCAAAAATTGAGCTTGCCGTCCGTGGTCTGCACCGTGAAGGACGGATGAACCACGTCAAAAAGCAGAACCTCATCACCCACGACTCGCACCCGAAGTTCTTCGACGGCGTTGAGTGCCTTGGAAACCAGAAAAATCATTCCAAGATAGCTCGGAATGTTCTGAGCTTTCATGTATTCCAGGCAGGCCCCCACCTCGACCTCCACGGTCAGCGCGAAATAGGGGAATTCCATCCGGCTGAAGTAGTAAAATATATCCGCCCTTGCCCACGAGGCCAATTCAATCTTGCGCATTGTCCGCCTTTATCCCGACATTCCTGTTTGTCACCCTACTGCGTGTATATCTATCTCGTCGCCAAGCAATCCCCGTCTTTTGAACACGTCGGTGGCCATTTGAACATGGAGGCCTGATCCGGCTCCGTCGCCGTATCAGGATCTTCACTCCGCCCGCAGGGCCTGGATGGGGTTCAGGGCCGCGGCCTGGCGAGCCGGGTAGTAGCCGAAGAAGATGCCCACGGCCGCGGAGACGCCGACGCCCAGGAGCAGAGCTCCGTGGACCAGCTCGAACTGCCATTCGGAGTAATGGGCGATGCCGTAGGACGCACCCACGCCGATAATGATGCCCAGGATTCCGCCCACCAGGGAGAGCAGCACGGACTCGATCAGGAACTGCCACTGGATGTCCCGCTTCTGCGCGCCCAAGGCCCGGCGGATGCCGATCTCCCGGCGGCGCTCGCTGACCGAGACGAGCATGACGTTCATCACCCCCACTCCGCCCACGACCAGGGAGATGCTGCCAATGGCACCCAAAAGCAGGGTGAACATCCGGGACTGGCGCTCCATGTGCTCGATGATCTGTTCCGGGCTGGTCACCCGAATCTGTTTGGGCCGAGGCTGTTCGGAAAAGTGGGCCCGGGCTTCGGCCGTGGCTTGGCCGGCGGTGACTCCCGGCTCCAGCCGGGCCATGATCGTGCGGATGGTGTTTTGCGGCGAGACGCGCAGGACCGTGGTGATGGGCAGCATCAGCCCCTCGCCGGCCTCGTAGGGCCGCATGGCGCCCATGGCCGCGGGACGCAGAATCCCGGCCACGGTCAGTTTGCGGTTGTCGAAATAGACGTGCTCCCCGATACCCAGGATCATGCCCTGCCCTTGCAGCCGTTTAGCCAGATTGCCGCCGAGCACGGCATGGGACATGAGCACGTCCAGGTCCGAGATGAACCGGCCCTGCTCCATCTCCAGCTTGTTCAGATCAAAAAAGGATTCGGTCACGCCCAGCAGCGGGATGGAAACCCGCTGACCCTCGCGACGCAGCTCGCCAAAGGCCGAGACGTACGGAGCCACGGTCCGGATCGTGGCCAACCGCTCCGGCAATTCCAGCGCCTCCTCCAGGGTAAAGCCGACCGGGCTGCTGCTCCGCTCTCCCCGGCCCTGCTCCATCTGGATGGAGATGATGTCCGTGCCCATTTCCATGAACTGACGCAGGGTTTCGCGCTGGGCCAGAGCCCCGGTGGAGACCAGGGCGATCACCGAGCCGATGCCGATGACGATGCCCAGTAGGGCCAGGATGGAGCGCTGCTTGGCGGCGATCAGGGACCGGGAGGCTTCCCGAAGATTGGCCTTGAGCATCATGGAGTGGTCCTCGCCTGAGCGCCGCTTTCCGCGATCACCCCGTCCTTCATTCGGACCACCCGTCGGCACTGGGCCGCGATGTGCGGGTCATGGGTGATCAGGATGGTGGTAATCTTCTGGGTGGCGTTGAGTTCCAGAAACAGGTTCATGATGTCCTGGCCCACCTGGGTGTCCAGGGCCCCGGTGGGTTCGTCGGCCAGGATGATGGACGGCGATCCGGCCAGGGCCCGGGCAATGGCCACCCGCTGCTGCTGGCCCCCGGACAGCTCCGTGGGCTTGTGTCCGGCCCGCTCGGCCATGCCCACCCGCTCCAGCATTTCCCGGGCGATCCGGCGTTGCTCCCGCTCGGCCATGCCCCGATAAATCAGAGGCAGGCAGACGTTTTCCAGGGCCGTGAGTCGGCCCAGCAGATTGAACTGCTGAAAGACGAAGCCGATTTTCCGGTTACGGATGGTGGACAGCTCCCGGTCAGACAAGGAAGAGGTTTCCCGGCCCTCCAGCAGGTAGCGGCCCGATGTCGGCTGGTCCAGGAACCCGATCACGTTCATCAGGGTGGACTTGCCGCACCCGGACGTGCCCATGATGGACAGCAACTCCCCGGCCCCCACCTCCAGATCCACCCCCTTGAGCACCTCCACCTGAACCGGCCCCAAGGTGAAGGACTTGCGAATATTCTCCAGCTTGAACAGGGACATGATTACCAATCCACCAATCGATCTTCCACTTGCAGGCCGGAGAGAATTTCCACGGCGCTGAGCGTGGTCATTCCGGTCTGGACTTCACGTTCCTCGATCTGGTCGTTGTCCAAAAGCACCCGGACCAAGGTCTGGCCGCGCTGGGCGCGGACGAGACGCAGGGGGAGGAGCAGGGCCGCGGGGTTGTCGTGGACCAGGACCTCCAGGTCCGCGCTCATGCCCACGCGGACCACCTCCTCGGCCTCCGGGATCAGTTCCGGGATGGTGATCTGGACGTCGAAGGTCGGGGCCTGGTGCCCGCTTCCGCCGGTGGCCTGGGCCGAGATGTGGGCCACCAGGCCGGACAAGGTCAGGCCGGGAAAGGCGTCGCCCCTGGCCGTGACCTTCTGGCCTACGGCGAGCTTGCCGATGTCCACCTCGTCCACCTTGGTCAGCACCCGCAGCCCGCTCAGATCGCCCAAGGCCAGCAGGGCGGTTCCGGTCGTGACCCGTGCTCCCCGGTCCAGGGAGGTCTTCTTGTCCTCCTCCACCGTAGGCCGAACCACCACTCCGGAGGCCGGTGCCAGCACCCGGGCCTGGGCCATCTGGCTTTCCAGTTCGGCAAGACGCATCTCCGCGTTGTCCAGTTCCATGCGGGCGATCATCACGTTGTCCGGATTGCCTTTGTCCCGGGTGGAGGCCATATCTTCCCGGCTGGCGATGAGGTCCGTGGTGGATGACTGAACCTGCTGTTTGGCGGTGTCCAACTCATTGGCCGGGATCAGTCCGCGGGAATAGAGCAACTCGCTTTCCTCCAACTTGCGGCGGTCGGTCTCCAGCTTGTTCTCGGCCCGCTCCACGCTGCGCCGGGCCCGAGCCATTTCCTGGCCGTTGTCCCAGTCGCGCAGTTCGGCGTATTTTTGCGCGGCCTTGATCCGGGAGCCCCGGGCCTCGCGCAGCTTGACCTCCAACTCGGATACGTCCAGCACCAGCAACAGATCGCCCTGGCGCACCCTCTGGCCGAAAATAAAATGGTTTTCCAGAATTCGGGCGTCAAAGGGCGCGGAGACCACGATCTCCTCCACCGGCTGGAGCCGACCGGACAGGGAAATGGTGGCCGTCAGGGGCTGGGTGCGCACCGTATGCACCTGCCGGGTCGGAGCGTCCGAGACCGGGCTTGGAGAGGTCAGGCCGGGCAGGGACTTGAGCGAGGAGAAGCCCTGAAAGTAAACGACTCCCAAGCCGACGAAAAAGAGAATCACGCCCAGGGTGGCCAGAATGCGCACAACTTGGGCCCGCTTCAAGGTCTGGGTCAGGCGGGCGTTGGATTCTTCCAGGTCGGTGTAGGCCCGGGCCAGCTTGCGGCTGTTTTCCCGCTCCTGCTCCTGCAGGGTCTTCAGGGCCGTGATGTCTGAAAAGACCAGGATCACGCCACGGGCCTGGTCGTCCTCTTCACCGCGCAGATAGGACGAGGTCAGGGAGAGGGTCGTTCGTGCCCCGCCGGGACGGATAAAATCCACGGTCTCCTGTCGGCCCACGGCCTTTTCAAAGACCGCATCCAGCACCACCTGGTTGAACTCGTCGTTGGCCTCGTCCATGCACAAAAAGACTTCGGCAAAGGTTCGGCCGCGCACCCGGTCCCGGTCCAGGCCCAGGATATCCGAGGCAGCCGGGTTGAACAGGGTGACCCGGCCTTGGAAATCCAGGGCCATCACCCCGTCGCGCATGTTTTCCAGGATATTTTGATGCAGATGGTCCGCTGGGTTCATGACGGATCCTTTTCAGTTTAACGGTCCAGCAACCAGACGTTGCGTCCGAGATACTCTTCTTCCAGGTCGGCGCGCTCCGCGACAAAGGCAATGCCCCAGGTGTCCAGGGTCGTGGCCAGGAGGGCGTCCAGTTCGGTCAGGGAATTCTGATAGCTGATAATGGCTTCGTTCAGGCTGTTGCGGGCGTTGCGCAGCCGGTCCTGCTCGGTGATGAAGTTGGTGTTGGACATCTGGCCCAACTGGTATTTCAGTTCGCTGAAATGATAGGTCTGCTCGGACAATTCATACGTGCGCTTGGCCAGCTCGACCTGCTTCAAGCTGGATTCCACGACCAGCACCCGTTGACGCACGGAATTTTCCAGGTTTTCCCGGGCCGTGATCAGTGTCATTTCCGCCCGCCGCAGAGCGATGCGCGCCGCGAGCAGGGGTTGTTCCCGGTCGTATTTCGGGTCGCCGAATATGGGCAAGGGGATTTTCAGGGACACGCCCACCCGCCACTCATCTTCACGGGAGCTCGGATCCGGGTGCCGATGGCGCCAGCCGTCGGAATAGGCCCCTTCCAGATCCAGATCCCAGCGTCGCTGATTCAGGACGTCGTCCAGGCTCATCCGGGCCAGTTCCAGAGCGTTTTGGGCGGCCAGATAACTCTGGTTTCGCTCCAGGGCCAGCTCCAGGCAGTCCTCGAAAACCGGCATCACGGGTTGCAGCTCAATGGGCTCGGTGAGCACGATGGCCGTGCTGCTGTCCAGTTCCAGACGGCGGACCAGATTCAACCGGGCATTGTCCAACCCCTGCCGCGCCGTTTCCAGGTCCAGTTCCTTCTGGGCCAGGTCGGCCTCGGCCTGCAGGCTCTCGCTGGACGCGCGGCGGCCCGCGGCAATAAGCACACGGGTGTCCTCCAGATGCTTGCGGGCCTTGCCCAGAGAATCCTCGGCCAGCTCCAACCGCTGCTTGGCCCGCATCATGGCCCGGTAATCCGAGATCACCCCGTTGATGGTGCCGATAAGCGTGTCCCGCAGGGCGCGGACATTGTCTTCCTCCTGCATCGCGGCCCGGACCAGGGAAGCGGTGTTGTAACGAGTTCCGCCGCCTTTGAGCAGGGGCTGACGGAAGCCCACGGACCAGCCGGTCAGTCCGCTCTCCCGGCTCACGGTTTCCCCGTTATGATTACGGATTCCGGTGATGGTGTTGTCCCAGGCAAAGGACAGCTCCGCTCCGGTGGGCACTTTCTGGGTCACGCTGGTGGTGATCCCGGCGGTCACGGCTTCGGTCCGCGACCTTTCCGCTTCCGGACCGTCCGCGGAGTATTTGGTGGACGAGCCGGCGACGGAGGCATCCGTCCTGGGCGAAACCTCAAGATTCGGCCAGAACTTGGACAGATCTTTACCCAAGGAAAATTTTTGAAGAACCCGGCCCAGGTAGGCGCTTTCGATCTCCCGGTTTCGGCGTAAGGCCAGATGGATGGCCTCGGTCAGGTTCAGTTCCAGAACCTCGGGCAGGCCGGGCAGGGCAGGCGACGGCAGGACGTATTGCGTGGCCCCGGAGGGATTGTCCGTCTCGTCTTGAAGCCTGCTTTGCGGGTCGACCTGGCCCTGAAGCTCGGCCCGTAACAGATCCAGCCCCGCAACTTGGGCCTGACTCTGGGCCTGACCCTGGGCTTGGTCCGGTACACCACAGATCACAAGAAACAACATCAATGGGAGAATCGCCCAATTCGCTTGACGAAGAAAATCTGGCATGCACGAACCTGTCTTGAGTTCCGGGATTGAGCCGCTGATTCAGGAGGTGAGCGACCTGATTACCTGCACAGGCCAATGGAGTCCAGAGCACAAACCCTGCCGTCCACCCAGACGGCCCGGGACTGAAGGTCAAATCAGCGCCGTCCAGGGCGAAGCACAACATCAAGCCACGTCACCATGGCCAACCTGATCGGGCTGGCCATATTCGACGATGTTCAAGCCCAGCGGGTCCTGGACAACAATGTTCCCTGCAAGTCAAAAAAAAGGGTTGCAAGCATGACAGCTTGCAACCCTTTGATTTTCCTTGGCGTCCCCAAGGGGATTTGAACCCCTGTTACCGGCGTGAGAGGCCAGCGTCCTAGGCCACTAGACGATGGGGACGGGCTTGGTGGGTCGTGAAGGACTCGAACCTTCGACTCTCTGCTTAAAAGGCAGATACTCTACCGACTGAGTTAACGACCCCGAAAACGAAGTCCTATATGGACTTTCCAGTACCCTGTCAAGAAATTCAGCTCGTCAGGATATTAGCGACCGGGTAAGTTTGGGTGAAGACTTCTTCGTCGTCATTGCTGAAAATGACTACCCGGATAGCGAAAATCGTGTCCAGGTCCAAGCCGGAAGGAACCTTCAATAACGAATTGACGCGACGAAAGCGCTGAATTGTAAAGGACAGCTCGCTTTCTTCACCCTGAGCTTCGAGGACGGAGGCTTCCTGGGTGATGAAATAGACCTTGATCTCCCCGGACAAGGTTTCCTCGGCCAGGTTGTTCAGTTCGAAATTGATGCGCAGATCCTCTCCGGCTTTTCTGAGCTGCAAATTGGCAACACCGGCCATTTGCAGGTCCTTGGCCACAAAAATTTCCTGGAGGTTGACGACCTGGGGCAGGCTCTGGCGTTCCTTGGTCACCGTGCTGAACAGAGAATGAATTTCCTCAGGGTCGCTGGTTTTGAGAATTTCCTGAATATTCTGAAGCCGTTCCAGTTGAATGGACTGGTCGGACAGCTGGGCTCGCAGATCCTTGTTGGCGTTCATCAGTTCCAGGTGCTGTCCCCAGTAGACGACCCCGGCGTAAGAGCCGCCCACGGCCGCGAGAATCAGGACGATTTGCAGGTAGAGAAAAAACCTGAACCACGCCACGCGCAGCCGATACCGGCGAACCCGTGTATCGTCGCGCATGATGATCAGATTGAGCTTGTCGTCCTTGCCCACGCGAAACCTCGTCGGTGTTGGATGTGCTCCCCTTTACGTCGTTGGCGCAAAAGGATCGATCATTAGTCGCTTTCCTCCCACATCAGGGAGAAGCCACCGGCGGGGCCGGTGAAAAGCAACTCGATGGGGCCGCCCGTTTTCGGGAACCGGACTTTGTAGTACCGTTGCCAGGGATGATGGTACGGATAGAAAGCCTGAAGCTGTGACGGGTGGACGTCCAGGTGGCGGATTTCCAGGGGCTGGACGGTTTGATCCGGAGATTGGCGCAAAAGCAACCGCCACTGGGTCAGGCGATGGGTCAGGCGGGCGTCGTCCGAATAGGTGCTGGCCACGGCCACGACGAAGTCCGTGTACTCGTCCGCCGCGTGCAGTTGGTCGTCCAGCATTTTTCGTCTCTCATCCGCCGTCAGTTCGAAAACTTCCGAATACCGTTCAACATAGGCTTTTCGCCATGTCGTGGATTCGAGCAGAGCTACGACACGGGTTTCCGTTTCCAGCCCGTCCCGAACCACGCCGGAACGGCTCCAGGATTTGGTCAACTGGAAATAGGCGTCATGCAGGTCGGGCCAGAGCAACTCCCCCACCGAACGCCCTTGGCAGCCGGGCTGCGAAAGGGCGACGCCAAGCAAAAGAATCAGGATGAACCAACTACGCGTCGGCCTCATGCAGCAACTGGCTCCGTGTATAAAGGGCTGTGAAAGGAATGTCGGCCGCGGCAAGGGCCTCGGCGGCGCCTTCCTCGCGGTCCAGGATGCAGCAGACCCGATGCACGACGAATCCGGCATCCGTCAGCCTTTGGCAGGCCTTGAGAGCGCTGCCTCCGGTGGTGGCCACGTCCTCCAGCACGGCGATCCGGTCGCCGGGCTGAAAATTGACCAGGCCTTCCAGGTAGCTGGCCGTACCATGCCCCTTGGCTTCCTTGCGCACGATCATGGCTGGCCAGGAAAGCCCTTCAGTCCGGGCGACCAGGGAGGTGGCGGTGACCAGCGGATCCGCGCCCAGGGTCATTCCGGCAACCCCGTGAAGGGGTTCCGCTTGCAGCATCCGGACGAACAGGCTGCCGATCAGGAAGGCCCCATCCGGATGCAAAGCCGTTTGCTTGCAGTCGAAGTAATAGTTGCTGCGCTTGCCGGATGTCAGGACCACGTCCTTTTCCAGATAGGATTTGGCCATCAGCAGGCCGGCCAGTTGTTTGCGCCATTCGTTCACGACTCTCTCCTAGCTGAGTGATAAAAATCCCTATCTTGCTGTTTGTTCAAAAACCCCAAGTGCAAGGAGCAAAAAAAGCTACCGGACACGTCCTGTGTCCGGCCCTCACGGGCTGTGGCTTCGCCACATTTTCGATTTGCCGTCCTGGCAATCGAATCAAGGTCGAAGCGTATTTATTCATACGTGAGAGTTTGACCTTTTTGCAGCGACGCCGCAATTGGGAGTTTTTAAACGGTCAGCTAAACAAAGACTCGATCATAAATGAGGTCTACATGCCGAAAAAAGTAGTTCAGGTCAAAGAGGTCGTCCAAGGTTTCCGACGAAAGCCGGGATGTGACTCCGTCGCTGCCTCGGACCAAGTCCTCAAAGGGCGTTTTCTCTTCCCAAGCCCGCATGGCCAAGCCCTGAACCAGTTCGTAAGCCTCCTGGCGCTGCGACCCATTTTCCACCAACGCCAAAAGGATGCGCTGGGAAAAGAAAAGGCCCTGGGAAGCCCCCAGATTCCGCGCGACATTGTCTTCATGCACCCGAATTCCGGAAAGCAGCCCGGTGAGCCGGTGCAGCATGTAGTCCATGAGGATGGTGGAATCCGGCATGATCACCCGCTCCACCGAGGAATGGCTGATGTCCCGCTCGTGCCAGAGGGCCATGTTCTCCAGGGCGGCCTGGGCGTTGCCCCGCAACAGCCGGGCCAGACCGGTCAGGTTTTCCGCGGAAATGGGGTTCTTTTTGTGCGGCATGGCCGACGAGCCTTTTTGGCCCTTGCCGAAGCCCTCCTCCAATTCCCGGACCTCGGTGCGCTGTAAGTGCCGCAGTTCCACGCACAGCCGCTCGATGCCGCCGGCAATAATGGCCAGGGTGGTGAAATACTGGGCGTGACGGTCGCGCTGGATGATCTGCGTGGAGATGGGGTCCACGTTCAACCCCAACCGTTGGCACGCCAGGGCCTCCAAGCGCGGTTCCAGATGGGCGTAGGTGCCCACGGCCCCGGAGATCTTGCCGAAGCGGATGTTTTCCACGGCGTCGCGCCATCGCCTGCGATGGCGGTCGAACTCGGCGTAAAACCCGGCGAACTTCAGCCCCAGGGTGATGGGTTCGGCGTGAATGCCGTGGGTGCGGCCCATGGCCGGAAGCAGTTTGTACCGTTCCGACGCGGCGCGCAGAACTTCCAGGAGCCGGTCCAGACCGGCGGCGATGATCCCTCCGGCCCGCACCAGAAGCAGGGCGTTGGCCGTGTCCACGATGTCCGACGACGTGCATCCCAGGTGGATATATCTGGCCGAAGGACCGGTCTTCTCCTCCACCGCGGTGAGAAAAGCGATCACGTCGTGCCGGGTGCGCTCCTCGATCTCCAGGATACGTTCCAGGTCGAAACCGGCGCGCTCCCGGATATTGCGCATGTCTTCAGCCGGGATGAGACCAAGATTGTGCCATCCCTCGCAAACGGCCAGCTCCACCTCCAGCCAAGCCTGGAAGCGCGCCTCCAGAGTCCAAAGCCGCCCCATTTCCGGGCGGGTGTAACGCTCAATCATGTTCCGTCCTTTGTCGCAAAAAAGGCAGCCTCTTCAGCTGCCTTTTCACACAAATTTAGTCGGCGGCGGGAGCGCTGGAACCGGACGTCGAGGGCGCGGGCTCCGCTGACTTAGGCGTAACTTCCTTGGTCGGCGCATCCGTCTTGGTTTCCGTGCTCTCCGTCTTGTTGCCGTTGCCTCCGGAAGACGCCGCGTTCTTACAGTAATCCGTGACATACCAGCCCGATCCCTTCAAAACAAAGGATGTGTTGGAAATCAGACGCTGGGATCGGCTGCCACAGACAGGACAGGATTTATCCTGTTCGCTGTAATCCTTCTGCCACTGCTCGAAGATCTGCTGACACTCCTGACAGCGATACTCATATATAGGCATAACTTCCGCTCTCCTTGATGAAATGGAAATGTTGACGGCCGACGGCTACTTCGCCTCCTTGGCCTCCCGGATGCGCTGCTTGATGCGCTTCTCGCGGCGTTGACGGCGACGATCCAGCTCTTTTTTCCGTTCGATTTTCTTATGGCGTCCCATGATTCCTCCCAGGGGGTTGAAATTTAATACGGAGCATCCCACTGCCAATGGTGGGAATCGACATTGTTTCGAAGTAACAACAGAGTATTATATGCTCAATGTGCGTCGTTGTCCATTTCCCGGAATGTTCGAATCAGGGCGAACGTGTTCCCAAACCTCGCGCGTTATCCGAATCGGTATTCCACCACGTCAAATCTCTCGGACGACATAACTCCGCGTCCCAATGCCCAGGCTCTCCGCGTACCCGAGTCCGTAACCCTCCGGAACATGAGGATGCATGGCCCTGAACTTGTCATCCCCGGGCCGGATGTCCGGCGGAAGATGACTGGGATGCAGGGGCGGAGCCGCGTTGACTATGTCCAGGCAGGCCTGGTCCAGGGCCACCGGGTCACGGGAAACCAGGACCCCGATATCCGGGCACACCGGCTTGTCGCTGTATCCGGCGCAGTCGCACTGAGGCGTGACCTGGGTCACGAAGCTCACGTGGACACAGGTCGAAGAGGGGCGTTGCGGCTTCTCCATGGCCCGGAGCACCGCTGCTGCGTACTCCATCATCCGTTCCACGAACGCGGTCACGTCGGTCTTCCAGTCCACGGCCAGACATTTCTCCCGGCAGACATGCAGACAGGCCCCGCAGCCGACGCACAACTCCGGATTCAGTTCGACCTTGCCTTCTGGACGAACGCGAAGTGCACCAGACGCGCAAACCTCGACGCAGACCCCGCAGCCCTTGCAGTTGTCCGCGTGGAGCATGGGCGCCAGGCAGCCGTGCTGGTGCATTTTGCCCCGGCGGGTGGCGCAGCCCATGGCCAGATTTTTCAGGCTGCCGCCGATGCCAGCCAGTTCGTGGCCCTTGAAGTGGGACAGAGTCAGCAAAGAATCCGCGGCCAGGATATCTCCGGCCAGATGCGCCTCCAGCACATGCTTGCCCGGAAACGGCACGGAGACTTCGTTGCGGCTGTTCAACCCGTCGGCAATGATTACCGGAGCCTGGAGCAGCAACGGATCAAACCCGTGCTCCGCGGCCAGCATGCCGTGGGAAACAGCCTCGCCGCGCTGTCCGACATACAGGGTGTTGGTGTCGGTCAAAAACGGCCTGGCCCCGAGTTTGCGCAGAAACGCGACAATGGGCCGCACCCAGGTCGGGGTGATGAACCCGGTCACGCCGGATTCGCCGAAGTGCATCTTCACCGCGGTCAGATCCCCGGATCGCACCACGTCGGACACGCCGCCTGCCTTGAACAGTCGGCGCAGACGGACGTCGTACGCGGCCTTGCGCGTCGCGCGCAGGTTCCAGAAGAAAACGTCGCTGGGCATTGGGGATGGTGGGATAATATGGTTGAAGGTGAAAGGTTGAAGTCAGAAGTGGGCTATAGATTCGGCGGGGGAGTCGAAATAGCCGGAAAGCCGTGATGTAATCGCAAGCTCGAAAGGGCCAAGCCCCGCCGCGACGACCAGGTCTCGCAGATACGCCTCCTGGTCGCGCAACACATGGCTCTCGTCTGGATGAATCTGCAACATGTTGCGTTCGCGTCCCGTGACCCGAAAACGAAACCGGCTCAGGCCCAAGACAGAAAGACCGTCTTCCACCCGCCCCACCGCCTCCAGATCCGCGGTCGTCACCTGGCGGTCATACGGAAACCGAGTCAGCAGACAGGCCCGGGAGGGCTGATCCGGTGCTTCGAGGCCGAGCCACGCCGCGGCTTGGCGGATGTCGGCCTTGGTCAGACCCGCCTGGGCCAACGGGCTGTGTACGCCCAGTTCCTGAAGCGCCTTTTGGCCGGGACGATGGACCGCCAGGTCGTCGAGATGAGTTCCGTCCAAAAGTGATCGCGGCGATTCAGTGAAGGCCAGCTCCAGAAAATTCGAAAACAGCGCCTTCTTGCACCAATAGCATCGCTGACGGGAGTTACTCCGGACTTCAGGCTGACCGAGCGGATCGAACCGGACGATGCGCGGGGTGACGTTCCGGGCCTGGAGCAAGGTCCTGGTCTGGTCTTGTTCCAGGGGGGACTGGTGCGGCCCCACGGCGTGGACGGCCTGGAAATCCAGGTTCCTGAGCCGGGAAACATGCATCAGAAACCGACTGTCCACGCCGCCGGACACCGCGATCAGGCCCGGCTGCAAGGTCTCCAGATGGACGCGCAGGACTTGGAGCTTGGCCTTCAAGGAAGAGTCGGTCACTCGGAGAGAATCCGCTCCTGGGGCTCGCCAAGGGTGAAAGCGCCCTTTTCGATCCACTGCTTGAGAGTCTGGGCGATTTCCAGGGACAGCGTATAGCTGGTCAGGGGCACGGTGGCCGTATCCCGGTCGTTCACGCGAATGGTTCCGGAGCGCAGCTCGGCGTAGCTGACATGGCCGTGGTTCCGGGCCACGCCGTTGGGGTAGTCGTGGCCGTAGTCCACCACGGGGACCATGATGTCCGCGTCGCTGACCCCGGTGAACCAGGCTATTTCCTCGTCCAGGATCGGGATGGGAATGCCCAGCCCGACGTTCAGGGAGCAGCCGTAGCCAAGGAAGCTGATCCCGCGCAGATAGCGGGCCTGCATGCCCTTGAGGTCGCCCTTGACCATCAGGGTTCCGGAGGGGGTCAGGGGCAGGCCGCGTTCGGTGCGTTGCGGTTTGGGGTTGTGCTGGGTTCCGGCCCCGATCACCCAGCCCGTGCCGCCGCCGAGAAAAATTTTCGTTCCCAGGCCGATGGTCCGGAAAAAGGGGTCGTTGAACAGCGGACTCAAAGCCCCGGAGGTGGCGTAGTTGGCGTTGGCGCAGCGCGGCTTGAGCGGTCCCATGTAGGTATAGATGACCTTTTCGCCGAAGTTCACCGCGCAGTTGTAGTTCTGGTAGGCGTTGCGGGGGTTGAGCAGGTCCGCGCTGCGAAAGTCTCCCAGGGCGTATTCCCGCTCCAGGGTCTTGCGGGGGTAGCAGTCCGTTCCATAACCCGTCGCGCGCAACCGGACCTTCTCGCCTCGGAGCAGATCCTCGATCACATGGCCGCCGCCGTATTTGAACCGGCCCGGAAAGACCTTGTTCAGCGGATCATCCTCCGCCGGCTCGGTGACCCCGAGATACGCGTCCACCGCGGCCAGTCCGCCGTACGCCGGGACATCGTTCAGCCAGACCTTGGACGCCTTGATCAGCGGCGGCTCGGGCTGGCCGATGTTGAAAAGCAGACCCGAGGAACACATGGGGGAAAAGGTGCCCGTGGTGACCACGTCCACTTCCCGGGCCGCCTTGACCTTGCCCATGGATTTCACGGCGTCGATCATTTCCCTGGCCGTAAGCACCACGGCCTTGCCCTTGCTGATCCGGTCGTTGATCTCCCGGATGGTTTTCTTGACCTTCTTCGGTTCGCTCATGTGGTTATGTGGTAACGATTCAGTGGTGATGAGATGGAAAGGGAATAATGGGAAGACAGGGAGTCAGGCAGACACGGTTGGCGCTGCAAGGGTGCGCTGGAGCCGATCCATGGTTTCGTAGTCCGTGAAATCGAAACGCAGCGGGGTCAGGGTGATATAGCCCTGGGTGAGCAGGCCGCGGTCCGTGTCCTGGCCGACTTCGCCGGACGGGATCTCCCCGTGCAGCCAGTAGTAGCCCACTCCGCGAGGGTCGACCCGGTGATCGTGCCTGTCGTGATACACGGCCTGGGTTTGAGGGCAGCAGCGCAATCCCAGGACCTCGCGCAGATCGCGATCCGGAAAGTTCAGGTTCAGCAGGCAGCGGGAAGGCAGCGCGGCCCAGTCCATGTCCTGAACCAGACGCACCGTGTAATCCGCCTGGTCGTCCAGGTTCGCGGGATGGAAGTTGTCCATGGACACGGCCAGGGAAGGCAGACCGGCCAGGGCTCCTTCCGTGGCCGCGGAGACCGTGCCGGAATAGAGGATGTCCACGCCCACGTTGGCCCCGTTGTTGATGCCGGAAATCAGGACGTCCGGAGGTGCGTCCAGCAGCGAACTCAGGGCCAGCTTGGCGCAGTCCACCGGGGTGCCGGTCACTCCGACGCCCTGAAAGTCCGGCTCCCGAAGATGCTTGATCTTCAACGGCAGGCTCAGGGTAATGGCGTGCCCCACCGCGGACTGTTCGGTCAGCGGGGCGACCACGTGCACCGTATGCCCGGCCCGGCGCAGGGCCCGGTACATGGCCCGCAGCCCCAGGGCGTAAATCCCGTCGTCGTTGGTTAGGAGGATGTCCATTGGGACTGCACGTCGGGGTATTTCTTTTTGGCCTGGGTCAACCCGAGCTGGAACGCCTTCAGATTCGACTCCAGAAACCTGGGGTTCAAACTGGTTTCCAACCCTTTCTTCATGGCCCGGGGAAGCACGAAGGGCACCAGATGGGCCAGGGCCCCCAAAAGAACCATGTTCGCTGCCTGGGCCATGCCCAGTTTGTCCTTGGCCAGGGTGGTGAAGGGCAGGCCCCAGTAGATGTTGGTCGGGGTCTGCTTGACCAGGGAGTCGTCCACCAGAAGATAGCCGCCCGGTTTGAGGTGGCGGTAATACTGGTTGCAGGCTTCCTGGCTGAGCGCCACCAGCAGGTCGAGCTGTTCCGGCTTGGGGTAGCTTATGGGCTGGGAGCTGATCACCAGGTCCGAGCGGCTGGCCCCGCCCCGGGCCTCGGGGCCGTAGCTCTGGGTCTGGGCCACGAAATACCCTTCTTCCAGGGCCAGTCCGGCACCCAGAACCTTGCCCAGGGTCAGAATGCCCTGTCCGCCCAGGCCGGAAAGCCGCAACTCAAAACGTTGGATTTCTTGAGGGTTCTTCATGATGGCGCTCCGTCCGTCAGGCGGGCCTTGATCGCGGCATGGCGTTCCTCCAGGGAAGGCCGGTTCTCTTCGACGAAGATTCCGATGGGCGTGCGCTTGGCCCGCTCCGCCTCGGAAAGCTTGTCCAGGGCTTCGATGGGCGTGGCGTTCTTCTTGTACCACTGGTACATTTCCACGTTGGTTTTGAACTTGTTCTTGCGCCCGAACTGGGTGTGGCAGGGGGTGAGCACCTCCACCAGGTTGAATCCGGGCCGCTCCAGGGCCGTGGTCAGAATCCGGTCCAGCAGCTTGACGTGCAGCACGGTGCTGCGGGCCACGTACGGCGCGCCGGCGGCCTTGGCCAGATTGACGATGTCGAAGGACTGTTCCTGCTGCCCATAGGGGCTGGTCGTGGAATAGCAGTTCTCCGCCGTGGTGGAGGAACTCTGGCCCCCGGTCATCCCGTAGATGTTGTTGTTCAGGATCAGAGCGGTCACGCCGATGTTTCGCCGGGCCGCATGCAGGAAATGGTTGCCGCCGATGGACAGCGCGTCGCCGTCGCCCATCACCGCGATGACCTTCAGCTTCGGGTTGGCCATCTTGATCCCGGTGGCGAAGGTCAGGGCCCGTCCGTGGGTGGTATGCACGGTATTGAAGTCCACATAAACCGCGATCCGCCCGGAACAGCCGATCCCGGCCACCAGCACCACTTCGTCCTTGGTCAGGCCGAGCTGATGCACGCAGCGCACCAGGGAGCCGAGCACGATCCCGTGACCGCATCCGGGGCACAAGACGTGCGGGAAGCGCTTGTTGTGCCGCAGATAGTGATGAATCAGTTGGGTAACTTCTGCCATGATTGTGTTTCCTGTCTGCTACGCTTTTACGAGCAGTTTGAGAATCTCCGCCGGAGTGATGATCTGCCCGTCGATTCGGTTCAATGTGCGGATCCGGCTGTGACCGTCGTTCACGCGCTTCACTTCACGGGACATCTGGCCCATGTTCAACTCCGGGACGATGACGGTCCGGCATTGCCGGATTATCCGGTCCACGGCCGGCCGCGGGAAGGGGAACAGGGTCTTCAGCTTGAGCAGACCGGCCTTGATGCCCTTTTCCCGGGCCTGCAACACGGCCAAGTGCGCGGAGCGGGCCACGCAGCCGTAGGCGATCACCGCCACCTCGGCGTCCTCGCAGGCCGTCTCCTCGACGATCTGGATGTCGTAGAAAAACTGATCGATTTTGCGGAACAACCGGTGCATCAGCTTTTCCACTTCGTCGGGCCGGGATGTGGGATAGCCGTTGACGTCGTGGGTCAGGCCGGTGACGTGGAACCGGTAGCCGTCCCCCAGGGCCGGCATGGGCGGGACCCCGCGCATGGATTCCTCGTAAGGCACGAACCATTCCGGGGGCATGGAGGGCTTGATCCGGGAAAAAATTTCGTAGGTGTCCCTGTTGGGGATATGAATTTTTTCACGGGTATGCGCCGTGATCTCGTCCAGCAGGAGAATGACCGGAGAGCGGTACTTTTCGGACAGGTTGAAGGCCCGCACGGTCATGTCCAGACACTCCTGCACGTCGCTGGCCGAAAGGACGATGATCGGGTGGTCGCCGTGGGTGCCCCATCGGGCCTGCTGCACGTCGCCCTGGGCCGGGCTGGTGGGCATCCCCGTGCTCGGTCCGCCGCGCATCACGTTGACGATCACCAGCGGCGTCTCGGTCATCGAGGCGTAACCGATGTGTTCCTGCATCAGGGAAAATCCCGGCCCCGAGGTGGCGGTCATGGATTTCCGACCGGCCAGGGACGCGCCGATCACCGCCCCCAGGCTGGCGATTTCATCCTCCATTTGAATGAACACGCCCTCTGGAATCCCGGGCAGACGTTCGGCCATGATTTCGGCGATTTCCGTGGACGGCGTGATGGGGTATCCGGCAAAAAAAGAACACCCGGCCAGCAGGGCCCCCTCCACCACGGCCTCGTTGCCCAGAGCGAAAATAGCCCGCTCTTCCTTGCGTTGATTTTTTTTAACCTTCGTGGGCATGGTCGACTTCTTTGTTGGCTGTGCTGCGTTTCATCTTCACCACAATGGCGAAATCCGGACAGTGGTACTCGCAAAACCCGCAGTTCCGGCAAGATGCGCCCTCAATGACCCTGGCTTTGCCGTCCGGTCCCAGTTCCAAGACATGACCGGGACAAAAGGCCACGCAGACGCCGCACCCCTTGCACCAGTCAGGATAGATGGAAACCACCGCTTGTTCTTTCTTTTTGGCCATAATCACGCTACATGTGCTGGGAGGATCGTCGCCATGCGCAACCTGAAGGGCGACATGAATGCGGGCGAGCCGCACTTCCACGAACACGGTCCGTCTTTTGCGCGAGAGACGGAACGTTGGCCTTAGCGCAACCCACGGAGGATTTCAACATGGCCGTGCAAAAAAAAATGTTCATTCCGGACATTCAGCCCGGAACGCGGGTCGACGAGGTGTTCGTCCTGGTGGAGGCCCGGCAGGGCCAGGCCCGCAACGGCCCGTACTGGCAGGTGCGGTTGCAGGACGCCCGCGGAGCCGTGGATGGAAAGATCTGGAGCCCGGTCAGCCAGAATTATCCGGAACTCCCCGTGGGTGAAGTGGTCCGGGTCGCCGGAAGCGCGGACCTGTTCCGGGATCAGCTCCAACTCCGCATCGAACAACTGGAAGCCGTCACGTCCCCCCGGGACCAGATCGACTGGTCCCTGTTCCTGCCGCGCAGCGTCCGGGAGCCGGAGGAAATGCTCCTGGAACTGGAGGAACTGTGCAAACGGGAGCTGCACCACGCCCCCTGGCGCAAATTCTGCCGCAAGGTCCTCCAACACCCCGAAATCCGCTCCCGCCTCCTGCTCGCCCCGGGGGCCAAGTCCATGCACCACGCCTACATCGGCGGCCTGCTGGAGCATACCCTGTCGGTCTGCCGCCTGAGCCTGGCCATCAGTGACCAGTATCCCGAAGTGGACCGGGAAGTCCTGCTGGTGGGCGCGGTGTTCCACGACCTGGGCAAGGCCTGGGAACTGGATGCCGGAATCCAACGCGACTACACCGACCCCGGGCGGCTCCTGGGCCACATTCTGCTGGGCCTGGAAGTGCTCGAACCGTTCCTGGCAAAAAACGACGACCTCGCCCCGGGCCTGAAGCTGCACCTCAAACACCTGCTGGCCAGCCACCACGGAACCTACGAATACGGCTCCCCCAGCCTCCCCAAAACCTCCGAAGCCCTGATCCTGCACTACGCCGACAACCTGGACGCCAAGGTGAACATGACCAACGTCCTGGTGCAGGCCCTACCCGAAGAAACCACCTGGACCCCCTACCAACGCAGCATGGAACGCCAATTCTACCGCCCGGAACGCACCCCTAAACCGGAAGTCAAACGCCCCGCAACGGTAAGCCGAACGGAACGCCCCGGAATTCGCAGCTTTTTGCATGAATTGCAGCCAAAGTATGCGGATGTGAATGAAAATGGGGAGGGGTGATTTCTAGAGCTCCTTCGCTCGTAACCGCCCATAATATTTTGAGGCCATCTTCCTTTCAGCGCCGCGCCGCCGTTTGGCGCGACTGCTGGAGCGCACTATTTTTCGCCACGTTCTTTAACTCGATTTCATGGGCCTCATACTCACCCAGGTGGGCGCGCATCAGGGTTTTCCAGAGTTTTCCATGGTTTGGGATAGAGAAGTGCAGCAGCTCGTGGACAATGACGTAGTCCCACAACTCCTGCCGGAGTTCGAGCAGATCCGTGCTGAAGTTGAGGTGCCCGTTGGTGGAGCAGGAGGCCCATTTATTCCGCATCGGGCGCATACCAAGCCATACCACGTCAACGTCCAGTTTTTTCGCCCAATGAAGGACTCGATCTTTAAACGCGCGTTTTTGATCCAGTGCCGCCGTCACTTTAAATCCTGTCCGCCTTTTCCAGCAGCCTGAAAAGCTGATTCACCAAGGCTGTCACCCGTTCCAGGTCATCAGTATTGGCCAGAACGGCGAAGGTCACTTTCTTGCGCAGCTCGCGCAGCGAGTTTTCGCTCTTCTTCCAGTTGGGAAATTCCACGAAGGCCTGCTTGATCGTGCGGCTCACCTCTTCCGCGTTGGTGATCCCCGCATCAAGGAGCGTTCGATAGACAAAGTAGGTCAAGCCATCAAAACCCTTCTTTGCCTGCTCCCTTTTACGCGCCTCATTCGCTTCCACTTCCCGCAATAACGCGTCCAGCGCATCAGCCGTGCTGGTCTGACGATCCTCAAAACTCTCCTGCACCGCTTGCGCCCGCTGGGCCATGGCGATGAGATACGGGTCGTCGCTCTCCTCCTCCGCCTTTTTTTCAATGCTCTTGACCAGGTTGATGATCTTGTTCCCGTCCCCGCCCTTGTTCTCGGCGATATACCTGACCGTGTCTTCGTTCAGTTCCAGGATTTCGTTGACGGGCAGGATGTAACCGGTCCCGACATGCTTTTGGACCAGCTCACGGGTCTTTTTCTGGAAATCCCGATCAACCTGGATCCGCTTGGCGTAGGCCTTTCTCACCACGTCGTAGATCGCCGCCAGCGTGCCATAATCATCGATAAAGGGCCGCAAAAAGGCGTCCGGGGAGATGATCTCATAGAGCATCTCGATCTCCTTGAATTCCTTGAAGAACGCCTTGCGCCGTTCCGGGTCGCGAAAATGCTCGATCAGGGCGTCGACATCCTTGTCGTCAAAATTCCGCTCGATCAGCGCCAGGTATCCCGGAGCCCGCTGGTCCATCTTGTTCTGGAAAAGCACCTTGAGGAGCTTCAGGTCCTTGACGATGGCGTTGATCTCTTCGCTGTCAAAGGCCAGGGCCTTCTCCAGCTTGTCGAAGATGCCGACGAAATCGAGCACAAAGCCGTGTGGCTTGACCATCTCGGCTAGCTCGTTTTCGTAGGGACGGTTCACCCGGGCGATGGCCTGCAGCAAGGTGTGGTCGCGCATCGGCTTGTCGAGATACATCGCGTAGAGCACCGGCGCGTCGAAGCCGGTGAGCAGCTTCTCGGTGACGATCAGGATCTTCGGCTGCTGCTCGAGCTTGCCGAAGCTCTTGCGGATCTGCCGCTCTTTTTTCGCGTCGAGGTGGAATTCCTTGAGCAGCGCGGAGTCGTTGTTGTTGCCGGTGTAGACCACCTCGGAATATTCGGCCGGCAAAAACCGGTCCAGGGCATGTTTATAAAGGGCGCAGGCCTCGCGATCCACGCCCACCAGAAAGGCCTTGTACCCCAGCGGCTCGACATTCTCGCGGTAGTGCTGCGCGACAAATTGCGCCACCTTGTGAATGCGGTCCGTGCCCTTGAGAAAATTCTTCAGGTTCACCGCCCGTTCCAGGATCTTGTTCAGCTCCGCGATATCCGCCACACCCTCGGCTTCGGCCAGGGAGAGGAATTCCTTGTCCAGGGTTTCGTGCGGCACCAGCATCTCGCTTTCGGCCAGGCTGTAGTAGAGCGGCAAGGTGGTGCCGTCGCCAATGCTGTCGGCAATGGAATACTTGTGCAGATAGCCCTTGTCGTCCTCGCAGCCGAAGGTCTTGAAGGTTCCGCGTCCGTAGGCGGTCTTGTCCACCGGGGTGCCGGTAAAGCCGATATAGCCGGCGTTGGGCAGCCCGGCCATCAGGAAGTTGCCCAGATCGCCGCCCGTGGTGCGGTGCGCCTCATCGATCAGCACGTAGATATTCGAGCGGGTATTGATATTCGCCGGCATGTCGCGGAACTTGTGGATCATCGTCACGATTATCCCCCGGTAGTCGTCGCAGAGCAGCTTGTTCAGCCGCGCGATGCTGCCGGCATGTTCCAGATTGCTTAAGCCCAGGGCGGCCAGGTTCTTGAGCATCTGATCTTCCAGCTCGTTGCGGTCGATCATCAGCAGAATCGTCGGCTTGTCCGCCTCGGGGGCGCGGAAGAGCCGCTCCGCCGCCTTGATCATGGTGAAAGTCTTGCCGCTGCCCTGGGTGTGCCAGACCAGGCCGCGGGTGCGAACGGGATCAAGCGCGCGGCTGACGGTGGCCTCCACCGCGCCGGTCTGGTGCTGGCGCAGGATGTATTTGTTCAGCTCCTCGTCCTTCTCGGCAAAGACGATGTAGTCCTTCAGGAAGGCGAGCACCTGCCCGATGGCGCAGAAGCTCTTCACCTTGGCCTCCAGCTTGCCGATCTCCTCATCCTTCCAGTTGAAGATATTCCGGCGCACCGTGTTCCAGGTGACCCCGTAGGAAAAGCCGATGGCGTCGGTGGCGGTAAAGACTTGCTGGGACACGAACAGCTCGGGTGTCTCGCGGTGGTAGCGGCGGATCTGGTCCACCCCCAGGGCAATCGCCTCGTCTTTATTGGCGTTCTTGCACTCGATCATCAGCACCGGTATGCCGTTGATCAGAAAGACCACATCCTCCCGCGTGCCGTAGTGACCATTGTGAAAAGCCCACTCCTCGGTGACTTCGTAAACATTCCGGCGAGCCGCCGGTGGCCTCTCCGGATCATCATAATCGATCAGGACCAGATCGCGCTCGCGCTTCTCCTCGTGATCGAAAAATTTGCCCCGGTTGCGCAGATGCTCGACGAATTCCCGGTTGCCGAAAATGTCGGCGTGGAGATGGCGAAACCGACCGAGCAACGCGCCCTCGGCCTCGGCATAACGCGGGTTGAACTCCCGCACCTTGGCGTCGAGCAGGTCGTCGAAGAAGAGCGAGCGGTTCTTGGAGCGATCGGCTGGCGGCACGTCAGGGTCGAATCCGCGCCGCCGTTCGGCTTCCTCGTGGGACACGAATGTCCATCCGATGGCCTCGGCGTAGGTGAGGATGCGGGCTTGGACGGTTTTGTGTTCGGAGGGTGTGGGCATTTTAGTGGTCACTCATCCGGTTTTGTATTCCTTCCCAGCTGCTTCATAATCCGGTCGAAGTCGCTTTCAAACAGCCGGTCCTGCACGATGCGGTATCTTTCAAACTCGCACTCGGCGTGGGCCTTGGCGATCTCCGCCGTCACTTTTCCCGCGTCCTGCAAAATTTCACGGTCGGTCGCCTCAATGAATCGGTTCAGTCGGGTTTCCCAATCCTGCATGGTCATGGGGATCTTACGCAGCGCCATAGCTTCCGCAACATCCAGATAGGCCGAAACCAGCCGTACCAGTTGCGCCATTTCATATTCGTTCAGGTAGTTCTTGGCCACACCGACGTCGAATTTCTGGATTTTCCCTCGCGGGGCGTCCTTCCAAGTGGTCAGGCCCATGTTCTCTTTTTCGGCATTGGCCCGGTGGAAAATAACCTCAGCTGCCGTCTGGCCGTGGATTGCCCAGTGCAGCTTGTTCTGTACAGTCGAGAAAAATCGCTTGGTGGCCTGGGCCGTCACGTCATAGTCGATGGAGGTCGCGTAGATGTCGGTGATTTTCTGGTAGAACTTTCGTTCGGAGAGGCGAATCTCTCGAATGCGCTGTAACTGCTCTTCAAAGTATTGATTGGTGAGGATGGAGCCGCCACGTTTCAGGCGCTCGTCATCCATCGTATAGCCCTTGATGGTGAACTCCTCGATAATGGTGGTCGCCCATTTGCGGAACTGAACGGCACGTTCGGAGTTGACCTTGTAGCCGACGGCGATGATGGCGGCGAGGTTGTAGTGCTTGGTGTTGTAACTTTTGCCGTCGGCGGCAGTTATTCGAAAATTTCGAATAACTGCATTTTCCTGCAACTCATTGTCGGCAAAGATTTTTTTCAGGTGGTAGTTGATGGTGTGGGTTTCCACATCATAGAGTACCCCCATCATCTTCTGGGTCAGCCAGATGTTCTCATCGGCGTAAACCACCTCCACACCGCCCGTACCGCTTGCCGCGACAAAGGTCAGATATTCCGCCGCCGAGGAACGGACGAGGGATTTCTCATTCTTTCCGGATACCTTCGGATACTTGCCCTTACTCATCCTTGGACACCTTTTTTTTGCGCGCGAAGGCGCGTAATATCAATAAATCAGGCACCAATCTGCCCCCCCTCAGAGTTATGGCTTTCCCAATTTTGGGGTCGAGCAGGTCGTCGAAGAAAAGCGAACGGTTCTTGGCGCGATAGGCAGCCGGCACGTCGGGGTCGAATCCACGCCGCCGTTCGGCTTCCTCGCGGTGTACGAATGTCCATCCGATGGCCTCGGCGTAGGCGAGGATTCGGTACTGGACGGTTTTGTGTTCGGAGGGGTTGGGCATTGGTTCAGGGAGGTGGTGTCGCTGACTCCAGTCTCCACCATTTCGGGAGTCACGGTTACGCCCATCATCATGTTGTAGTGGGCAATGTGTCCCGTTTCGTCGAAGATCCGTTTAAAGACCCTCAAATAGCTATCGACCATTGAGTCGTCGATCGAGACGTAAAGAGAGTCGTGGGCAAAATGTGATCCATCGTTAACCCAGGAGAATAACGACCGGCAGATCAGCTTTTCTTTGCCCTCAAAATGAGCGCAGATGTCATCGGGGTTAACGTTCCCGAGGATCTTGAAGTAGTTTTCAAGTATCCGCCGCATCGTGTTCTGAATTGCGAGATTGTCCCGATCAGGATTGCGCACTTCAATCCATAGAAGCTCATAGGATGTCTTGATCGGATTTGTCTCGTGATGCCGAAACCTTGATTCTTGGTTGGACTTTCTCACCGTCCAAAATGTCTCATCCTTCAAACGTCCGTCTGCACATCGATTCGGGTGGAACGAGACCTCCTTGTGGAAATACACGTTGTGAGTCAGCACGAATACCTGCTTGATCGTCCCACTGCCGGCCCGTACTTCATCGAATACTCCCTTTATCAGGTTACTAACGATAAACAGAATGTCGCTGTCCAAGCTTGAGACTGGATCGTCAAAGACGACAACACGGTCGGAGGTCATTCCCGTCTCGCTCTCGCTACCTTTGAGAAGGTGGTAGAAATAGAGAAATGTGATGAAACTCTTTTCTCCTTCGCTGAGCGTTTCCTTTGCGTCAGAGCCATCCAGGCGTTGAATCTTATAAAACGGTTCTCTCTCCGATTTTGCCAGGGCAAAACCCGTGAAGCCGAAGGAGTGAAGTAGAGCATTGATGCCGTCGATTGTTGGTTGAATGCTCGTCGTATTCTTCTCTAGAGCCTTGATCTCTTGGTTTTTGGTTCGCTGATCCTCCGTTCCTTCCACAATCTTGGTTTCGAGGCTCTCAATGGCTTTCTTGATTCCCTTTTTCTTGGCAATATAGGCCGCTAGGTCAGCCTTAATTTCGTGATCGAGCAAGTAGCGCCATACCTGGCCGGTTAGTTGAGTGCGTTCGGCTTCAAGATTCGAAACCATTATATTGTGCTTCAGAATCGCCACGTTTGCATCTTCGACAAGCTTGTTAATCGCGTCAAGAACGTTCTTCAGGGAATCCAGTTCAACAGATTTGCTCGATTCACGGCGTTTATCCTCAATGCGCTGAATGTTTATCCGAATTTTTGACGCAAGCAGTTCACTTTCGGACTGAAGCTTATCCGCATCCAGAAATTTCGACGGATTATCAAGAAGCGCTTGGACGCTTCGCTGAATTCGCTCCGAATCTGTTTTGTAGTCAGTGTAAAGTTCTTCGATCGACGCGGTGTCAGCAGTAAACGTCTCATCAAAATACTCGTTCAAGCTCTTTTCCAGGGATAACGGAGTATCTTGTTGGCAAAATGGACAGACACGTTTATTGGTGTCGTAATAGTCGCGGCCTTGTTTAACCCAATCGCTATTACCGAGCTTTTGGATGAGCGCAGCGATATCGACGTCTGTTTTTCCGATCACCTTTTTTTTCAGGATCTCGTTGGTCTCATGTGCGATTAAATTGGCTCCGTTTGGAACTGCCAACGTAAGGGTCGCCTGAGGAGCCTCCCCGAAAACCGTCGAGGCTTTATTCTCGAGGTCGGTTAAAGAAGTAGCCGCAGAGGAGTTTGATACCGATTCCTCCAGGAGGCGAGCCTTGAAGGCACTTTTCTTTCCTCGGACGCGAACAAATGCTCCTTGTAACTTGGCATCATGTCTCAATTTGAGGTCCCAACATTTGCCTTCAAACTCGGTCTCCAGATCTGCAAGCTCGGCACGTTTCCCGCCATTGCCCCCATCGCCTTGTAACACGCCCTTGAGCTGGACGATTTGTTTTTTGATCTCATCAAGTTCAGTTTTGGCTGCATCAATCTTGTCGAGCGTATTCTTGTCTTTCTCACCGAGAGAAAAGATGCCCTTCAGCTCATCGGGCTGATTAAAATTCCTTTCCACGAAGTCCCGATTGTAGACCAGAAGCTCCATGGGTGAGCCGCTCCGCCAGACCAATGAGCAATGCTCGTGTGAAGAGCAATCTGCAATAACTCGGGAAATCGTTGTCTTGCCGGTTCCATTCGATCCGTAGACAAAGTTAATCTCCTTCAAATCACTCAGCGCCTCAGGCACTGCGCCGTAAGTCGCGACCTTGCAGATTTCAATTCTTTCAATCATGCAGGGCATCCTCCGATAGGAAGTTCAAGTTCGTGAACGCGAGTCTTCGCGGTCATCAGTTCGTGAAGGAGGGTGCGGAAGAGGTCTTGGAGTTGGTTTTTCTTCGATGTAGCGATCCGGATTTTTCTATCGATGCTGCTACAGGCATCGACAATGCCTTTTTGCTGATCTTGCGGCGGGAGGAGAACGGGGAATGCCTTCAGTTTTGTAGTGTTGATGCATGCGAGATTGGTTGTCTTGTGCGCAACTGAAAGGAAGTAACTCTTCCCATAGGGGCTTTGTGATAGGTAAGCAAAGAATTCACTGGAAATTCTGGTTGTATCAGGACGAACCGCGAAGACGTGATTCTGATGGACGCAGTTGCTGATCTGGGCATGCCAGATGAACCCTCTGCCGAGCTTGTCGAAATCGCCGCCTTCGGTCAGCACCACATCTCCTTCCTGGAGAGCGAATCTCTGCTGTTCGTTCTTACGAATGGTGATGGTTTTCATCTCCGAAAGGTCGAGGTAGCCGTCCTGGACATTCGCCACTCGAAGATATGGGACCTCGACTCCTTCTCCCGCTTTTAACTTTCTACCCTTGGCGACTCCTGTTTGAACTACCGCGCAATCGCTCAGCGCCACCACCTCCCAACTTTCCGGCACCGGCCCAATCTCGGTTTGTTTCTGGGGTTCGTTGCGGAGGCCTTCGGTGAAGAGCTTGTGCATGAGGGCCTTTTTCAGCTCGGTGGTGGTCTGAATGATCCGCTCCTGCGCTTCGATCGCACGCTGTACCGCCGAAAGGATGTGCGCGATTTTCTTTTGCTCGGGGAGTGGGGGAAGCGAAAGGCGGAATTCCCTCAATGAAGGCCATGATGTCCGAGGATGCTGAACCCCACTCGTCGTGGATTTGGCGTAGGCGACGAATTCGTCGGCGTGGATGACGAATTTCAAGAACTCCGACTTACAGGGGGCTTTTGCGCGAAAAACAAGGATATCCGTTGAGCACACTCCATCGAAATCGGCTTGCGCTCCTTTTCGGAGATACGGACGAAGTTTTCCAAAGAGAACATCGCCAACTTTGAAAGCGGTCTTGGAGGACTTTACATCGCTTTCTTTTCCCCGGCCAACGAACGTCGGAAACCCTTGGGCAAGATGCTCAAGGCCGACGTATGGAGTGTCGCCGTCGTCAACTGGTTGATACGAATCCTTCACTCGGTCGCACACATCTCCGAGCAGATGGTTTTTCCATCCCGGAGGCAACGGCTCAATGAGCAGGTTGGAATCGCTCATACCCCGATCTTCTCCAAAATCTCCCTCAAGGTCTTGTCCGTTTCCTGCGTCGAGAGTGGTTTAACCGCAGATTGCGCAGATTTGCGCAGATAGATAATTTCAGAAAAATACCTGCGTTCATGTGCGTCATCTGCGGTTGCATGGATTTGAAATTCCTCATTCATCTCCCGCCTCCCTTCTGTTTGGATTCTTTGTCTTCAGTTGCCCGGGATTTCCGGACAACTGAAGTCTCATCATCCGCCTTTGACAGGGCACTCAGTGCGTGCACAATCTGAGGATCGGGAAATACATCGGCGAAGCGGATCATGTTGAAGAGGTTCCGCCGCCCAAAACCTCGTCCAAATTCCCTTGTCAATTGTGCACTCAGTGCGTGCACAATCTCTTTTCCGTATTCAGCACGCTGACTTCCAAGAACTTCCGTCTGAATTCGCTTGCCGATACGCCAGTAAAGCAACGTCATTTCCGCATTGACCGTCCGTGCGATGCCCTCGCGGATTTGCTCGATCATAGAGCGCACGTCGGCCACGAGTCCGGCGTCGCTCTGGATGACTTGCCCGATTTTATGTCCGCTGCTCACGATGCCGCTCATTCGCGTCCCCCGTTCTTTGCCAAAAGCTCCAGCACGGCCCGTCCCTTTTCCGTGAGCCGGTACTTCTGGAGGCGACTGGTGGGTTTGTCGGGGATGGTGGGTTCTATGATAGTGGAATACGCCAGTCGCTTGACCTGCTTGTGCAATTCTCCGGAGACGGTCTTATGCCCTAGAATCGGGGCAAGGCTTGCCTTGCCGAGTGGCTCCTCCTGAATGGCCAATACAACCTTCGCAGCCAAGGCCGACTCTAGCCGTGACTCTAGCCGCGACTTTAGCTGCGAACCGACTGGGTCTGTGACTGGGTCGGCGACTGGTGCCGTGACTTGGCTCCGACCCAGTCGAGACTTGGCCCCCAACTCAGGCTTTTTCCTGCGGAAGGCGTCGAAAAAGCGTCGCAGCATCGGATCCCCGGAAAGGTATGCGGCCAGGGCCTTGCGCTCGGCGGCGAATTCCTTTTGCACGCTGCTGATAAAGATCTTCATGCGTCGATTCCGAGTTGCCTGAGGATGTTATTAAGGGCCTTGTCGGTCTCTTTTGCCTCGGCTTCGATGACCTTGAGTTCCGCGACGATTTCGGTGATGGGCCGGTAGGTTTCAGCATCCGAGGTGTGGATGTAGCGGCTGGGAGAGATGTTGTAGTCGTTCTTTTTCAACTCGGCGTGATCGACGATGCGGCTGAGTTTTTCCTCTTCTTTCCACCCGATGAGGGTGTCGGCGATGCGCTGGATACCCTCATCCGGGATGAAGTTCTTGGGGTCGCCTTTTTCGAAGACCTGGGATGCGTTGACCAGCAGGATCTTGCCCCGGCGCTCCTTGGGCTTGGCCTTGTTCAGGAACAGGATAATGCCCGGGGCGGTGGTGTTGTAGAAGAGGTTTTCGGGCAGGTAGAGGACGCTCTCGATGAGGTCGTGGTCGACGAACCATTGGCGGACGGTCTTTTCCTTGTTGGTGCCGGCATTTCCCGATCCTCGGGATGCCGCGCCGGTGTCCAGGACCACGGCGGCGCGGCCTTTTTCATTCAGGCTGGCGTGCATGTGCTGGACCCAGCCCCAGTCGGCGGAGGATTTGCCGGGGAAGCCGGCCGCCGCCGGGAAGCGGTCGAGTTCGTCGTTGTCGTAGTCGGCCTCGGTGAACCAGTCCTGGTTCCACATGGGATTGGCCACGACGCGGTCGAAGGTGCGGAGTCTGCCCTGCTTGTTGCGGAATTTGGGGTTCTTGAAGGTGTCGCCGATCTCGATCTCGCCTTCCATGTCGTGGATGATCATGTTCATGTTGGCCATGGCCCAGGTGTCGGCGGTGTATTCCTGGCCGTAGAGCTTGAGCGGGGCGACGGTGCGCTTCCTGCCTTTGGCCGCCTCTTCCATGGCGATTTCGCACTTGATGAGCAGCCCGCCGGAACCGCAGGTGGGATCGTAGATCTCCATGCCGGGCTCCGGCTGAAGCACCTTTGACATGATGACGCCGACTTCCGGCGGGGTGTAGAACTCGCCGGCGCTCTGGCCGCCGCCCTCGGCGAACTTGCGGATCAGGTATTCGTAGCTCTTGCCGATGATGTCGGCCTCGACGTCCTCGAGTCCGAGGCGTTTGGTGCTGATCGCTTCGATCAGGTTGGAGAGCCGGTCGTCGTCGATATCCCGCTGGCCGTGGGTGGTGGCGTTGAAGTCGACGCGGTCGATGATGCCCTGCAAGCGAGGGTTTTCCTTGGCGATGGCCCGCATGTGGGTGGTGACGCCTTCGCCGATCCTGTCGGAGAGTTTGCGGATGATCGACCAGACCGGTTCTTCCGGGTCTTCCGGCAGCAGGGGGAGATAGAAGCGCACCAGCTTGTGATCGGCCTTGACCAGCTGGAAGGCCTTTTTGCGCGAACCGACCTCCGCCGCGATGCGATTGACCTCGTCATCGAAGACATCGCACAGCCGCTTGGTAAAGATCAGCGGCAGAATGAAATCCTTATACTTCGGTGCATCCTTGGCGCCACGGATAGAGCAGGCCGCCTCCCAGATCCAGGATTCGAGGGATTTGCCTCTACTGTTATTGTTTGTCATTAGGCGGATAGCTAACCGATCCCGGATGATCAGTCCACATGCATCGTGATGGCCGAAGAATGGCCGCGTCGGCAAGCAGTAGCCGGTCAAGACTGTTTCCGCTATTGCGGCTCTGGAGAGATACAGGGAATGGTCATGGGCCATCTCCGCGGAAGTACTTGTCTGATCGTCGACAGTTCTCCACAACCAACGGATATTCCATATATTTCCCTTTTATCTTGACCATATACTCGCTGTCTCAATCTCCTTCAACCAGAATTCAAGCTTTTTTCGGATAAATCATGCTCATCACGTTCGAAGGTATAGAGGGCTGCGGCAAGAGTACGCAGAGTCGGATGGTGCTCGACCATCTCCAGCAACGAGGCGTTCCGGCGCTCTGGACGCGGCAGCCGGGAGGCTGCGACCTGGGGGGGCGGTTGCGGGCTTTGTTGTTGGGGCGGGAAGGCGACGGGCTGACGCCGCTGAGCGAATTGTTCCTGTACCTGGCCGACCGGGCCCAGCACGTGGCCGAGGTGATCCGCCCGGCCTTGGCCGCGGGCACGGTGGTGCTCTGCGACCGGTTCACGGACTCCACCGTGGCCTATCAAGGCTACGGGCGGGGGCTGGACGTCTCCCTGATCCACCGGCTCAACGCCGTGGCCGTGGACGGCTGCCTGCCAGATCTGACCCTGATCCTGGACCTGCCCGTGGAAACCGGCCTTACCCGGGCCCGAACCCGCAACGCGGACCAAGGCCAAACCGAAAGCGAAGGCCGGTTCGAGGCCGAAGAGACGGCCTTTCACCAACGCATCCGGGACGGCTACCTGACTTTGGCCGCGGAAAATCCTGACCGCTACGCCGTGATTCCGGCGCAAGGCGAGCCGGAAGAGGTCTTTGGGCGGGTTTGGCCGATGGTGTGCTCCAGGCTGGGAATCGCCGAGCATCTGATGTAAGTCTCCAAACCAGCTTCAATCGCTCGGTTTACGGGCCACGATTCGGGCCATGGCCCGGTCCGGGTCGGTGAGGACGCCCTCGAACCGATGCAGCACCTCCCAGTCCCTGAACCACTCCCCCAATTCTCCCGGCTTGAGCAGATGATCCGGGTTGCGTGGGGGGCCGAATTGGGGCTGGCCCACGGTGAAGGTCTCGTAGATCACATATCCGCCAGGGCGCACGGCCCGACGGATTTCCGGGATCAACGGCCTGTGCAGGTAGCGGAAGACCAGCACCGCGCCGAACGTGTTTTCCGGCAACGGAGCTCTGTCCGCTGTCTCCAGGTCCGTCCACCACAACCTGATCCGCACCCCCTGGGCCCCGGCCTCCCTCCGCGCCCGCCGCAGGGCGGGCCGGGACCGGTCGCAGCAAATCACCTCCAGGCCGTGTCGGGCCGCGAATATCCCATTATGCCCATCTCCGCAGGCCTGATCCAGAACCGGCCCGGGGATATGATTCGGATCAAGCAGCCGCGCCCAGGACTGAAGCAGCTCGGATGGCCGGCTTTGCTGTTCATGACTCATCGCACCTCCCTTTCTTCAACTCGTCGTTTTCCTGCATCGCGCTCAACCGCGAAATGTGTCGGATGTACCGGGCACTTCACCACGGAGCAACGAAGGACATACAACCATCTGCAAAATAACAAAATAATTTGATATTTTTGACAAATAATTTTTCTCGTCATTATCTTGACAGCCTCTTTCCCGTGTTTAGTTAGAGGACCGTAAGGCAACACTCATCTTGTATAAGGAGGTATATAGCATGGTTATCGACACGAGTCCCTTCTACGGCGGCATGGACAATTTCGACAGGGTCTTCAACGAGCTGTGGGGCCCTCTGAACATCAGTCAACGCAGGGTCGCCTACCCTCCGCTGAACATCAGCGAGGACGCGGACGCTCTGTATGTACGCTGCGAAATTCCCGGGGTCAGCGTGGAGGACATCGACCTGACCTTTACGGATTCGACCCTGGTGATCAAGGGCGAGCGGAAGATCGAAAAAGGCAAGTACTTCCGTCAGGAACGCCCCACGGGAAATTTTCAGCGGGTGGTGAACATCAACGCCCCTGTGGACGTGGACAAGGTCAAGGCCGTGGCCAAGAACGGTCTGTTGGAAATCCGGCTGCCCAAGTCCGAGGACACCAAGCCCCGTAAGATTTCCATCGACATCATGAATTAGTCACAGGAGGAGAACCATGAGCAAAGATATCGCCCAAACAGAGGCCAAGGGATTGCCGAGGATGAAGCCGGCCACCGACATCCTGGAAACCGGCGACGGATTCTTCATCTATGTGGATATGCCCGGGGTGCGCAAGGAGGATCTGGTCATCGACCTCTCGGACGACGAACTGCGCATCGGCGGCAAGTCCGCCTACCATGGAGTAGCCAACGAGAACCGGATTCACGTGGAATTCGGCAATGTGGAATACACCCGGGCCTTCACCCTGTCGCACATCGTGGACCGAGAAAAGATCAAGGCAACCCTGAAGAACGGCGTTCTGGAGCTGCATCTGCCCAAGGCGGAGAAAGCCCTGCCCCGCAAGATTCAGGTGGAGCTGGAATAACCTTGAACCAAAGCAAACGACGCTGATGATCGCATGAGGAGGTGTTTTCCATGTTGAATCGCTTCTTTCCCGTGTTGCGACCCAAAGGCAATGTCGAGAGTACGCGACAACCGGATTTGTTCAGCATGATGGAGCCGTTTTTCTCGTCTCCGTTTCCAGCCAGGGAATCATTTGGAAAAATGATGCCCGCGGTGGACGTATCCGAAACCGAACAGGCCGTGCTGGTGAATGCCGAACTGCCGGGCTTGGGGGCTGAGGACGTGGAACTGCACGTTGAAAACAACTATCTGGTTCTGCGCGGCGAGAAGAAAGAGGAACGAGAGGAGAAAAAGAAAAATGCCGTGCATCGCGAATGCTCCTACGGCAGATTCAGCCGCTCCATCCCCTTGCCGACGGAAGTCCAGTCCGACAAGGTCACGGCCAAATTCAAGAACGGGGTGCTGAAGGTCACTCTGCCCAAAAGCGAAAAGGCCCGGACCAAGCGCATTTCCATCGAAAGCTGAACCGCTTTCCGCCCCTTTCAATCAACCAAAAAGCCCTCGCCGGGATTCCCCGGCGAGGGCTTTTTCTTTCGGCGCATCTTGAAAAATTACCGTAGGGGCAGGCCTCGCGCCTGCCCTAGTTCTACGCAATTGCATGAAATGCCAGCCAGCATGCTCTGCTGCTCCGCGTTGTCACGCCCATCCAAGGCGGCCGCCAGGGCCGCCCCTACGACGATTGTCCGACCGAAAGCCGAGTCGGCCGATATGGGAAAATGCGCGTTCCGCCGCCGGACTCCAGGGCGTTCCTCAGGTTCTCCGGGCTGGTAATAACCACCTCCTTGCCTCCCTTGGCGAGAAAGTCGATGGCCGCCGCGATCTTCGGCCCCATGCTTCCGGGAGGGAAATGCCCCTGGGCCAGGTAGGTCCGCATCTCCTCCACCGTAACGTCGTCCAGGTCCATTTGATCCGGAGCCCCGTAGTTCAGGCTGACTTTGGGTACGGCAGTGGAAACCACCAGCAGGTCCGCGCCCAGGGCCGTGGCCAGCAGGCCGGTGGCCAAATCCTTGTCGATGACTGCGGCCACTCCACGCAGCTCTCCGTCCTCGCCGCGAACCACAGGCACGCCTCCACCGCCCACGGCCACCACGTTGAAACCTTGCTCCAGCAAGGAGCGGATCACGGGCAGTTCAACGATCTCCAGCGGCCTGGGGCTGGGCACGACCCGCCGCCATCCCCGGCCCCGGTCCGGCTTGAGCACCCAGTGCGGATACTCCTCGCGCAAAACGGGCAGGTCCGCCTCTTGAAAAACCTCGCCCACGAACTTGTCCGGGTCGGCGAAGGCCGGGTCGTCCACGTCCACCAAAACCTGGGTGACCACGCTCACGGCCATGCCGCGGTTGGTCGCACCCAGGCCGCGACGGCGCAACTCGTTGGACAGGGCCTGCTGGATCTGCCAGCCGATGGCGCCCTGGGTGTCCGCCACGCAGGAAGGCAGCGGCACGGGATGCATCCCGGCCACCTTCCGGGCGATCTCCGAACGCCGCAGGATAAAGCCCACCTGGGGACCGTTGCCGTGGGTGACGCAGACCTGGTGGCCCGCTTCGATGACGTCGGCGACGTGGCGCACGGTCTCCCGGATGGCCTCGTACTGATCCTCCACCGTGACCTTTTCCTTTTCGCTGATCAGCGAATTGCCGCCCACGGCAATGACGACCAGATTGGAGTTGGGCATGATTTCGATTCTCTTAACTTTTGAACAGGATGAAGGATTGCGAACAGTGTCTCACACCTCAAACCAGCGGCCGAACCAGGACCTCGGTTCCGGCGGTGAACCCTTCCCGGTTCTCCGGAATCTCCATCAGCCCCTGGGCCTGGAGCAGGGTTTTCAGCAGGCCGGATTTGCCCAGGACCGGAGTGGCCGTGAGGCCGCCGTCCGCGACCCGGCTCAGGGCGACCCGGACAAAGTCGGTGCGGCCCTGCCGGGAGGCCACGTTCCGGGACAGGCGGGCCGGAACTGTCTCCAGGGGGCCGAGGTCGAAGGCGTGATCCAGGCCCTGGAGATGGGCCAGGAAGGGCAGGACCAGGACCTGCATCACCACCTGGGCGCTGGCCACCTGGCCGGGCAGGCCGAGAACCGCCTTGAAACCGGAATCCGTTTCCGTCCGGGCCAGAATCGTCGGCTTGCCGGGACTCATGGCCACGCCGTGGGCCAGGATCTCCCCGCCGGGCAGCCGTTCCAGGGCTTCCAGGGAGTGATCCCTGGTTCCCACGGAGCTGCCTCCGGAAACCAGAACCACGTCACACTCCTTCAGCCCCTTTTCCAAAGCCGCGGCCAGGGCTTGCAGGTCGTCCCGGACCAGCCCGAGGCGCACGGCCCTGGCTCCGGCGGCCTGGGTCAGGGCCGCGAGAGTATGTGAATTGACGTCCCGGACCAGCCCGGGCCGCACCGGCTGGTCCACGGCCACCACCTCGTCGCCGGTGGACAGGATGCCTACGGTGACCGGGGCATGGACCCGGACCCGCGAATATCCCAGGGCCGCCAGCAGGCCGATCCTGGCCCCGTCCAGGCGCGTACCGGGCTGAAGCAGCGTCTCTCCGGCCTGGACGTCCTCGCCGCGGAGCATCACGTTGTCCCAGGGGGACAGGGTTTTGTGGACCTCAATGGTCGCGCCGCCCAACCCGCCCACGGAAACCGATGTTCCTTGCCCCCCCATCTCCAGGGTCTGCTCGACCATGACCACGGCGTCCGCGCCCTGGGGCAGACACCCGCCGGTGGTGATCCGGGCGCAGGTTCCCGGTTCCAAGACGACGTCGGACGGGGTCTCGATGGCCACGGTAAGGGCCAGGTCCAGATACGTCGGGTTGGACTCGGAGGCTCCGAAGGTGTCCGCGGCCCGCACCGCGTAACCGTCCACGCAGGAGCGGTGCATCAAGGGCAGATCCTCGGCCGCGACCACGGGCTCGGCCAGGACCATGCCGAAGGCTTCGGCGATTTCCCGTTCCAGGGTCGCGGTGCGGGGAAAAGTCTTCAGGGCCTCGACGAACCGGGAGATGGAAACGACCTGAAAAAATGACTCCTTCATGACGCCCCTCCGGATGCCGGGCCGAGATGAACGTCAATGGCCCCGGGTGCGTAGCCCTTAAGCTGACACAACATGCCACGCAGGGTTGAGGCCATGATCCTGGCCACGAACGGATTCATGCCCAAGGGAACGCCGTTGACGCGCACGGCAAAGGCGTCCTCAACTGCCTTGCAATCCTCGGGAACGGCCCTTCCGGCCACCACGTCCCGGGCCAGCCCCCCGCAGTCCTCTCGCCCGCAAGCCCCGCAATTCAGCGCCGGAAATAAAAAACCGCGCTGCAGCACCAAATCCGCGACCTCCTCCACGGCTGCGCAGACAGGCAGGCCCGTCGTCCTCTCTTGCTCCCAGGCGGCCAGGGCCAGGCCGTCGGCCAAGGCGGCGGGATCGTCCGCGGAACCGGGCTCGGTTCGCGGCAAAATGATCCGGGGCAGGAAGGTCAGCTTCTTGCCGCCTTCCACCAGGAGTATGTCCGCGTCCAGCAGGGACCAGGCGGCCGTCACCGGCATGGCCTGGGGCAGCACGACCATGGTCTGGTCCGGATTGATCCCGGCTACGGGACATCCGGTCCCGGCCAGTTTGTCCGTATCCGTCCCGCCCAGATCAAAAGGATGATGGCTGCTTTTGATGATCCCCACCCGGTGCCCCTGGTCGCGCAAATATTTGGCCACCTGGGTCACCAAGGTTGTTTTGCCGGATTTATGAAAACCGACGAAGCCCATGGCTCGCGTGGTCATGCTGGCGTCTCCTTTGGTTTGTCCCTTTTCTGCTATTCCTTGATGCGCTTGCATTCGTCGAGGATAACAGAAACGATTTCTCGGGCAAAGGAGCCAATGGCTGGCAGATGAGTTCTCAACCCCGCTATCTGAATCGAAATCGAAATCGAAATCGTGATCGAAATCGAATGTCAGTCAAGAAGATGGTCTAACCGAAGTAAGTTACACGGGATTATCCAATTCCGATTTCGATTTCGATTGCGATTGCGATTGCGATTTCCAAGAGAGCGGGTTTGCTCTGCAAGTCGATTGACGCGTTTTTGACAGGCTACCTTGATTGCGCTAAAAAATTCAGTTTCGCTTTTTGAGATGCTGGTGACGGGTTCGGGCAAGGACCGCCCATCACTCCAGGCCCATTGGCCTGCTTTTGTTGTCCCCACCCCTCAAGGAAACACAAATGACCATGATACAAAGCGGCAAAGGATTCGTGGACCTTTTTCCGCCGAAAAGCGATCTGTTCACCTCCATAGAGGCCACGGCCCGGGACGTGTTCGCCGGGTATGGCTGCCGGGAATTGCGTACGCCGATCATCGAGTACACGGAACTCTTCGTGCGGGGCATCGGCGACGAGACAGACGTGGTCCAGAAAGAAATGTACTCCTTTCCGGACCGCAAGGGCCGCTCCATGACGCTGCGGCCCGAGGCCACCGCCGGAGTGCTGCGGGCCTGCATCCAGCACAAGCTGCTGCGCCAGGACGAGGTGCTCAAGTTCTTTACCCTGGGCCCCATGTTCCGCTACGAGCGCCCGCAGATGGGCCGCCAGCGCCAGTTTCATCAGATCAACGTCGAAATACTGGGATCAGCCTCCCACCTCGTGGACGTGGACATGCTGTTCATGCTCCACCGCTTTCTCTCGGAAATCGGCCTGACCGGCCTGGAGTACCAGCTCAACAGCCTGGGCTGCGCCGCCTGCCGACCGACGTTCAGAGCCGCCCTGGAGGACTATCTCCGGGACGTGGACCAGACGGGCCTGTGTGAGGACTGCCGGCGGCGGATGACCACCAATCCCCTGCGCGTGCTGGACTGCAAGGTTCCCGGATGCAAGGCCTTGACCACGGGCGCGCCGGTGATCACGGATCATAACTGCGACTCCTGCCGGGTGCATTTTGACGCCGTGACGGACCTGCTGGGCCGCTCCCGGCTCCAGGTCACGCTCAATCCCCTGCTGGTCCGCGGCCTGGATTACTACCAGCGCACGACCTTCGAAGTGGTCTCCACGAGCATCGGTGCCCAGTCCTCGGTGGCCGGGGGCGGTCGCTACGACGGCTTGGTCAAACAGCTCGGCGGCCCGGACGTGCCGGGCATCGGCTTTGCCTGCGGTCTGGAACGTCTGGCCATGCTGGCCCCCGAGCAGCCGGATCCCGGGGTGGACGTGTACATTGCCGTGCATGCCGAACCCCTTCTGGAAAAAGCCCTGGAGATCGCCCAGGTTCTGCGCGGCCAACGCTTTTCCGTGGAGTTCCCCTACGCCTTCCGCAGCCTGAAAAGCCAGATGCGCTCCGCGAACAAGGCCGGGGCCCGCTTCGCGCTGATGCTTGATCCGGATGGAGCGGCCCAGTGCACCGTAGCGGTCAAGGACATGCGCGACGGTGAACAGTTCGTCCTGTCCGAAGCGGATTTGCCCTCACAATTGCTGAGCCGGATGGCGGGCGGCGCGTAGCCGACAACTTTACTGACACATCATCTTTCGTAAGGATTTTCTTCCCATGACCGAAACCACACCACAGCGCGAATGCGAGGCCCTGGGCGATTGGCGACGCAGCCATCATTGCTCTCAACTGCGGATTGACGACACGGATCGGGAGGTCTGCCTGATGGGCTGGGTCCAGTTTCGCCGGGACCACGGCGGGCTGATCTTCATCGACCTGCGCGACCTGCACGGACGGACCCAGGTTGTATTCAATCCGGAGATCAACGCCGAGGCCCATGCCCGGGCCCACGTGCTGCGCTCCGAGTACGTTCTGGCCATTCAGGGCGTGGTTCGCGCCCGGCCCGAAGGCATGCGCAACCCAGGCCTGCCCACCGGGGACGTGGAAGTGGAGGTTCGTTCCTGGAAGCTGCTCAACAGCGCCAAGACCCCGCCCTTTCCCATTGAGGACCGGGTGGAGGTCACCGAGTCCACCCGCCTGGAGTACCGCTATCTGGATCTGCGCCGTCCCCAGTGCACCCGTAATCTGATTCTGCGGCACAAGGCCACCCAGGCCTTCCGGAGTTTTCTGAACCAGGAAGGCTTCCTGGAACTGGAAACCCCGATCCTGACCAAGAGCACCCCCGAGGGCGCGCGGGACTTCCTGGTCCCCAGCCGCATGAATCCGGGCTCGTTCTACGCCCTGCCCCAGTCGCCGCAGCTCTTCAAGCAGTTGTTCATGGTCGCGGGCATGGACCGCTACTATCAGATTGTACGCTGTTTCCGCGACGAGGACCTGCGGGCCGACCGCCAGCCGGAGTTCACCCAGATCGACCTGGAGCTGTCCTTCGTGGATCAGGCCCAGGTCATGGATCTGGCCGAGCGGATGATTCGCCAGGTGTTCAAAGAGTCCCTGGACATCGACCTGCCCGACCCGTTTCCCCGCCTGACCTACGACCAAGCCATGGGCGCCTACGGGGTGGACAAGCCGGACATCCGCTTCGAACTGCTGCTGCACGACGTCACGGACATCGTCCACGGTTCCCAGTTCAAGCTGTTCGCCTCGGCCAAGCTGGTCAAGGCCCTGGTCCTGCCCGGAGGATCGACCCTGTCCCGCAACGACATCGACCAGTTGACGGAATTCGTGAAGATTTACGGGGCCCAGGGTCTGGCCTGGATCAAGATCAAGGCCGACGAGTGGCAGTCGCCCATCGCCAAGTTCCTCTCTCCCGAAGAACGAGCCGGGCTGACCGCGGCCCTGGGGCTGAAGGAAGGCGACATCGTCTTTTTCCAGGCCGCCTCCCCGGATGTGGTCAACGCGGCTTTGGGCAACCTGCGCCTGGAACTGGCCCAGCGGTTCAACCTGGTGGACGAAGCCAGCTTCCAGCCGGTCTGGATCACGGACTTTCCGCTTCTGGAGCACGACCCGGACGCCCAACGCTGGGTGGCCCGGCACCATCCCTTCACCAGCCCCCAGGACGGCCATGAAGGGCTCCTGGTTGATCGGCCCGGCGAGGCCCTGGCCAAGGCCTACGACCTGTGCCTGAACGGCTACGAGATCGGCGGCGGATCGGTGCGCATCCATTCCGCGACCCTACAGGAACGGATGTTCGCGGCTTTGGGAATCAACGAAGAAGAGGCCCGTGGGCAGTTCGGCTTTCTCCTCAAGGCCCTGGAATTCGGCGCCCCGCCCCATGCCGGGATCGCCTTTGGCCTGGATCGACTGGTGATGCTGATGACCAGATCGGCCTCCATCCGGGACGTGATCGCCTTCCCCAAAACCCAGAAGGCCTCGTGCCTGATGACCCAGGCTCCTTCGCCCGTCTCCAACGTCCAGTTGCGCGAGTTGGGATTGAAGGCCAGGGAAGCGGTAAAGTAGGTTCGGCTGATGATTCGCCCCGTACTGACGTATCCTGACCCGATTCTGGCCAAGACCGCGGCCGAAATCGAGACCGTCACCCCGGAAATTTGCCAACTGGCCGAGGACATGCTGGAGACCATGTACCACAAGGAAGGGCTCGGCCTGGCCGCCCCCCAGGTGGGCGAGTCCTGCCGATTGATCGTGGTGGACACGACCGGCCCGGAAAGGCGCGAGGAGCCGCTGGTTTTCGTCAACCCCCGGATCGTGGAGACCCAGGGCCGGGTGGAATCCAGCGAAGGCTGCCTGAGCGTGATGAACTACCGGAGCAAGGTCCAGCGGGCCGAGCGCGTCCGGTTGCAGGCCCTGAACCTGGAGGGCCAACCCGTTGAGATGGAGGTGGACGGCATGCTGGCCATCTGCCTCCAACACGAACTGGACCACCTGGACGGCGTGCTTTTCATCGACAAGATCAGCCGTCTGAAACGCTCGCTCTACGAGCAGAAGTTGAAAAAATGGCTCAAGAAACGCTGACGCCCCTCACCATTCCATCCTCCGTGATGGCACCCGATTCCGACGACCCATTGCGGGTGGTGTATTTCGGCACCCCGCCCTTTGCCGCCCGAATATTGAACGACTTGAGCACGGATCAACAACTCCGCATTCTGGCCGTGGTCACCCAGCCGGACCGTCCCTGCGGCCGGGGCCGGGCCTGCAAACCGTCAGCGGTCAAGGAGCTGGCCCTGACCAAGGGTTATCCGGTGATCCAACCGGAGACGCTCAAGTATCCGGCCATGGTCGCCGAATTGGAAGCCTTTCAGGCGGACTTCTTCATCGTCGCGGCCTACGGGCTGATTTTTCCCGAAACGGTGCTGGGTCTGCCCAAACACGGCTGCCTGAACGTGCACGCCTCCCTGCTGCCGCGCTATCGGGGTGCCTCGCCCATCCAGGCCGCGCTGCTGGCCGGAGACCCGGTCACCGGGATCACCATCATGCGCATGGCCAAAGGCATGGATACCGGGCCGATCCTCCTGCAGCGGGCCATGGGCGTGGACATCAACGACACGGCTCAGACCCTGCATGACACTTTGGCCGCCCAAGGCGGCAGGCTGCTGCTGGAAACCCTGAACCGGCACCGGGCCGGCACGCTGATCGCCGTGGAGCAGGATCACTCCCTGGCCACGTATGCACCCCGACTGACCAAGAACATGGGGCTGATCGACTGGGACCAACCGGCCCGAACCGTGCATAACCACATCCGGGCCATGCACCCCTGGCCAGGAGCCTACTTTTTTTTGCCTGGGGAAAACCAGACCAAACGCAAGGTCGCCGTACATCCCGGCCAGATTGGCGAGCCGCTTGAGGGCGACAAGCCTGCTCCCGGCTCGTTCATCGGCATGCAGGACGACATGCTGACCATCGCCTGCCGGGACAAGGCCTATCTGGTCCGCCATTTCCATCCGTCCGACGCCAAGCGCATGGACGCTCAGGCTTTTCGCTGCGGCTATCTGCGCCAATTCCGTCCGGGTGACAACCTTTGCCTGGGGCCGGACGAGCCGGACGGGTCGGACGGGCCCCCACCCGAGGAATCCTGATGCCCCTGAAGCCGCTTGAGCCGCCCCAAAAGCAGGATCGGAAGCAGGAGCTGGACCCGGAATTCCTGGAAACGGTCTCCAATCCCGGAAAGCGGCTGTTCATCGGCCTGATACTGGCCACGTCGTTCCTGCTTTGTCTGATCCTGGCCTTCTTGTGGTTGATCCCCTTCATCGGCCTGCAAAACATCCATCCTTTCGCATCAGGTCTGCTGGCCGTCGCCCTGCTGGCCCTGGGGGCCATGATCCTCTGGTCCTCCATAGGAATGGTCCTGAACATTCTTTTGGGCCGCAGCTTTCCTCTCAGTTCGCGGTTTCGAGGGATCACCATCAAGCTCTTTCTGCCCCTGATGACCCTTCTGGGACGGCTGTTCAACATTCCCAGGGACGACATCCGACTGTCCTTCATCAAGGTGAACAACGAGTTGGTGACCTCGGAACGAGGCCGGTTCCAGCCTCACGAAATACTGCTTCTGCTGCCCCACTGCCTGCAAAATTCCCGCTGCCCCCGACGCTTGACCTACGACATCAACCACTGCAAACGTTGTGGAGAATGCCCCTTGGACGGACTGATCGGCCTGGCGGAGACCTACAGCATCCGCATCGCCATCGCCACGGGCGGTACCATCGCCCGGCGGATCGTGGTCCAGAACAAGCCCAAGCTGATCATCGCCGTGGCCTGTGCCCGAGACCTCTCCAGCGGCATCCAGGACACCTACCCCATCCCGGTCTACGGCGTCCTCAACCAACGTCCCTTCGGCCCCTGCCTGGACACCCTGGTAGACCTGCCAAACATCGAAGCCGCCCTGCAACGCTTTTTGGCCGTATCCGCGCGAAGCTGACGCCATAACATGCCCCAACCAACCATCCCCCCGGCCCGCCTCGCGGCCTTGGCCGCCCTGGGCCGGATCATGCGGGGCGAGGACGCGCAGTCTGCCTTGGACGGCCAGATCCGTGAGCGCAAGCTGGACATCCGGGACGCCAACCTGGCGTCGGAGTTATGTTACGGTTATCTGCGCCACAAGGGCAGGCTGGCCTTTTGTCTGGACCGGTTCCTGCGCAAGCCCGGCAATCTGCCGCCCCAGTGCCGGACGGCCCTGGAACTGGCCGGATATGAGGCGCTTTTTCTGGAGCGGATTCCCGAGTTCGCCACCAGATCCTGGCTGACCAACCGGGTGCGCAAGAAGTGGGGGGGCGGCCTGGCCAAGGTCGCTTCGGCCTGGATAACGTGGGTTTTTGAACAGTCCCAGGCCCTGCTTGACCCGGATTTCTATCGCCGGGACGCGCCAGATGAGCGGACTGGCGAGCGGACGTTTCTTTCCCGCTACCATTCCCTGCCGCTTTGGATTGTTGATCTGTGGATTGACGGCTACGGCCTGGACACGGCATCCAGGCTGGCCGAGGCCCAGTCCGCGCCTGCTCCTTTGGGGCTGCGGATCAACCCGCTGCATCCCAGGCGGGAGGCCCTGGTCCGTCAGATTGAGGCCTTTGCCTCGGAACTGGAAATCCTCGACCCCTTCAGCATCGCCTGCTCACGTGAAACAGCCCGCCGCGCGTTTCCGGACCTGACCGAGGACATCCAAAACGGGGCCATCTCCCGGCAAAGCCTGGAAGCGCAACGGATTTTGCATGCCTTTGGCGCGGGCTCCTGGCCTGAGCCGGTCTGGGACGCCTGCGCGGGAAGAGGCGGGAAGGCCGCGTATCTTCTGGAACGGGGCCAATGCCAAGTATGGGCGAGCGATCCCAACGCGGTCCGCCTGCGCGGCCTCGTCCAGGAACTCCGCCGCCTGGGCCTGCCCCCCATCCCCGTGGTCCTGGCCCGGGCCGACGCACCTTCGCCCTGGAAGGAGCACCCCCGAACCATCCTGCTGGACGCGCCCTGCTCCGGTCTCGGCGTGCTGGCCCGACGCCCGGACAGCAAGTGGAAACGCACCCCCAAGGACATCCCGCCCCTGATCGCCCTCCAGGACCGCATCCTCCAGCAAGCGGCCGCGAGTCTGCCCCCTGGCGGACGCATCATCTACATCACCTGCACGCTTAATCCAACGGAAAATCAGGAAAGAATCGACCACTTTCTCGCCGGTCGCCGCGACTTCACGCTGACGAGCCAATACGCCACCCCGCCGGATTCGCCGGACAGGGAGTTTTTCTGGGGAGCAGTGTTGGAGAGAATGAGCAAATGAATCGGCGCGGCGCGGGGTTAAAGCAACTTGACGGAATACCTGACGGAATCATTCAAGATTCCGTCACAATCCCTTCCACTTCCCCGATCTCGCCTTCCAGCTCTTCCAGCCGGAGCATCAGGCGTTCGGCCTGTTGCTCCACTTCGTGATATTCCTTGCTCAAGCGGGTAAATTCGTCGCTCCGGGCGTAAGTTTCCGGATCGACCAGAATTTGCTCCAGGTCGCTCTGGCGGGTCAAGACCGTTTCCAGTTCGGACTCGACCCGGGCGTATTCGGCTTTCAACGGCTTGAGCTTGCGGGAAAGCGCGTTGCGGCGCTCAGCCTCGGCCCGGCGGCGTTCCTTTTCATCCTGGCGTGAGACCTTGCCGACCTGGGTCGGCTTTTCTACGACGCACTCGGAGAGGGTCGCGCGGCGATGCTCCTCGTACTCTTCGTACCCGCGAGAAAACACGTGCAGCCCCTCCGGCCCCACGGCCCAGACCTCTTGAGCCGCCTCGGCCAGCAGACGGCGGTCGTGGGCCACGAAGATCAGGGTCCCGGTGTATTCCTCCAGGGCGCGAATCAAGGCTTCCCGGCTTTCCAGATCCAGGTGGTTGGTGGGCTCGTCCAGGACCAGGAAGTTGGCCCGGGCCGCGAACAGGGAGGCAAGCAGCAGGCGACTCTTCTCTCCGCCGCTGAGGCTGGACACCGGGCGTTCCCAATATTCCTCGCCCAGCAGAAACAACCCGAGAATGGAGCAGACCTCGTAATGGCTGGCCTTGGGACCGGCCAGACGACGCATTTCGGACAGGACCGAGGTTTTCGGATTGAGGATTTCAGTCTGGTGCTGGCTGAAATAGCCCATGACCGTATTCGGGCCGACCTTGATCCGCCCCGCTTTGGGCACCAGATCCCCGCTGATCAGCTTGAGCAGCGTGGTTTTGCCCGCGCCGTTGGGGCCGACCAGGGCCACCTTCTGTCCCCGGTAGAGTTGAAAGGTCAGCGGCGGCCAGAGCGGTCGACCGTCGTCAAAGGCGAAACCGAGATCCGCGGCGGCCAAAACCGTCTGATCCCCTCGGCTGGGTTCCGGCAGGGAGAAGGACAGGGTCTTGGCCCGGACTTCCGGGCGTTGGCCGCGCAGTTCTTCCAACTCCTTCTGCAGCTTGTCCGTGCTCTTCAACTTGCTCTGGGCCTGCCGGGCTTTACTGGCCTTAAACCGGAAACGGTCGATAAACACGGCCTGGTGACGAATCTTGTCATCAATGGCCGCGGCCTGGCGCTCCCACTGCTGCTCCATTTCCTCCCGCCAAGCCAGGAATTCGGAAAACGTGCCGGGACGGAGAATCGGCTTGGCTTCGCCCAAATACAGGGTCTGGGTGGCCACCTTGTCCAGAAAGACCCGGTCGTGGGCCACGAAGATCAGGACGCCGTCAAACCCGAGCAGATACTCCTCCAGCCAGGTCACGGCCTCCAGATCCAGGTGGTTGGTGGGCTCGTCCAGAAGCAGCACGTCCGCCCCGGCGGTGAGCACCCGAGCCAGCTTGGCCCGCTCCCGCCAGCCGCCGCTCAGAGCTTGCAGGGGCTTGCCCAGGTCGGCCTCGGCGAAACCCAGGCCGCACAGGATGGTCTTGGCCCGGTGTTCCGGACTGTAGCCGAGTTGGTGCTCCAACACGGTCTGCTCCTCGGCCAGAATATTCAAGGCCGCTTCATCCCGGCGCTGAACAGCCTCTTCCCAGCGATGCCAAAATCTGGCCCAGGACGGCAAGGCGTCCATGACCCAGGGCAACAGCCCGCGCTCCAGGTCGCCCGCGTCCAGTTCCTGGGCCACGTACCCCAGACGCGCCCCGGTGGAAAAAATAACCCGCCCACTGTCGGGATTGGATTCTCCGGCCAGAATGCGCAGCAAGGTGGATTTGCCCGCGCCGTTGGCGCCGACCACCGCCAGGCGGGTTCCGCCGACGATTTCCAGATTGAAATCCTTGAAAATATCTCGACCGCCGTAGGACTTGGTCAGGGCGTGAATAGTGAGTTTGGACATAGTTTGGTAGGGGAGTCAGGAGTCAGGAGTCAGGAGTCAGGAGTCAGGAGTCAGGAGTCAGGAGTCAGGAGTCAGGAGTCAGGAGTCAGGATTGATCAAAAAAAGAAGTAATTGTCAACAGGTAGAGATCTGTACGATCCGTACAAACAAGGTTTCCACATCAACGATCATCAAAATTCGTGAAGAAACAACACGCATTTTGCGACTCGATCTGTTTTGGGATACCTTGGAGGTGTTTTGAAAAAAAGCGTCACGCAACCGCAACCCGCGTTCGCGCGGTGAGACTGGAGGATAATATGGAACTGTCCGGCAAGAAGGTCATGATCATGGTCGCTGAATTGTTTAATGATTACGAGTTCATCTACCCCTACTACCGACTCCTGGAAACAGGGGCTCACGTGGAGGTTGTCGGGGTCAAGGCCGGGGTGGTCTATTCCAGCAAGGTCGGGACCACGGCCAAAAGCACGGCCGCGGCCAAGGACCTGAATCCGGCGGAGTTTGCCGGGCTGGTCATTCCCGGCGGGTACGCCCCGGACTTTATGCGCCGCGATCCGGCCATGGTTTCGCTGGTCCGGGAGTTGACCAACCAGGGCAAGGTCGTGGCAGCTATTTGCCACGCCGGCTGGATGCTGGCCTCGGCCAAGATCCTTCAGGGCCGCACCGTGACCTCGTATTTCGCCATCAAGGACGACCTGGTTCATGCCGGGGCGAATTGGGTGGACCAGGAGGTCGTGGAGGACGGAGGTCTGATCACCAGCCGCACCCCGGACGACCTGCCGGCCTTCATGCGCGCGGTGGTCGCGGCCCTGGCCCGGGGCTGATCGGTTCAAGGCCCCCAAACAAACCGCCCGCTCCCGAAGGTCGCTCAGGACGCCAGGAACGCCAAGGAAAAGATTTTGGAAAGCAGGGGAAAAGCTGCTTTCCAAAAACATTGCCCCCCTTCGGCAAAAACCGGAAATCGCCGTCAGGCCGTGAGCCTTTTGTCTTCCGCATCTTTCCGGCGGAAGGCGAAAATCTCTTCTTGGCGGCCTCCGCGTCCTGAGCGAAGCGGGCGGTTCATTTCTTCAATCTTCAACAGATCCTCCCCCCTCTCCAAGAGATGCTCATCAAATCATGTACTTGATGTCCGAAACATGGGTCGGGTAGGCCCAGAGCAGGCTTTTGAGCTGCGTCCTGGTCAGTTTGAACTTGATGGCCAAGGCAAGGACGTTGATCATCTCCTCGGCGCTGTGGCCAAGCAAGTGCGCGCCCAGGACCGTTCCCGCATCCTTGTTCAGGATGACCTTGTAGGCCGCGTGCTTCTGGCCGATGCGCCGGGAGGTCATCCAGCCCGTGGCGTCGCCGGTGTTCACTGTCAGCTTGAAGCCTTGTTCTTCCGAGGCCCGACGGGCCCGCTCCTCGTTCATGCCCACGGTGGCCAGGGGCGGAACGGAAAACACGACACTGGGGACGGCCGCGTGGTCCGCCTGGGTGGTATTGCCCTGAAGAATGTTAACCGCCGCGGTTTCGGCCTCCATGTCCGCGGTGGTGGCCAGGGCGTAAGGCGTATCCGCGGCGTCGCCCACGGCATACACAGCAGGGTTGGAAACGCTTTGCATGAAGGAGTTCACGCTGACCCCCTTCGGGCTCACGCTGACTCCGGCAACGTCCAGCCCCAGTCCGTCCAGGTCCGGCACCCGCCCGGCGGCAGCCACGACCGCCTGGACACGCAGTGAGGTCGGGCCTGACCCGGCAAGGTCGAGCACGAATTCCCGGCCGTCCTTGCGCACGGCGGAAACTTTGGTTTCGGGTAAAAATTCGATCCCTCGTGCCTTGCCGGCCTCCATAAGCAACGCAACCAAGTCCGGATCGAAGTTGCGCAGAAAACGGTCGCCGCGGTGGATGACCGTCGTGCGCACCCCGGCCAGGGCGCAGATGAAGGCGAATTCAAAACAGACAAATCCGCCGCCAACAAAGGCGATGCTTTCCGGAAGCGCGTCGAGTTCCAGGAAGGCGTCGCTGTCCAGCAGCAGTTCGCCGCCGGGAATATCCAGTTTCCTGGGCACGGCCCCGGCGGCGATGACGACGTGTTCGGCTTCATGCTCCTCTTCTCCGATCCGTAGCCGCCGGGGGCCGGTGAACGTGGCCAGGCCGTGAGCCGTGGCCATCCCGGCATCAAGAAAGCCTCGCTCCGAACCCTGGGGCACGGCATCGGTGAAGTCGCGCTTGAAACGCATCAAGGAGGGCCAATCCAGCCGGCTTTCTCCGGTTACGCCCTGCCCGTGCAGGGCATTGGCCCCATGCACGGCCTGGGTGGCGGCCACCAGTATCTTCTTGGGTTGACAGCCGCGCATGGCGCAGGTTCCTCCGAATGGTCGCTTGTCCACCACCAGGACGCTCTTTCCGGCCTTGCGGCAGGCATGGGCCGCGGTATAACCGGCCGTTCCGGAGCCGACGACGATCACGTCGTACCGTTGCATCTTGCCTCCAGGTTCGGTTTGTGGATTGCTAATCCTCACTCACGTCGTTGACCCAGCTCGTGGCCGTGGCCACGGCCGGGAAGCCGATGGTCGAGGTGAGCACGATCAGGGCGTGGCGTACATCCTCTTCCGTGGCCCCGGCGGACATGGCCCGGCGGGCGTGGCTGTGCACCGCCCCTTCCATACGCAAGGCCGCGGCGGCGGCCATCTGGAGCAGGTTGATGGTCTTCTCATCCAGCGAGCCGGCCTCGCGAACGGCCTTGCCCAGGTTGCCCACCGCGGCCATGAACTCGGGGTGATTCTGCTGCAATTTCTGAAAATTCTTCGGCAATTTGTCCTTGGACATACGCATCTCCTTCGAGGTTGAAATTCCGGTGCAACGGACGACCAACGCTCCTCGTACATGGCACACGCCATGCCACCCGAACCGTTCGCCGCGCAATAACGCCGTCAGCCTTGCAATCTAGCAAAGAAGGAGTAGGTTATCCAGCACCCTCCTTTTCATTTTTAATGAGGCCTGTATCGCTGTTTTCCCCAAAGGATCAACGCCCATGAACACCATGAACTACGCGTTTCTCTGTTCCGCGCCGCCTCCGCCCAACGGGTTGAAGGCGGCTGTGGTCGGATCGGGGCCGGCCGGGTTGTCCGCGGCCGGCTGGCTGGCCTGCGCCGGGTATGAGGTGCATGTCTACGACAAGTTGCCCAAGGCTGGGGGACTGCTGGTCTTCGGCATTCCCGGCTTTCGGATCCCGGCTCGGCGGATTGAGGACGCGGCGGAAAAATTAGCCGAAGAGTATGGCATACGATTCCATTTTTGTACGAAGATCTGCACCCAGGACAAGGTCTGTGAGTCCGGGGATGAATTCGTTCAGGAAATGACCAGCCTGTCCGACCTGCTCCACGAATGCGCGGCCGTGCTGATCTGCACCGGCAGTTGGCGTCCACGGCGGCTGAACATCCCCGGCGAAGACCTAGTCGGGGTCTATACGTCCCTGGAATTTCTCTTTCCATTGCGGGCCTGCAAGATGACCCAATCCTCCACCCAGGCGCCTCTGGTCGCCCCTCCAAAAGTCGAAGGACAACGGGTGGCGGTGATTGGCGCGGGATTGTCCGCTGTGGATGTGGTCCAGAGCTGTCTGCGACTGGGGGCCGAGGAAATCACCCTGCTCTACCGCAAGACGGTGGACGAAGCCCCGGCCGGGCGGATGGAAATCAAACTCCTGCGTCAGCGCGGAGTGCGCTGGGTAGAACAGACCACACCGCTGCGGATTGTCGGCGAGAATCGGGCCCAGCGGCTGGTTTTCACGCAAGGCGAAGAACCGCGGGAACAGGAGCTGGACGTGGACCTGGTAGTGGCGGCCATCGGCGAGGTGCCCACCAATCCCTTTCCCCGCGAACTTCGCCTGGAGGACATTTCCAAGGATGGCAAGGGCTGGTTGCAGATGACCAAGTTCGATGGCGTTTTCGTTGCCGGCGACGTGCTCACTGGGCCGTCCAAAATCGGTCGGGCCATTCTCAGCGGCCTGAAGGCCGCGGAATCCCTGGACGGCTGGATCAAGGCCCACCCGTTAGATTCAGGAGGCACGAGGGGGGATGAAGAAGACAAGGCATCCCAGAAGGAGGCGGGCGATGTCTAAGTCCAAGAAAACCCTGTACATTGACTACAACCTGTGCATCGGCTGCGAAAGCTGCGAGGCTGTCTGCGGATATCTGTACGGCCAGCCCCGAATTCACATGACCCGGACCAGCGACGGGATCACCGTGCCCATCAGCTGCCACCACTGCGCCAACCCGGCCTGCCTCAAAGCCTGCAACGTGAATGCCTTTTACCAGGACGACGAAGGCGCGGTCATCCTCCAGCCCAAGACCTGCGTGGGTTGCATGGTCTGCCTCTCGGTCTGTCCCTTTGCCGCCATTTCCCATTCCCGCACCGGCCCCAATCCGGTGGCCAAGTGCGATCTCTGCGCCGAACGCCGGGCCAAGGGCATGACTCCGGCCTGCGTGGAAATTTGCCCCTGCGGGGCCATCCTCTTCGGCTCCCCGGAAGATATCGAGTCCGAACTCCGCCAGCGTGTGGCCGAGGGCATCGTCCAGTCCCACATGCACCCGGAACGTTTCGGCACCCAGGTCGGCCTGCGGGCCATGAAGAAGTCCGTCAGCGTGGAAGGTTATGCGGCAGGCACGGCGGAAAGGGAGGAAGATCAGGGCAGTTGAAGGCTCTTGGCTGATACCCCGCCGAAGCAATGCTCGAAATCGCGATCGAAATCGAAATCGGTATCCCCGTCATTCAATGACGGACTTATGTTCTCGATTTCGATCGCGATTTCGATTTCGGCTCCGTGGGAGAAGCACGTTCTCGTACGGATTGGTTGTCGGCTATTTCCCCGTACGCCCGGAACACCGCAAAATATACTCCGCGGCCCCTTCAGCGTCCAACGGGCGGGAAAACATGAAGCCCTGGGCGTTGTCGCAGCGGAGGTCGCGCAGGGAGGTCAACTGCTCTTCCCGCTCCACGCCCTCGGCCACGACCGAGATCCCCAGGGCCCGAGCCAGGGAAATGATGGAGTTGACGATGTGCAGGTTGCCTTCGGCCTGCTCGGTGCCGCTGATGAAGGAGCGGTCGATTTTCAGGTGGTCGATGGGCAACTGCTGGAGGTAGCTCAAAGAGGAATAGCCGGTGCCGAAATCATCGATAGCGATCCGCACCCCCAGATCCTTGAGCCGTTGCAGCTCCCGGGCCGTGTGGGCCGGATCATGCATCAGCACGGATTCGGTGATCTCCAGCTTCAGGACTTCCGGGTTCAGGTCCAAATCCCGGAGCACCCCGGCCACGTACTCCACGATATTGTCCCGCAAGAATTGCAGGCAGGAAACGTTCACGCTCATGGACAGCTCCGCCCCGCCGGGCAGTTCGTCACGCCATGAAGCCAACTGACGGCAGGCTTCCTGGATCACGAACCGGCCCAAGGGCAGAATCAACCCGGTTTCTTCAGCCAGAGGGATGAACCTGGATGGCGGTACCTGCCCCATGCTCGGATGGTTCCAGCGGACCAGGGCTTCGAAGCCTTCCAGTCCACCGCCGTCCACGCGGACGATGGGCTGGTAATGCACGTTCAGGCCGCCCTTTTCCACGGCCAGACGCAGTTCACTTTCCAGGTTCATGGATTCCTGAAGCTCCAGGCGCATGGAGCGGTCGAAAAGCATATTGCCGCAGCGCAGTTCCTTGGCCCGGTACATGGCGATGTCCGCGTCGCGCAGGATGTCCTCGGCTTGGGCGTACTCCCCGGAGTGCATGACCACCCCGATGCTGGCCTCGGGCCGGACTTCCCCGGCGGGCAGCACCAGGGGCTGATGCAGGGTTTCCTCGATCCGCCGGACAATGGTCAGGGCTTCATCCTCCGAAGCCAGTTCCTCCAAAATCAGCGCGAACTCGTCCCCGCCCAGCCGGGCCACGGTGTCCATGGACCGGACGCATCCGGACAGCCGGCGGCCGACTTCGATCAACAGGTCGTCCCCGGCCTGATGGCCCAGGGTGTCGTTGACCGTCTTGAACTTGTCCAGGTCCACCATGATCACAGCATAATGATAATCCGTGCGCCGCTTGCCCCGCTCCACGGCCCGGGCCAGTCGCTCGGCGAACAGGCTGCGATTGGGCAGGCCGGTCAACCCGTCGTGAAAAGCCTGATGGGTGATCTGCTCCTCAAAGGCCTTGCGCTCGGAAATGTCTTGATAAATAAAGACCACGCCCTGAATGGCCCCGCGGACCATCAACGGGAAACCTATCATGGACACCGGGATCAGCCGACCGTCCTTGTGGCGGCGATGGGTCTCGGCCTGCATGGAGTTGCCCGAAACCACGGCGGCGCGGAAGGTTTCCGTGTCGGCCATCAATTCCTCGGGCACGATGAAGCCGCGGATGGAAAAACCACGAATGTCCTCGGCCCGGAACCCGAAAAGCTGTTCAAAGGCCTGGTTGGCGTTGATCACGTTGCGGTCCATGTCCGTGAGCACGATGGCCTGGGGCGAGTTGGCGAACAACTGGGTGAACAGCTCCCGCTGGGTCTCCAGGGCCTCTTCGGCCAGCTTGCGCCGGGTGATGTCCACCACGGTCCCCTCGAAATAGGCGATATTTCCACGATCATCGTACACAGCCCGCGCATTCTCCGAAATCCAGATCCGGGTGCCGTCCTTTTTGTAAATTTCGGAAACAAAATCCCAGACCTCGTGGTCTTGGTCCATGATCCGCACGAACTCGTCCCGACGCAGAGGATCAACGTACAGTTGCGTCTTGATGTCCCGGAAGGCCCGGATCATCTCCTGGGGCGAGGCGAAGCCGTAAATCCGGGCCAGAGACGGGTTGACGTCCAGATAGCGTCCGTCCGGCGTGGTCTGGAAAATGCCCTCCACGGCATTGACGAAAATGGAACGGTACTTGGTTTCCGCGTCCTGGAGCATCCGTTCGGCTTGTTTGCGGTCGGAGATATCCACGAAGATGCACCAGGAAAACCGGCGGCCATCGACCATGGCAATGGAAAACTGGGAAGCGCAGGTTTCCACGGTCCGGCCATTGACGGCCCGCCAACAGACCTCGACTCCCTGAAAGGCCGCGTCGCCGCTCCAGACGCGCTCGGCCTGCTCCTCAAACCCCGGGCACGGTCGCAACAGATCCCGTAACCACCGTTTCTCGCTCCCAGCACCACGCGACCCAAGCGGCCCGAACATTCGCTCAAAAGCGGCGTTGCAAGCCACCACTCGGCCCTCCAGATCGCGCAGAGCCACGGCATTGGGAGACCCGGCGAAAAGCTGCACAAAGGCCTCACCGCCCTCTGGACCCGAAAAGCTGGAGGCAGTAACGGAAAACGGAATGGAAGCATCGGTGAAATCGCTTTCGGAAACCCGAGCACAACCGGTACCAGGAACAAGGTCAATGAATGGATTTGTGAGATTCATGAACATGATGTTACAATTTTGTTGGAGTAATAAGTGAAAAAAATAACTCACCGGAGCGCCGCCAGAATCGCGAAAACCGTTTGAAATGGCCGTGAACCTGGCATCCCTCACGGTCGTTTTCCGCGACATCCCGGAACGACAATCGAACTTCCATGCAGAGGACGTGCCGAGAAGGCCCGGATACCCGAAAGCGCGACGGCGAACGAACGGATTTCGGGCCAATCCTCGGCGTGGAAACGAAACCTCATCCCGCTCAGGAGCGAGACAATGCCGTACGTGAACATCAAGATCACAAAAGAAGGAGCCACCGCGGAGCAAAAGGCCCGGCTGATCCGGGGCGTCACCCGCCTGCTGGCGGACGTGCTGGACAAGAACCCGCGAACCACGGTGGTGGTCATCGACGAGGTGGAGACGGACAACTGGGGCATCGGCGGAGAACAGGTCACCGCCCTGCGCCGCAAACAAAAGGAGGGATGAAATGGCCGAGGAGACCATTTCCTGGCAGGAGTTCGAACGGGTGGAAATCCGCGTAGGCACGGTGGTGGACGCCCGACCCTTTCCCGAGGCCCGCAAACCGGCCTACATCGTGGAGGTGGATTTCGGCCCGAAAATCGGCCGCAAGCGGACCAGCGCCCAGGTCACGGACCACTACGCCCCGGAAGACCTCATCGGCCGACAGGTGGTCGGGGTGACCAACTTCCCGGCCAAACAGATCGGCCCGATGCGTTCCGAGTTCCTGCTGACCGGATTCTACCACCAGGACGGAGGGGTGATCCTTGCCGTGCCGGACAAGCCCGTGCCCAACGGGGCCAAACTGGGATAAGAAGGTTTCCATCCAATTTCGTCTTATTCCCTCGGCCCACTTCACCCCGGCCCGTCCCTGCATCCTGAAGAATTTGTGCAAGGCGTTGACCACGAGGGTGCCAATCGGCATTGATAATTGACCTTCGGCTTCACCCCATCGGACATCCGTTACCCCAGGCCCCAGCTTGCGTTTCCAATCGCCATGATCTCGAAGTGACGCTTGACACGATCCAGAAGGCCCCCTCTCATATCGACGTCACCGAAGACCCGCGTCCACTCGTCGAAGCTCAAATTGGCAGTGATCATCACCGACGTCTGCTCGAAGAGTTTTGGAAGCGGGTGGAAGATCAGCTTCGATTCCTCCTGGGGGTTGGGAGTCGGGAAATGCCGAGATGTCTGTAGATGCTGGGAATGCTCAGCCCGGAGATGTCGCTTGCCTTTACGAGATCGTTTCCGCTGACGATCAGGAGTTCCTTGAAGTACTTGCGGTTGCACATCGCCCTGTACTCTTCGTAAGCCGGCATCATGAGGGGTTCCGGTTCGGTCAATTTCTGGGGAGGAACAGTGCCGTCGCAACCCCGGTCTTTTGCACCGTTCGCCAGAAGAGACAATCGAACGGCCGCTGGCAAGTGTTTCGGGTAAATATCACTGTCCTTGCCGGCCTCAATGATGGTCGACTCGATGACGTTGCGCATTTCTCGAATGTTCCCCGGCCAATGATAGCTTTGAAAAACCGCAAGAAGCTGCCTGGAAAGACGTTTTTCGGGAATCTTGTAACGGGTGCAGGTCGCCGAAATGAAGTGCTCAGCCAGCGTTTCGAGATCTCCCTCCCGTTCCCGCAGCGGCGGAAGATGAACCTCCAGGGTCCGCAACCTGAACAAGAGATCTTTCCGGAACAGCCCTTCGTTGGACATTGCTTCCAAATTTCTGTTCGTCGCGGCCAGCAGCCTGAAATCGCTTAAATACTCCCTGTGTGCTCCAACAGGACGGAATCGTTTTTCCTGAAGAACCCGCAAAAAGTTTTTTTGCAATGAGACCGGCAGCTCGCCGACTTCATCCAGAAATAGTGTGGCCTTGTCAGCCTCGGCGATCAGTCCGCCACGGTCCGAAACGGCACCGGTGAACGATCCCCTGGTGTGGCCGTAAAGCGTACTTTCGAGAAGAGTTTCCGACAGGTTTGAACAATCGACGACGACAAACGGCCTGTCTTTGCGCACGCTGTTGGCATGAATCGCCCTGGCGGCCAGTTCCTTGCCGACCCCGGTCTCGCCGAGAATCAGGACGTTCGCGTCGCTCTCAGCCGCCTTGCTGAGTGTTCTCAAGATGCGCTGCATGACGGGACTCCGGGCGATCATGCCGCTATCGTGGAGCCTTACGGAGCGGCACTGTTCAACCTTGTGCTTGGCCCGATACTCCAGAGCACCGGTCAGCGCGGACCGAATGACCAAGGGCGAGGCCGGTTTGCGGATATAGTCCCAGGCTCCCCGACGCAAGGCCTCCTCCGCTCCATAGTTGTCGCCAAGGCCCGTGATGACGATGATTTCCGGCTTGGAAGAGGTCGCCCGAAAGGTGTCGATGGCCTTTTGGCCTTCGCCGTCCGGCAGCCCCAGGTCCAAAAAAATTACATCCACGTCCCGCGACGCTAGAGCCGCTCCCTCCGCCAAACTTCCGGCCAGAAAAGTTTCATGGCCCATGTCTTCCAGACAGCGATGCAGTGTCCGGCGGACCATCTCTTCATCATCGACGATCAATATTTTTGCCATTCCCACTCCATTATGGATCGTCCTCCTGACCATCCGTGACGTCTGAGGCCGAAACCGAAATATTTTACCTTTTCGACATCACTGCCTCTTTGGACCTCAAATATAAGTAGGTCCGGTGTCCATGCCCCAAAACAGGTCGAAAATACCGATGCAGGCAAAAGATCAGCCATTTCCTCCTCGAAAGCGACGAACGCTCTCCAGCAGCTTGCCCGGCGTCATTGGCTTCATCAGAAAACCGGCAATGCCGACCGATCTGGCCTCTTCTTCCAGTTGCGCCTCAACATGCCCAGTGCAGATAACGATGGTGGATTTCGGTTCATGGTTCAGGATGGTTCTGGCCATTTCTATTCCGGACATTCCGGGCATGGAGTGATCGGCGAGAATCAGGTCGAACGGCTCATCGGCCATGAGGTATTGCTTCAGACCAAGCTCTCCGCTCTCCGCGGTCACGACATCGAACCCGGCCTCGCGAAACACGCGCTGCATAGCTTGTATCGCGCCCATGTCGTCGTCCACCAGAAGCAGTCGCGTCGGCTTGCGCCCTTTCGGACCGCCATCGTGCTCTTGCTTCAAGGTTTCCTGTGGGGAAGGCGCGACAAAAGGAAGGTAAACGGTGAATCGAGACCCGTTCCCCGACGAACTGCTGACCCGAATCACTCCGCCATTACTCGTGACGATGGCATGCACCACGGCCAGCCCCATTCCGGTTCCTCCGCGATCCCTTTTGGTCGTGTAAAAAGGCTCAAACACCCTGTCCAAGTTTTCGAGGTCAATGCCGATCCCGGTATCCATCACCTCCAACACGACGTACTCGCCTTGGGGCATGCCTTCCTGAATGCGCTCCACGAAGCCGTCCATGACCACCCGGCTCACGCGGACGGAAAGGTCGCCTCCGTTGGGCATGGCCTGTACGGCATTCCGGCAGAGATTAAGCAGGAGTTGCTGGATCTGCGACGGGTTGGCCGATATCCAGTCTCGATCCGTCTGGTAGTCGACGTGCAGACGAACGCTTGCTGGAAGCGAGGCTTGCAGTAAGTCCAGGCTTTCCTGGGCCGATTCCACCAGCCGGAGGGGAAAACGTTTCAAATTTTGTTGACGGCTGTAATCGAGAACCTGCTCCACCAGGTCCGCGGCTCGATACGCCGCGCGCAGGGCTTCGCCCAACGGCTCGTTGATCAGCGGATCGGCGGACTTGCCCAGGGCATAGTCGACATTAAAAATGATCGGCACCAGGTTATTGTTCAAGTCATGGGCGATGCCACCGGCCAGCACGCCCACGGCGCGCATTTTCTGCGCCTGGTACAGCTCACGTTCGACACGTTTCAGTTCGGTGATGTCCACTCCCAATTCCATGACCAACGGCAGACCATTCTCATCCTCGAACGGATAGTCGTAAATCCGAAATGTCCTCCCGAGCCGGTCCACGAATTCCCATTCCTCGGGCATTCCCGTCTCGAAGACGCGGAATGTCGGACACTGCGGACAAGCAGAACTCCGTCCGGCAAAAACCTCATAGCAGGGGCGACCGACGGTCTCGCCGTAAAAAATCAGCGTCTTTTGATTGGCATAGGCAACGCTGTAATCCGGGCGCTGCATATAGACGAACAGCGGTAGATGTTCGATGACCTGATAGAACAGAGAGCGTCCACGCCGGGAAAGGTGCTCTATCCGCCGCCTGGCGGTCCGCTCGGCAAGAAGGGCCCGCCGCAACCGGGTCGTGGAGGGAACGGCCCGCGTTTCCAACAGCACAAACCCGGGGTAACCGTTCAAAGGCATCAGGCGCACCCCCAGGTATTCCGGCTCGTTCCTTCCTGAGGAGCGCTCAAACTCCAGTTCCTGTGCCTCCGCCTCTCCCCGGACTCTCTCCAGTCCGGCAGCCAAAGCCCCCCCGCTTCCTTCCAAACCGTTAAGCCCCCCTGACTGAAAATGCCACGCCCCATTTTTTTTGCACAGAAACGAGCTGATTTTTTCATTCGCATAAACGACCCGATTCACCGGGTCGATGATCGCGATGCCTTGAGCACACTGTTCCGCATATCCGCGCAGTAAGGACAAAGCCTGTTCGTTTAAATGATTCAGCATGAGCCGACACCCCTGGATAGCCAGATTTGTAATTTTACACTTATCGAACAGCATTCAAAAAATCAACAAATCAATAACTAAAAAAAATTCATATATTTTAAAATATTAATTTAATTTTTGAAAAATAAATTCTTATTTTTAAGAATTATATCGTGCAATTCGAGCACGCAAAGCCGCTTAACGAGTTTTGCCAAAACAGAAAAAATCCATGTACGCTTTTTTACAAATTAAAACAATATATTAAAAATGCAACAATATTACCGGCACGGGAATTGATAGAAGATTGAGGATTGATTCAAGTACCGAATCAGGCTTTCCCTTGTTCATATCTTAAAAAAGGAAAAAAAATGGCTAAAAAAACAGCAAATCCGAATTCGATTGAACAAATTATGAAAACTATTCGAGACCATGATATCCACTTCATTCGCTTCGAACAGGCCGACCTTCACGGGATATCCAGAAGCAAAACCGTTCCCATCGGTAATTTCCTGAATTATTTGGAAGACGGCCTGAATTTTTACGGTGGGCTTCTGGGACTTGACGTGCAGTCGCTCGTACCCAGCGGGACCGGTTGCGCGGAAGAGGTTTGCTTCGCGGACCATCTCACTGTCCCGGACTTATCGACTTTCACGGTCCTGCCCTGGGTTCCAAACACGGCCAACATCACCGTGGACCCGTTCTGGTACGATGGTTCGCCGTCCATGGCTTCTCCACGCTTGCTGCTCAAAAAGATCATCAACGACTTCGATGAAATGGGGTACGTCTGTCGACTCGGCTATGAATTCGAGTTTTATGTCCTACACAAGGACACAAGGACGCCGGTTTACCAGGGTCAACCGATTTTCGTGACTCTGAAAAACAATTTCGACATTGCTTACACCTATGATCTGATGCGCAAGATGGACGCGGCCGGTGTGCGGATCATCACTCAGAATTCCGAACACGGACCGGGACAACAGGAAATCAACCTTTACTACAAGGACGGTCTGGAGGCCGCTGACACGGCGTTTCTCTTCAAGACGGGCCTCAAGGAGATTTCGCTTCAGCACGGTTACATCGCGACATACATGACCAAACCATTCATCGATTCCAGCGCCTCCGGTTCGCACTTCCACATCAGTCTCATCGACAAGCGGACCGGGAGAAATGTCTTTGAAGCTCCGGATGAACAGTATGGGTTGTCCGACGTGGCCAAGAATTTTTTGGCCGGCCTCCTCAAGCACGCCAAGGCCAATTCCATTTTCACGGCCCCGACCATCAACTGCTACAAGCGGTATCGCGTCAACTCCTTTGCTCCGCATAGCGCGACATGGGGCATGGAAAACCGAACCGTGGGCATTCGCGTCAAGGGATGCCGCGGACAAAGCACCCACTTGGAAAACCGGCTCGCCTGCGGCGGAACCAACCCCTACCTCCTTGCCCTTTGCACCCTTGCCGCCGGATTGGAAGGCATCAAATCCTCTCCGGACCTGCCCGAACCAGTGATGGACATTGCTTACGACCGAAACGACGTTCCCAAGCTTCCATTCAGCCTGGACGAGTCGATCCAGGCATTTGAAAACGACACCGACCTGCATTGCGTCCTTGATCCGGAATTCATCAAACTCGTCCTGGCGGTCAAAAAGTTCGAGGTCCAAACCGCCAAGGCCCAATTCGACGACTACGGGACGCCAAACTTCAACAACCGCGTCGATCCCTGGGAATGGGACTATTTCATGGAATTCATCTAGACGAACGCGCCCGAAATCCTCCAGTCCTCCTTCTGACAATACGGAAGAACAACAAATGATTACACCGCATATCCCTGTCCTGGAACTTTCCGGCTCTCCTTATGAAATCGGCCATGCGCACGGCTCCAGCCTGAAAACCGAAATCCGGGCTTTCGCGGGAACCATCGCCAACGTCCATGACGTCAACAATCCTTGGTTCAACATCGAACACGAACGACTTTCGACCTTCGCCATGCGGAACATCGGTTTTCTGGAGCGGTTCTCTTCGGACCTTGTCCAGGAAATGCGGGGGATCGCCGACGGAGCGGGCATCGACTTTGAGGCGGTGCTTCTGCTGAACACCTTCCTGGAACTGGAAGACCTGCGAGCGCCCACTCTGGGAGGAACCCTTCTCGCCAACCGACTCTGGGGCTGCACGACATTCAACGTCTCCGGCCGGGACGGACGGGAAGGCAGATCGTTTTTGGGCCAGACCTACGACATGGAGCGTTATTATCGCGATTTTTTGTGCCTTCTTCGCGTCAAGCCGGCTTCGGGGCCGGAAATGTTGATCGTCACTCTGGCGGGAATCCTCGGGCTCGTCGGACTGAACAGCGCCGGAATCTGCGCCGTCATCAACAAGATCGTGGCCACGGACGCGCGCCCGGGGGTGATTTATCCCTTTGTCATGCGAGGCGTTCTGGGCTCTGAACGTATCGGAGACGCCTTGGGCAACGTCATTTTTTCACCCAGAGCCAGTGGATTGAATTACCAACTCTCCTCTCCGGACGCGGCATTTTGCGTGGAAACCTCGGCCACCCGATACGAAATTCTGTCCATGGACGGTTCGCTGGCCCATACGAACCACTACGTGGGCTCGACCATGCGGCAATTTGAGACGCCGAACTGGCTCAGCCACGGCGGCAGCATGGTCCGCAAACAGGTCGCTGACAACTTTCTGCGTCGCAGCAGTGGAAACCTGGACCCGGAGCGGCTGAAGGAATTGACTCGCGATCACACCAATTACCCCAGGAGCATCTGCGCCCACGGCTTCCAGGACGAGTCCTCGGAGGTCGCATTTGAGACCATTTTCGCGATGATCATGGACCCGGTCGAGCGCCACATGGACCTGTGCGTCGGAAACCCATGTCAAAATCACTATATTCGCCATTCGCTTCAAGCCAAGTCGTCAGACATGGCGGAGTGACTTTTACCGTTCCAAAAATATCAACCAGTCAACCGGAGGTTTCAAAAATGCGACAACACGATCAGGGAAAGGTCCAGACAACGTTACGACGCTTTGATGAAGGCAAACTAAGCCGTCGCAAGTTTTTGCGCGATATGTCGATCCTCGGGGTGTCGGCGTTCGTGGCCAATGCCGTCAGTCTGTCACCTCTCGGCGCGGTCAAGGCGTTCGCCGCGATCCACGGCGCCGAGGAACGCGCCTGGGATCTGGCCAAGGCGGCCGCGGCCAAGGCGGAAAAGAAGACTCTGACTCTGCTCATTCCCACGGGGTCCATCGGCAACATGACCCCCTATGTGGAGAAATGGAAGAACGAACTCGGCATCACTCTGGAATTCATCGAGGAACCGGATGAAGTCGTACATACCAAGGGCATGCAGGAAGCGGTCGCCAGGACCGGGACCTACGACGTAATGATGCCCACTGCCATGTCGTATCCGGACTGGATCGACGCTGGAGTGATTTACGACCTGACTGAGTGGACAGAACAGCATGATCCGGAACTGTTTCATCCGGAGTGGGGGGTCGTCTTTCCCGCCAGCCACCATGCGCAGCTCTACAACGGACGTGTTGCCGGACTGCTGAACGACGGCGATCAGATCACCCTGCTCTGTCGTTCGGATCATCTCGACAATCCCGACAAGGCCAAGACCTTCGAGGACGCCCATGGGTACAAACTGGACGTGCCGCATACCTGGAAGGAATATTACAATCTGGCAAAATTCATGCACAACCCTTCCGAAGGGTTCTACGGCAGCTTGGAGTACAGATCCCCGTACTACGTCAAATGGATGTTCATGCAGCGGCTCATTTCCAAGGGGCGCCTCTATTTTGACAATGAGCTGAACCCGACCTTCAACTCCGACGAAGGCATCGCCGCTCTGGAAGACATGCTGGCCATGAACGAATTTCTGCATCCGGACGCATTCAGCTTCACCTGGTCTTCGAACTACAACGCCTTTGGACGGGGCGAGGGATTCATGAACATCGTCTGGCCATCCGGATACAAATATTCCAAGGCTCCCTCCACCGGCCCGGCCACCACCGGAAAAATCAGAGCCACGGTCATGCCGGCGGACACTCTGGCCGACGGAACACTTCTTTACGCCGGCCTGTTCTGCTGGGGATACGGGTACGCGGTCTCGAGGTATTCCGCCAATCCCGAGCTGGCCTATGCCTACGCACAATGGATGACTTCCCCGACCATCTCCGCGGACGCCATCCCCTATCTTGGCGGCTACTCGGATCCTTACCGAAGGAACCACATGCTCGCTCCCACCCAAAGGCTCGTCGACACCTACTCCGTGGAGTACCTACAGACCTTGTACGACAACATGGTCAACACCGTTCCGGATTTTTGCCTTCCTGGCGGTTTTGAATACCAGGACGCCCTGGACAGGGAGGTCAATGCCTGCATGACCGGCTCAAAGCGCCCCAAACAGGCCCTGGATGACGCGGCCAGAGCCTTCGAGCGGATTACCCGGCGGGTTGGGAGAGAAAAGGTGCTCAAATCCTGGCTGGCACTGAGCAAGAATCTGGCCGACCCCATTCGCAAGGCCAGCGGCGCGGACAAATGGTAACCCGCTAATCAGCATCGAGAGCATGCCGGTCGCCCCGATTGAGAGCGTGGCCGGCATGCTCGAAAAAAAGCCGAGGGATGCATGGAGTGATGCCGTTTCGCGGCAATAATTCGTTGCAGTGCCTAAAAAGCAGAGGAAGCGCGAGAATGAAGACTGAAGTAGCCCCGGAAATCCAGACGACCATGCAACGGGAAGTCATCCCCGCGACCAAGGCGCACAGGAACAAAAACGGACGAGGCGTTTCCCGGTATATGACCGTGCCCGGGCTGCTCGTCTCGCTTTTCGTGCTCGTTATTCCCTTGCTGGTCGCGTTGTATATGAGCTTCACCGACTGGTCCCCGACACGCGGAACCTTGCTGGACGCCAATTTGATCGGGTTCGAGAATTATAGTGAATTGCTGTTTTGGGACAACCGCTTTCTTCATGCCGTTGTTCGGACACTGCTGATTTCCGGCACCTGTCTGGTGTTGGAATTTTCCCTGGGACTCGGCCTCGCCGTCTTGTTCCTGCGCGAGTTTCGAGGAAAGTCGGTACTGTTCTCGGCATTCCTGACTCCGATGATGGTCCTTCCAGTGGTGGTCGGCTATATTTTCTGGATGCTGTTTCAATCCAACGGTCCGGTTAATCAACTCCTGGAAATCATGTTCGGTGCCGAAGCAGCGGTTCTGTGGTTTCGCAGTCCGAGTCACGCCGTGGCCGCCGTGATCATCACCGAGGTCTGGCACTGGACACCTCTGTTTTTCCTGATCCTGCTTTCCGGCCTGAAATCCATCCCCGAAAATCCGGTTCGGGCTGCGATCATTCTTGGCGCAAGCCCTCGCCAGGTTTTCTGGAGGGTGGTCATGCCGATGCTCAAGCCCGTGATCATCGTGGCTTTCATTATCCGGGCCATGGAAGTGATCAAGCTTTTCGACGAAGTGTTCATGTTGACCAGAGGTGGTCCCGGCTCTTCGACGGAAACCATCAGCCTCTACATCTACAAACTCGCTTTCAATGATTTCCAACTGGCATACGCGGCGGCGGCGGCCTTTCTCGTCCTGATCGGCTCGTTAACGCTGATCCACCTCATGCTCTTGCCGGTGCGGGATCGACTTTTGGAGGGCAATCGATGACGGAACCCAAAAAGCTGACCACGATCCAGGCGATAATTCTGTTTATCGCCCTGATCCTGACCCTTTTCCCAATATTCTGGATCGTCATGACGGCCATCAAGCCTCCGACGGACTGGAACGCGTCACCGGCCATCTGGATCCCCTCGGAGCCCACGCTGGTCAACTTCATGACCTTGTTTGATCCGGACGCGATTCGTGCCTACGGGGTCGGAGGGGTCAGCCAAGCGGCGACGAGCGCGGTCATCGGCTCGATCATCGCCTCGGTGACCGCGACCATCTTCTCAGTTGCCATCGGCCTTTTTTCGGCCATCGGCATCTCCCGGTACGCGAAGAACAGCAAGTGGACCCCCCTGGTCATTCTTTCCGGGAGAATGTTCCTGCCAGCGGCCATAGCAGTACCCTTCGTGATTATTTTTTCAAATATCGGCCTGACGGACACCTACACCGGACTGATCGCCATCTACGTGGCGATCACCCTGCCTTTTTCAACGTGGATGCTGAAGAGCTTCGTGGACGACCTCCCGAGAGAAATCGAGGAAGCGGCCATGATCGACGGCAGATCCAGACTGATGGCGCATATCACCGTGACCATCCCCTTGATCAAGGGCGGCCTGTTCGCAACGACCATGTTTATCTTCATTTTGAATTGGTCCGAGTTTCTCTTCGCCCTGGTGCTGTCCTACAGCAACATCAACACCATTCCCGTGCAACTGGCCAAGTACGTCACGGCCACCGCGGGCACACTGTACGGCGTTCAGGCGGCGCTGGCCGTCCTGGCCATGCTGCCTCTGATTGTCGTCGGCTACTATATTCAGTCTCATCTTGCACGGGGCATGACCTTCGGAGCGATCAAACAATGAGCAAGCCGAAACTGGAACTCGTCGCCCTGCGGAAGGAGTACGACGATGGGGCGGTCGTCGCTGTGGACGACATCGACCTGACCATTGCCTCGGGGGAAACCATCGCCCTGCTTGGCTCGTCCGGATGCGGAAAATCCACGACCCTGAACATGATCGTCGGGCTGGAGCAGCCCACATCCGGAGATATTCACGTCGATGGGCGGTCCGTCGTGAAGGTGCCGGCTGGAAAGCGAAACATCGGTTTGGTCTTCCAGGACTATGCCGTGTTCACCTCCATGACGGTCTACAAAAATCTTGCTTTTGGCCTGGAAGTCCGGAAAAAGCCGCGACACGAGGTTCACAAGGCCGTCCACGAAGTAGCGGAACTCCTGGGGCTCAAGGATCGGTTGAAAATATCCGCCAGGGAACTAGGCGGGTCAGAACTGCAACGAGTGGCCATCGGGCGAACCCTGGTCACGAAACCGGACATTCTTCTCCTTGACGAGCCCCTCTCAAACCTCGAGGCGGAGTCCCGCCTGGCCATGCGGAGGGAACTGCGCCGGTTGCAGCGCGAGATCGGGCTGACCATTATCTACGTCACCCACGATCAGATCGAAGCTCTGTCCCTGGCAGACCGGATCGCGGTGATGAATGCCGGAAAAATCGTCCAGGTGGAGCGGACCCCGGAGATCTGCCGACGCCCGGGGCATGTGTTCGTCGCCGGCTTCCTCGGGTCGCCCCCCATGAACCTCTTCCAGGGACGCTTTAAATCCCATGGGGAGCGAACGTATTTTGAGCACGACGACTTTTCCCTCAACCTGTCGGCGGCCTGGGATCACGCATCAATGCCGACCGGCTGGATTGTTCTGGGAGCGCCCCCGGAAAGCCTGCGGCTTGTTCCTCCAGGAACCGGGGATGTTCCAGGCGTCATTTCCCGGGTGGAGCCGAGAGGACCGGAAAGAGTGGTCACGGTTGCGGTTGGCGGGCAAGCCGTCAATCTCCTCACCCGTGCCGCCGGGCCACAGCCGCTGGTCGGGGACTCCGTCGGCATCGCCTTTGATCCCGAGGTGTTTCACGTTTTCGACGCGGACTCGAATCTACGAACTGATCTTACCGAAACAAAGGTGGAACATGGCGAACCAGCATACTGACACAGCTTGTGAACCGTCCCTGGAAGTCCGCGGTCTGCGAAAGGACTTCGGCAAGACGACGGCCCTGCGGGACGTCTCCTTCACCGTTCCCAAGAATTCCTTAACCGTGATCCTCGGTGCGGCCGGAGCGGGGAAGACGACGACCTTGCGGATCATTGCCGGACTGGATGAACCGACGTCAGGCTCCGTGTTCATCAACGGACGCGATGTCGGGGGGTGGGAACCGAAAGACCGCGACGTGGCCATGATGTTCGACAACCTGGCCCTGTACCCGAATAAAAGCGGATATTTAAACATCGCCAGCCCTTTACTGATCCAAGGCGTCCCTGAAGACGAAGTCAGAAAGAAAGTCCTGGAAGTCGCGGAGACGCTCCATATCGGACGGATTCTCGACCGCCTCCCAGGGACCATGAGCGGCGGTGAAAAACAACGGATCGCCCTCGGCCGGGCATTGATAAGGGAACCTGCCATTTTTTTACTTGATGAACCGCTGTCCAGTCTCGACGCCAAACTTCGGGTCGAACTCCGCACCGAGCTGCGCAGACTCCAGAAAGAGTCCGGACAAACGTTTCTTCTGGCCACCCCGGATTACCATGAAGCATTGGCCATAGCGGACACGGTAATCATGCTTCAGTCCGGAAAGGTCGTCCAGTGCGACTCTCCGCAAGCACTCTATGACCGTCCGGCGCATCGCCTGACGTCCGAATTTATCGGCTCGCCGCTGATCAACATCCTCCAGGGCCGAATTTTTCCGGACGAGTCCAACATTCTTGAATTTTTCGGATTTAGAATGCCATTGACTCCATCAATGTCCTCCACCCTCGCCGCGATCCCGGATGGATTCGACATCGGCCTGCGCCCCGAAAATATTTCCATCACGACGCCGTCCGCGACGACTTCCCAAGGAAAATTGATCGACGTCGAACCCCTCGGATCGCGATCCGTCCTAACAATACACAATGATTTCGGCGAAGTTCGACTGCTCGTGCCCGCCAAGGACTTGCAGGAGTCGAAAATTGGAAGCACGCTGGCCGTCAAGGTCGATCAGCCGGAGCAGATATTGTATTTCGACCGGACAACGGGCCAAAGTATAGGAATGGAGACGAATCCAGACGACGCAAAGCCACGTCCATGACGCGATTCAAGACCGACGCCTTGCGGAAGAAACGGACAGATCATAAAAGATCCATATTAAAATGATTAAAGTATTCACGACGTATCGGTGCAATATTTCCTGCTCTTATTGTTTCGCGAAGGAAATGCTCCGATTTTATCCTTCCGACATCTCCATCGACAACTTCGACAAACTCCTGCGATGGGCGGAAAAATCCGATATCCAAACCCTCGCGTTTATCGGCGGAGAGCCGACCCTGCATCCGGAGCTGGGAACGATGCTCAGGAAAACAAAAACACATGGGTTCACCGTCGTTGTTTTCACAAACTGCCTGTTTGAAAAACATTTCGCAGCAACATTGGCCGCACATGCCTCCAACATCGTCGTCAACTACAACCATCCTCAAAGTTACTCCGATGCGCACCGTGCTCGGATCAAGGCAAACCTGGGCGATCTGACCGCTCTCGGTGGAAGGATTACGTTTTCCAAAAACTTCTCCCAAACGAATCTCGACTACGACTACCTTCTCGAAGCGATCGACCAGTATGGCGTCCGTTCGGTTCGTTACGATATTTCGCGCCCCAGTGGCAACGCGAAGAATGATCACTATCAACTCAAGGACACCAAGCCCGTCATCTCGCATATCGTCGGCTTCGTGAAAGCCTGTGAGTCTCGCGGTGTCCGGACTGGCCTGGACTGCAGCATCCGGCTCTGCGACGTCAACGAGGAAGACCGACGCTATCTAGAACGGGTCTCGTCGAAATTCAGCGGGATCTGCCAACCCTCCATCGATGTCCACCCCGATCTTTCCGCGTCGTACTGTCTTCCCCTGTACACCATGAAAGCCGACGATATCACGACCTTTTCGGACAAAAACGCGGTATTGGGCTATTTCGCCAAACTGGCCCGTCCAGTACGCCACGGGAACGTTTCCACGGAATGCCTGGCCTGTAAGGACTTCATGCTCCGCTGCCAGGGAGGCTGTCTGGCATTGCAAAGCCGGTCTCAAGTCATGCACGGCCCTGATCCCGAATCAGCCAGGGTCACCTTGCCTATCCGGCCCTTTTAGGAACAAAATCTCTTGTTGCTGCCCCCCAGCTCTTTGCCCCCGCATTCACAGAGACTCCCGACGGTCGCGGTCATGATTCCGGCGAGTGCCGCGAGCTCTCGCGAAGGATGCGGAATTCCTTCAATGAATCGAGCAAAACTATGACCATGAAAACAATCATCCCAACGACCTGCACCCGAGACTGCCCCAGCACCTGCGGGCTTTTGGCAACAGTGGAGAACGGACGCCTGGTCCGGTTGAGCGGGAACCCCGACCATCCGCTGACCAGGGGGGCGGCCTGCGGGAAGACGGCGCGGTACGTGCGGCGGGTCTACAGTCCGGAACGGGTCACGGCCCCGATGATCCGACGCGGCGGGCGCTGGGAGATCGTGACCTGGGATGCGGCCCTGGACCTTGTAGCCGAGCGGATCAAGACGGTGATCGCCGAATCCGGTCCCGAAGCCATCCTTTACTACCAGGGATACGGGGAGCGTACGGCTCTGAAGCTGCTCAACCGCTATTTCTTCAGCCTGCTGGGCGGCGTGACCACCCCGCGCGGCTCTCTCTGCGGCGGGACGGGTCAGGCGGCCCAGAATCTCAGTGTCGGCGACCGGGTCTCTCATGACCCGCTGGATCACGCCAACAGCCGGTCCATGATTCTCTGGGGCCGCAATCCGGTTTCCACCAACGCCGGTCTGGTTCCGATCATCCGGGATCTGCGCCGACGCGGCGGGCCGATTTTGCTGGTCGACCCGGCCCGGACCCGTTCCGCGGCCCTGGCGGATCACCATATCGCGGTGCGCCCAGGCCGCGACGTCTTCCTGGCTTTGGCCGCGGCCAAGCTGATCCTGGCCGCCGGGGCCGAGGACAAACCATTCCTGGAACGGCACGCCGAGGGAGTGCGGGGTTTTCTGGATTTGGTGGAGAGGCTCAGCCTGGATCAGCTCTGCAACCGGGCCGGGGTCTCCGAGGATCAGGTTCGGCTGATCGCCGACACCCTGATCACCGCCAGGCCCACGTCCATTCTTCTCGGCTGGGGGCTGCACCGGCATGCCCAGGCCCATCAATCCATCCAGGCCATCGACGCCCTGGGAGCGCTCAGCGGCAATCTGGGCATCCCTGGAGGCGGCGTCAGTCAGGGCTTTGAAGAGTACGGACCCTATGACCAGCGTTACTGGGGAGACGAACTGCATCCACCCAGGCGCACCCTGCTCATGCCTCGGATCGGGGAGGAGATTTTGAACGCGACCAACCCGAAAATCCGGATGATCTTCGTCACCGCGGCCAACCCGGTATGCATGGCCCCCAATACCGACAAGGTCAGCCGGGCCTTTCGGCAAACGGAATTCGTGGTCTACAGCGGTCATTTTCTGGACGACACCGCGGACCATGCCCATGTCTTTCTTCCCGCGACCACGTTTCTGGAAGAACAGGACGTCATGGCCAGCTACGGCCACAATTACGTCGGCGCGGTGAACAGGGTCATCGAGCCGGTGGGCGAGTGCCGGTCGGAATTCTGGATGTTTCAGGAACTGGCGCGACGGTTTCCCTTTGCTTCGGAATATCGCCGAGGGCTGGAAGAGTGGCTGGAAAACGTCTGCGCGCCTCTTAGAGAACAGGGCCGGGATCAGGGCGGGGACTTGCAGGCGCTGCGAAGTCGTCCCTTTCGGGTCAACGCGCCCATGGTTCCCTACGCGGACCGTAGCTTTCCTACTCCTTCGGGAAAGTTTCGCTTCCTGGAGCGCCTGGATGAGGCCGAGCCGTCTCCGGAGACTCCGGATTTCCCCTACACCCTGCTCACCGTCGCCCCCCATGACGCCATTTGCTCGGAACGGACCCTCGCGGACCATGAACCGCTGCCCGCGGTCGTTCTGTCCTCGCGCCAGGCCGCCGGGCTGGGGCTTGAGCAAGGTCGGCTGGTCAAGGTCTTCAGTCCGCATGGAGCGGTCAAGGCCCGCCTCGGCGTCGACCCCGAGCTGCGCGAGGACATCCTCGTGGCCGAAAGGGGCGGGTGGGTCAAAGGGGAACACGGTCTGAACCGGTTGACCCGGGACATGGCCAGCCGGGTCGGCGACGGCTGCCCCTATTACGAGACCCGGGTGGCCGTGGCCCCTTGGCCCGCAGAGGACGTTCAGGACGTTCCCATCCTCGTGATCGAGCACAGTCCGCAAGCGCCGGGAGGCAACTTCGTCAAGGCCCTTCTCCGCCAAGGCGCGCGAGTAACCACCCTGAGGCCCTCGGACGGCGACGCCCTGTCGAACTGGCCCCAAGGACCGGAGAACTACGCCGGGCTCGTGGTCCTGGGCGGACCGCAACACGCCTTTGACGACGCCTCGTCCCCGCACTTTCCCCGGCTCATGGACCTGATGCGCGCCTTTGACGCGGCACACCGCCCCGTGGCCGGCATCTGCCTGGGAGCGCAACTGCTGGCCCGGGCCCACGGCGGAACCACCTACACCCTTTCCGGGCTGGAGTTCGGGTTCGTTCAGCACCACCCAACCCCGGCGGCCGGGGGCGACCCCGTCATCGGCGCGGCCCTGCCCTTGCCCCCCCTGATGGAATTCCACGAGGACTCGTTCACCCTGCCCCCCGGCGCGACCCTGCTTGTCCGAGGGGAGGCCTGTCCCAACCAGTGCTTCCGGGTCGGCCGCACCTCGTACGGCTTCCAATTCCACCTGGAGGCGGATTCAACGATTCTCGCCGACTGGCTGACGTTGTTTCGCCGGGGAGCCATTCCCGCCTACCGCGCCTACCAGGACCAGTTCCTCGATGGGTTCTACACGGACCTGACCAGACGCCTCCCCCTGCTCCTCGCCGACGCGACGGCCTTTTGCGACAAAGCCGCCCTGGCGTGGCTCCGGCTTTGCGGCCGAAGGTGCGGAGGCTTGGGGAAAGGATAGAGAGGATGGCTCAAGGCCTGTTGAGGCATGAGAACCTGAACCGCCCCCCGCTTCGCTCAAGGCTCTGAGTACGCCAAGAAGAGATCCTTCCGACAGGGAGAGCCAATGTTTTTGGAAAGCAGCTTCTTCCCTGCTTTCCAAAATTTCTATCTTGGAGACCTTGGAGCTTTGAGCGAAGCGGGCGGTTCATTTTTTGAGAATGAAAATGGGCGGATAATCAGGATGCCCGGCAATAGGCCGATCTCATCCCCATTTGCAATGAGCATCCTTGAATCACTTGATGCCCGAGCGCATGAAGCTCTGCACGAACTGGCGCTGGAACAGCAGGAAGGCGATGAGCAGCGGTGCAACGGCGATCAATGTTCCCGCCGTGATGATGGCGAAATTGACTCCGGATTCGGGCGCCCCGAAAATGGCCAATCCCACGGTCAGGGGTCTGGTGTCCACGGAATTGGTGATCACCAGGGGCCAGAGAAAATTGTTCCAGTGGTGGCTCACCGAAACCAGGCCGTAGGCGATGTAGGTGGGCTTGCCCAGGGGGACGTAGACGCTCCAGAGCACCCGCAGCCAGCCCGCGCCCTCCACCCGGGCCGCCTCCTCCAGTTCCCTGGGGATCTGCTTGAAGGTTTGGCGCAGCAGGAAGGTGCCGAAGGCCGAGGCCATGTAGGGCAGGGAAATGGCCGTGGTGGTGTCCACCAGATTCAGGCGGCTCATTAGTTCGTAATTCTTCACGATCAACTGGTCGGGCATGATCATCAACTGCACCAGAACGAGCATGAAGGCGATGTCCCTTCCGGGAAACGAAAAACGGGCAAAAGCGAAGGCAGCCAGGGTACACAAGAAGAACTGCCCGGCCAGGGTCATGCTCACGTAGGCGAAGGAATTCAGGAAGTAGCGGGCAAAGGGAGCGGTGTTCCAGGCCGTGCGAAAGTTGTCCAGGGTAAGCGGGGCGAACAGATCGAAATTGGCGATATACGCCGGAGGATGAAAGGCGGCCCAGGCCGCGTACAGCAGCGGTCCGGCCCAGATCAAGGCCAGGAGCCAGGCCCCGAAACTTTCCAGGTAGTGGGAAATCTTAGCGGAAATCATTGGTAGTGGGTCCGCCGTTCGAGGTACACGAACTGGCTCAGAGCCAAAACGGCCAGAACGGCCAGCAGGGCCATGGTCAGGGTGGAGGCGTAGGCGGTATCCCAGAAGGAAAAGGCCACCTCGTAAATGTAGTACAGCAGCAGCGAAGAAGCGTTGTTCGGGCCGCCCTTGGTCATGATGAACAGATGATCCACCAGCTTGAAGGCGTTGATCACGGCGTTGAAGAGGATGAACACCGTGGTGGGCATCAACAGCGGCCAGGTCACCCGGCGGAAGAAGTACCACCTGCCGGCCCCTTCGATCCGCCCGGCGTCCTGCAGCTCCGGGGAGATGGACTGCAGCGCGGCCAGATAGAAGATCATGAAAAAACCAGCCTCCTTCCAGATGGTCATCACGATCAAACAGCTCATCACGGTGGACGGTTCACCCAGCCAGTTGCGGCTGGGAAAGCCGAGCAGCCCGGTCAAGCCGTCCAGCAGCCCGATCTGCGGGGTGTAGAAAAAGAGCCAGATGTTGGCCACGGCAATCATGGGCAGCACGGTGGGCGTGAAGTACGCGGTGCGCACGATGCTGCGCCCGGACAGCTTGCCGTTGACCCACACGGCCATCAGCAAGGCCAGGCCGATGCTCAGCGGAATGGTTCCCGCGGCGAAGATGAAGTTGTTGCCCAGAACCTTCCAAAACACCGGGTCGTCAAACATCACCCGGTAGTTTTCCAGCCCCACGAACCTGGCCGGACGGGCCCCACGCGGGGTGGAGAAAAAGCTGGCCTTCAAGGTGGCCAGGATCGGGAAGTGGGTGAAGAGAAAAAACATCACCGCCGCCGGAAAAAAGAGCAGCCACCCGTACACTTGATTGGAAACCCGATACACCGTCACTCCTCGCGCCGCACAGAAGAAGGGGAGACAATTGAGATGGACTCGCCCCGATCCGAAGTACCGGACCGGGGCGGACCATCAGAATGCAACCTATTTGTAGGCGCGCAACACGCGATCAGCCGCGGACTGAGCGCCTTGCAGAGCCTGGGTCGGCTGGGCCTGCCCGGTGAGCACCGATTGAATGGCGTCGTCCAGGAACTTCTTCACCCGGGCCGTCTCATAGGTGGAAAATTCCGCCGTGGCGTACTCCAACTGATCCCGGGCCACGGCCGCCGCCGCAAAGCCTTCAACATACTCGGACAAGGCGGGCGTGGCGTAAGCGTCCGGGCGAACACCCACGTATCCGGTGGCGATGGACCAGTCAGCGGCCCGCTCTGGCGAGGTCATCCAGCGAATGAATTGCAAAGCCGCCTTCCGTTCCTCGGCGCTGGCCTGCTTGAACACATAAAAATTGCCGCCACCCGTGGGGCTGCCGCGGCGCTGCTTGGCCGGGAGCATGGCCACTCCAAAATCAAAACGGGCCTCATTGCGCACCGGGGTCAGGTTGCCGGTGGTGTGCCACATCATGGCCGTGCTGCCCTCCAGAAATTTCTGGCGCAGCGTTCCCCAGTCGATCACGCCCCTGGGCATCACGTCGTGAGTATGGGACAAATCACGCCAGAATTCCAGGCTTTCCACCACGGCGGGATGATCAAAGTATACCTCTGTGCCGTCACCGGACATCAGCACCTGGTTGTTCTGCATGGCAAAGGCCTGAAACATCCAATAGGGATATCCCGAGGACGGGACGTGCATGCCCCACTGGGTCACGTTGCCCGAGGCGTCGCGCTTGGTCAGCTTCTTGGCCGCCTCGACCATTTCGTCCCAGGTGGCCGGCGGGCTCTCCGGATCCAGCCCGGCATCCCGGAAGGCGTCCTTGTTATAGTACATCACGATGGTCGAGCGCTGGAACGGGATGCCGTACACCTTCCCGTCCACCGTGCTGTTCTCCATCAGCGCGGGATAGAAGCTTCCCATCCATTGGCGCTCCTCGTCCGTGGCGACGAGATCATCAAAAGGAACGATTACATCCTGATCCATCAGGTCGAAGACGTCGATGGAAAACAGCACGGAAAGCTGCACCGGCTCTCCGGCGTTCAGCGCGGCCAGGGCCTTGGTCCGCGTGTCGTCGTAGTTCCCGGCGTACACGGCCTGGACCGTGATCCCCGGATTGTCCTTCTGGAAGTCGGCGATCATGTCGTCGATGATCTTGGTGATCGGTCCTCCCACGGCCACGGGGTAGTACATGGTCAGATTGACGTTCTGAGCCAGGGCCGACGTGCTCGTCATGAGCAGCAGACAAAAAACCATGGCGGTCGCGATAAGGCGCATGTAAGCTCTCCTTGTTTCTGGTTTCTGGTTGAAGAGGCCGAAAAGATGCCCCTGGACATTCGACCTTCAAGCCGTCCCGCCATCGATCAGCGGGCGGTTCCCGGGAGCACGAGCCGAGGCTCCAGGCCTTCGCGACGCTCCCCGCTCTCCGCGCTGAAAAGGTGGCTGCTTTCTCTGTCCCAAATCACGTGGATCGCATCTCCTGCCTGGTAGTCGAGCTTGCCGTACAAACGCATGACCACCTCCTGCCCGCTCACCTGGGCGGCGACCAGGGTGTCCGCGCCGTGATACTCCGTTCGAATAACCACGCCGGGAATTCCATCCTCAGCCGGGCGGACGTCTTCCGGGCGAACCCCAAGAAACAGAGGCTCGCACCCGCCCCGGACAATCATCCTCTCGCTTCCAGCAAGCGCGCAGCCCTCCCCAAAGGGTTCCAGAGTCAGCATGTTCATCGGCGGAGAGCCGATGAACTGGGCCGCGAACAAGCTGGAAGGCCGGGCATAGAGTTCCGCGGGAGAGGAAATCTGAGCCACGCGGCCATGATCCAGAAGAACGATGCGGTCGGCCATGGTCATGGCTTCCACTTGGTCATGGGTCACATAGACCATGGTCATACGCAGCTTGCGTTGCAATTCCAGGATCTCCCGACGCATTTCATGGCGCAGCTTGGCGTCCAGGTTCGAGAGGGGTTCGTCCATCAAGCAGATCGGCTGTTGCGAGACAATGGCCCGCCCCAGGGCCACTCGCTGGCGCTGGCCCCCGGAAAGCTGAGCCGGTTTGCGGTCCAGCAGTTCTCCAAGCCCCAGCATGCCCGCGGCATGGTCCAGGCGTTTCCGGATTTCGGCCTTGCCCAATCCCCGGATGCGCAGCCCAAAGACGATATTCTCCGCGACGCTCAAGTGCGGAAACAGGGCGTAGGATTGAAAGACCATGGAAATGCCGCGGCGATCCGGAGACAGCTTGGTCACGTCCTGCTCGCCGATCAACACCATCCCCGAACTGGCGTCGTCCAGGCCGGCAATGATCCGCAACAAGGTCGACTTCCCGCACCCGGACGGACCAAGAATCACCACCAATTCCCCGGATTCCACTTTAAAACTGATATTGTCCAGGGCCACGGCGTTCTTGAACACCTTGCCCACCTGATTCAATTCAATACGCATCGATGCAACTTCGTTTGGTTAAAAGCCTACCTTCCGTCACCTTACTGGCGGCTAACTACAAGATCGTAGCCAAATGCGTCAATCCATTCTCGACATTTCCGTTACAGTTTTGTGGCAATCAGGGTACGGGCTCTTCATGGTCACGCTTCAACCATGAGCCAGACGTATCGGGACGACGGTCAAAACGTCGAAGAAAATCCTCCTCTTTCGCATTGACGAGAAAACGTCGCATTCCCGACATGCTTTCGTCACGCGCCCTTGGTAGGAGTGTTCTGAAAAAAACCAGGAGGCAGCACTATGACCCACGATCAACTGTTTGTGTTTCGGAACCTGTTGCACGGTTTGATGGATCAGATTCGGGACAAGGGCACGGCCACGGCCGAGGCGATCAGCGGAATCTATCAGGCATGTCCGGATTTGAACGACCGGGCCTCCCTGGAATCGGATCGACACATGCTGATCCTGATCGGTCAGCGCGAAAGGAACCTGACGCGGCAAGTCCTGGCCGCATTGTCCCGCATCGACGACGGCACCTACGGCGTTTGCCAGGAATGCGACGAGCAAATCCCCCTCAAACGCCTGGAAATCCACCCCACCTCCACCCTGTGCGTGTATTGCCAGCAGGAACGGGAACGGGAGTCCGCAATGGGCGCGTTGGCCTGGGCCTGAGAGCAAGCCGCCGTCGATTCCCAACACGAGCCCGAAACGCGCCTTCCCGGCGTGCTTCGGGCTCAACGCTTTTCTCTACAACGCCGATGCTCCGAAGAGCCGAGCGCCGAACACTCAGCTCATTCCGCGTCCAGGCAGTTGAGTTTGCGGGAAGTGGGAATTTTCGCGTGTTTGGTGAGGATTGGAGCAAGGTCCGCGGCGGGCAGGGGGCGGGAGAAATAATAGCCCTGGATAAAATCGCAACCCTTTTCACGCAGAAACTCTTGCTGTTCGATTGTTTCCACGCCCTCGGCCACGACATTGAGCTTGAGGCTGCGGGCCAGGGCGATGACGGCGGTGGCGATGGTCGCGCCGTCGTCCTGGAGACCGATGCTCTGGATGAAGCACTTGTCGATCTTTAAAGTGTCGATGGGCAGGTTCAGCAGATAGTTCAGGGATGAATAGCCCGTGCCGAAGTCGTCGATGGCCACGAGAACGCCCATTTGCCCGAGCACGTTCAACGCGGTCCGGGCCTGCTTGATGTTCTCCATGAGTACGTTTTCCGTTAATTCCAATTCGAGACAACGCGGAGAAAGGCCGGTTTTGCGCAGGATGCGCTCAACGGTATCCGGGAAATCGGGCTGCTCCAATTGCCATCCGGCCAGATTCACGGCCATGCAGACACGGACCCCCAATTCGTCCTGCCACTGTTTGTTCTGGCGGCAAGCCTCGTGGAGTACGAACTCCCCGATGGAGGCCATCAGCCCCAGCTCCTCGGCCAGGGGAATGAAGGTCAAAGGCGGGACAAAACCCAGCTCCGGATGCTGCCAGCGAAGCAGGGCCTCCACGCCCACGACCCTGCCGGTGCTTAGTTCCACCTGGGGTTGGTAGTGCAGCAGGAGCTGATCCGCTTCCACGGCCTTGCGCAACTGGTTTTCCAAACTGAGCCGGGCGTTGACCTGAATGTTCATTTCCGGCTTGAAAAACTGGTAGTTGTTCTTGCCCTTTTCCTTGGCATGGTACATGGCCGCGTCGGAATTTTTCTGCAATTCCTCAGCATTCGCGGCATCCTGGGGATAAAAGGCCACGCCGATGCTTGTGGTCACCACCACCTCGTCACCCTCAAGAACAAAAGGCTGCCCCATGGCATGGATGATCTTCTGGGCGACCACCGCCGCGTCCTGGGGTGTTTCGACGTCATCCAGGATGATCGTAAACTCGTCCCCGCCCAGGCGGGAGACCGTGTCCTTTTTGCGCACGTTTTCCAATAAACGGCCCGCCACGCTTTTCAGCAGCCGATCCCCCACGGAATGGCCCAGGGTGTCGTTGATCAGCTTGAAACGATCCAGGTCCAGAAACATCAGGGCCACGGAGTGCCCGTTGCGCTCGGAACGCGTGCAGGCCTGGGTCAGCCGATCCTTGAACAAGAGTCGGTTGGGAAGATCCGTCAGGGCGTCATAGTGGGCGAGGTAGAACAGGTGGGCCTGCTTGCGCTCGGTAATGGCCCCCAGAAGGTCATGCCCGTTGCCGATGCCGGCGTACTTCCCCTGATCCGTCAGTATGAAACCGTCGTACATATGCTGCATGCCCGCGTCGATGATGATCCGGGCCAGATCGTCGATGGACACGTTCTTGTCCACGATCACCGGGCTGGCGGCCATGAACATGCTGATGGGCTTGCGACCATGGAGTTCACGAGTGAACGGTTGACTGAACATCTCATGCAGCTTGAAACGATTGATCAACCCCACTGGTTTGTTCTCTTGAACCACGGGCAGCACCATCAGATCCGGATGGTTGCGGAAGGTATCGTAAACATTGAGTAGGGGCACGGTGGGGGCGACATAGGGAGCCGGACGCATCAGGACGCAGGCACGGGGAGAGGATGAGTCTGGGCGGCCGCCGACGCATGCCGAATAGTCCAGTGATACGGGGTGGATGTTGGGCAAAGGTGGGGAGGAAACGTTTTTTTTCGGCATCAAATACTCGACTTGAGCGGTCATGGCTGTCCTTCAGCGTTCAGCTGCATTTTCTCGTGGTTTGTCAGGATGGATGGCAAGTTGCTCCATGACGCCGTTGTTTGTGGTCCCAATATCACCCTACCCGGAATCACGTGGTTACGACGAAGTTACGATTCAATGTCGGTTCAATGACAGTAGGCGCGAGGGTGTCGGGGCACGAAGCGTCGTGCCTCAACACCCCCGCGCCTTTCCTCGGCCACAAAAAAAGCGGCCCCGTACGGGGCCGCTTTGGTATTCGGAAGGGGTGACGAAACCGAACCGGCAATGCCACCGGCTCACGCGTCGTTCTTCCAGTCGGGGCTGGGCTAGCTCCGGTCAGTCTTGTCTACGCCGTCGGAATCCGAATCCGTGTCCTGATTTTCCGGCATTTCGATCACCGGACCGCTGACAGCCAGCGACGAGCCTTCGCTTTCGGCGTCCTGCTCCGGTTCGTCCGAGGAAATACTCATTTCCTGGGAAACCTCCCGGTACCAGGCCAACTCCATCTCGAACTTTTCCTTCCCTTTTTTCGAGGTAGCCTTGACCTCCACGTCCACCATCTTGTCCGGGCAAAGGGTCACGAACTGCTCGCCCTGTTGGACGCAGATCTTGCCCTCCTTCAAAGAATTCGCCAGATCCTCCAGATAGGTCACCACTTGGTTGACGTCCATCACGCCTTTCAACTTGACTTCCTTTTTCGACATGGTTCGCTCCTTTGATTGTTGGTTGCTTGTTCTCTTTCCCTTGAAGGAAGAAGTATTACTGCTGGGGGTTTCAACCAATGGGTTGAGACATATCACTGGCTTGAGTCCTGGAAAAAAGACCTCAGATCAGGGACAACAGGCTCCGAATCATCCTATCTCCGTCCAGGAAGGCTGCCGAGGACGCGTCGGAGTTGTTTCCGACCAGCGGGATACGCAGCACCTCGACCCCATGGGCCTGAACAGCGGACACATCCACGGACTGAGCGTAACACTCATCACGGGAATCCAGGAGCACAAGATTCAGCAGCCGCTCCACAGGCTGGGCCTCCATGCAGCTTTGGCGCAGGTAGCGCAGTAGGATGTCCGTATTGTCCGCCAGGGTCATCCCGAACTGCTCCGGGTCCGTCCCGGTGTTGGGCACATAGACCTTGGGGCAGTCGTTCTCCGCGATGGCCTGTCCCACGCCGTCCGGCAGAAGGTTGGCGATCAGACTGGAATAGAAGCTGCCCATGGGAAAGCAGATCAGGTCGGCCTGACGGATCAGGTTGCGCACCTTCTCGCGGATGGCCACCCGAACCAGCTCGCCCTCCGTTTCTCCGGAACGAATGTAAACCCGCTTGACCCTGGCGGTGATGGGCGGCGTTTCCTTGCCCGTGAGCAGATGCTGGCCGACGATGGTCTCGCCGTTTTCCAATTCCGCGGCCAGGTGCAGATAGCGGTTCATGGTCGGTCGGACCACGCCGCGCACCTCGGCCAGCTTGGAAAAGAGAAAGACCACCGAGTCGATGCGCCGCTGATTGGTCAGGTAGCCGGCGGTAAGGATCAGGTTCCCGATGCTGGCGCCGCGCAGATCGAAATCCTTCGGCATCTTTTCCTGGAAAATGCGCAGATAATTGCGGACGATCTTGCGCATCGGGTCCGGGATGCGCCGAACCAGTGCGTCCCGCCCCGCAACCAGCCGCTCCAGGCTGTGACGCAGTTCCTCCGGTGCGGCGCTTTTGGCCAGCCGGTGGGCGAACAGCTCCCGGACTTCCGGGTTGCCCCTCACGCTCTGGTCAGCCAGGGCCATCAACCTGCTGCGCAGATCCCCCACCGCGGGCATCCGGAAAGCTTCCCGCAGCTTGGCCGAACTGCCCCCGGAGTCCAGCGGCGTGACCAAATGAATGGAATTGTGCGTGTAACGAACCAGCTCCCGGCTCAAGGGGTTGAGAGCCGTGCCGCCGCTGAAGAACAGCACTCGCGGCCCCAGCTCCGGTGCCTTCAGATACCGGGCCAGGCGCAGTTCATCGGGAATCAGCGCGGTGCGGGAAATACGGATTTGTTGCACGGTGAACTCCCCCCGGCCTCATTCATCTCCCCGCTGCCCCAGATAATGGACGCAGGCATCGGCCACATGGTCGAAGTCTACGCCGCCCTGGGCCTCGAACACCGCGCATTTTTTGAAAATATCCAGGTAACTTTCTGGCTGGAAGCGGTACGCGACGTCGGGCCGGGGAAGGAAGAACAGGCCTGGGGATTTGATCACCGTGTCCAGCAGTTCCGGGCGTTGGACCAGGTCCACCAACTCCAGGGAGGTCCGGGGATACTTGGGCTTCCAGTTCAGGATCACGAGGCCGACCATCCGGGCGGAGTCGAGAAATTTTCCCTGGCCGAAGCACTCATCCAGGTAGACGTCGTGCTTTTGCTCCAGGTTCCACAGCTCTTCCGGCTCCATCCGGGAGTACGCCTCCTTCTGGGAGGCGTCCAAAAGACCGTCCAGGGAGGGATTGCCCATGATCGTTCCCGGATTGACACGGGGCAGCTTGGCCACGCCGTGCATGGTCGGACCATGCGGAAACGGCTCTGGCCCGGGGTCCTGGATCAACAGGCGGTCATTGCTCACGAAGTCCAGGCCCCGGCGCATCATGTGCAGGGCCAGGGTGGACTTGCCCATTCCGGAAAAACCGGCCAGGGCCAGACCATTGCCGTTCAGGGAAACTCCGGCCGCATGGCAGAGCAGGCTGTTGCGGTCCAGCATCCATTGGATGAACCGGCTATTGATGAAATTAATCACCTGGTTGTCGTTGGCCAGACAGGGGCCGACGGCCAGATGCGTTTCCCGGTCAAAGTAGAAGAGCATCCCGGTCAACCGTTTGCGAACGAGCCGCCCCTCGCCTTCCTCAACCGCCAGATCCAGATACTCTTCCTTGATCTTGGTCTTGCCCGGATCAGGCTGCTTGACGATCCACGGCAGATCTGGATTCCAAACATCCGTCTCCAGGGCGGTCACGGTCATGTCCGGAGCATCGCCGGTTCCGAAGTCCTCGCCCCGGTCCACAAAATCCGTGTAGTAGCGCGTAAGGTTCGTGACCAGCGCGGAATTGTTCGTCCGCACAATGAGCACGCACTCCCCGAAGCGCAAACGCAATGACGCAAAAGCGTCTTTTCCGGCCCCGCTTCCCGCGACCTGTTCCAGCAGCCTGGTGCGGACATGATCCGCGGACATCCGGCTCATGACCGCACCCGCTTCAAGACGTGGTCCGCGAAATGCCCGGAAGCGTCCAATTCGCGGGCTTCCAGGAGGCCGCGAAACCCGCCGAAGGCCGAGACCTCGAAGATCATCGGTCCGTTCTTGGATTCCATCACGTCCACGCAGGTGAAGTCCAGCCCGAACAGGTTCTGGGCCTTCCAGGCCAGATCGATGATCTCCTTGCTTGGCTCATAGCTCGCGTACTTGCCTCCGCTGGACGTGGACGTATTCCAGGCCCCGGAGCTCTGTCGGGCATAGGTCCCGAAATACTCTCCCCCCAGAAACACGATGCCCAGATCCTTGCCCGGGGTGTCCAGCATTTTCTGGATGTACATCACGGGATTGCCCTGGGCCTGAAAGCGGATGATCCGCTCGCGACACGAAGGATCGGCCTGGATCACCTCCATGCCCCGGGCCTTGGAGGTATACAGCGGCTTGAACACGGCCCTCCCGTACGTTTCCACGGCCTCCACCGCGGCTTCCACGTCCTCGGTGATGGTGGTCGGGGGCATGGGCATGTTCCCGGCCCGCAAAATCACGGTGCAGCTAAGGCGATTGAGGGCCGAGAGGATCGCGGTCGGGTTGGAGAAGATCGGCGTTCCGTTTCGGGCCAACAGGTCCAAAAGGCTCAACCGGTCCTGCATGTCCGGCGAATAGGCCGGGCCGATCTTCTTTACGGTCAGGGCGTCGTAGGTCGACAAATCTTCACCGTTGAACCACATCCGTCCGCTGTCCAGGTCCATATGCACCCCGGCCATGTCCACGACGCGGCGAAAACCCGTCCTGGCCTCAAAAGCGTCGGCCAGCTTCTCCGTGGACCAACTTCCGGGATTGCCGATGACCGCTATCCGTTGCATGCGTGTTTCCTTTTGCTTCTGATTGAGTTTCGGGTTCGGAACCACCGGCCCGGGTCAATAATACCGATACCGCAGGATGTGATCCGGCACCTTGAACGTCTCCCAGGATTTGCCGCGATGGGCCAGGATCAGTTCGGCGAGATAAATTCCCCTGACGAACATGCTCGTAGCGAACTCCTCGTTCAATTCGAACCGGGTCGAGGTGATGAAGGAGCGGATCAAACCCAGAGCGAGGCGGATTTCAAAGGTCGCATCCTGGTGCTCCCGAGCGAAATGTCGGGCAAAATGCAGAAAGTGCAGGCCGACCTGGTTCAGCTTGCACCGGACGACCTTGTCGAAAATCGGAATCCGGAAGTTGGACACCAGAAACACGGACACGTCCTGGAGGTAATCCCCGTCCTTGGAGCGATGGACGTCGATGTAGTGAATGCGCTGCTCTTTCTGAGTATAGATGATGTTGTTGCTGTTGTAGTCCCCATGAATGAACACCGTGAACGGTGTGGACACCTCTCGTTCCACCTCGCGCAACTGCTCCAGCAGTTCCATGACCGAAGGGACCTTCAGTCCGCAGAACCCCACCTGGGGCGAGTTGAAGTCCGGGTGCGCCGTGAAAACATCCTCAATACGGGAAAACAACTGTTCAATGAACGTGCAGGGAGTCTTGCCGGGCTGGAGCGTTTTCTGCCAGATCATGGTCGCGGTTTCCTGCACCAGAAAAAACGCATCCTCGAACGTCTCCTTATCGTCGTTGAAGACGATTTCCTGAAACGTGCATCCCGTCAAAAACTCCAACAGAATCGAAGCGTTGTCCCGGCTTTCCTGAAACCCGAACACCTTGGGCGTCAGGCCGGGCAGAATCGCTTCCCAGAGTTGGATATTTTCCCTTTCCTGGGCGATCTTTTTGAACTTGCCTTCCTTGAAGATTACCCCGGTGGAATCGCCCTGGCCGTCGCTGGTAACCTTGCCGATCCGGCAGCCGGAACGGGTTCCCCAGATGGACTCGAATTCAACCTCCCGCATCGGTAGGTCGAAGCCCAGATTATCCAAGGATTCTCGCAGGGCCTGGAACTGATTAATCTTCAGCTTCTCGCCGACCACGGAAAAAATCACCGCTTCGCCGATATTCAGCAAGGAGTCCCCCATCCGCTCCAGATACCGGAAGATGAACAAGGTGGTGATCAGGTTGTGGGCTTCCCTGCCGGATTGCAACTGGGCGATGATCTTGTCGAAATTGTGCTTGTAGAGCTTGTCCAGAATGAATTCCGTCCGGCAGATGCGCAGGGCCAGGGAGAGATCCCGGTGAAACAGGGAGCGGACCACGATGTCCAGGGCGCTGAGAATCTGGCGAAAAAACGGTCGGTATTCGTAGCGATCCAGAAAGCGTGGATCGGAAAGATACTGGACCTGACGGACGATATTCACGGAAAAATCGCTGATCCGCTCAAGATTGTTGCTGATGATGTTCACGGCGCGGACAAAGTCGATCCCGGCCTTGTCCAGATGGGTCTGGCTATGCAGCCGTGAAAAACAGGTGTTTTCGATCACGCTCTTGAAGTTGTCGATATAGTCGTCCCGGGAGGCGACCTTCTCTATATTCGCGGCTTCCGGCGCGACCAACACCTTCAGGGTCTCGTCCACCTGTTTGGCCACTTCCAGGACCATGAACTGGATTTTCTGTTCCAGTCCCTCGAAAGCATGCATGGGGTCTAGCCTTTTTCCTTGCCTTCAATGACCAGCGGACCGTCCACGAACATGCTGCTCTCCGTGGCCTGCTCCCAGCGAAAACGCAGAACCATCTTCACTTCGCCGTCCTTTTTCTTGGTCTCCACGTCGAACTTGATCAGGCTTTGCGGCTCCAGGACCAGGCGCTTGTCCTTCCAGGAAAACTGCAGTTTGCCGTTCAGGAAGCCTTCGCTGAGCGCGTTGAGATACTTGCCGATGGACTCCTTGTCCTGCAAGGATTCGTGTCGAAACTTTTCATCCGCCATATCACTTCTCACTGTTTAATGTTGTAGCCTTCAGCCTTCTTCCCTTCCCTTCACCCATCCAGCCGCGCTCGATACTCCTCAATGCTTCGCGCCCGGCTGGCATTGCCGACGATCAGACTTTTGCGGATGGACAGGTCGTCCCAGGCCGGCTGAACGCCGATGTCCCGATAGTACTTTTCGGCTTCGGCCTGGGCGGGGTCCTTGAGCTTTTCGGTCATGTGCGTGTCGTCGCCCATGAACACCAGCAGGGAACGGTCGTCCACGCCCCGGCTTTTGTTCTGCCGGTTGATCACGTTGACCAGGAACTCGGTGTACTCCTGGGACTGAGGATTCCAGACCTCGTAGCCGTCCACGTCGTAATCCGCCAATAGAATCGGCCAGAACTGCTCCGGGTGCGGAACCACCACGCCGCCGCCCAAGGCCCTGGCTTCCTCGATGAACTCAGAGGTCCGGTAAAAATAGGTCGGGCTGAAATTTTCCTTGACCATGCGCTTGACGGTCTTCAGGAACACCTGGGCCCGGTGGACCAGCGACTCGGGAAAAACATCCGCCTGCACGGTGAGGAATTCCCGGACCAGCTTGTTCTTGATCATGTCACGGGGAATGCTCTGCTCATGTTCGTCCAGCAGCAGTTGCAGCTTCTTCGCCTGAATCCGGGAAAATCGGACCACGTCCTCGTCCACCCCGGTTTCCTCGGCTGCCAATTGGAGGTAATCCTCGAACTTGGCGTTGGTGACCATGTCCAGAAAGGCGAACAACTGGCTGGACCGGTACCGGAAGGTGTGGTCCAGCATGGACTTGAACACGTCCGCGGATTCCAGCCTGCTGGTCCGGAAATGCAGCAACAGCTGGACCTTGCGCTGAAAGCCGTGGGAATAGCAGTCCACCTCCACGCCGGAATAATCCCCGTACTCCATGAGCACATTGTGCTGGGTGGGAATGATCAATTCGCAAGCCTTGCTGGGAAAGGTGGCCTCAATCCGCTTTTGGATCAAGTCCATGGGGACGTATTCAGGGTGCCAGTGGATGGCCAGCACCTCGTCCTGACGGGGCAGCACCTCCAGCGGGGTAACGATGCGCCGCACCTGCTCCGGGGTCAGTTCCTGGGACGTGATCGCTCGGAAGCACGCCACGTCCGTCTCGGTCAATCGCGGCGGATACTCCAAGTTCTTCACCACCACTTTGGAGTCGTCGCGTTTGACGATTTCCATTTTTCTGTTTTTCGCGGACAACATCGCGTCCTCCCTTTGCTCGTGCTTTCCGGTCAATCGTACTTCTTGTGGCATTGGGTCTTGAGCGTGTTCAGCACGTGCGTCGCCTGGTACGCGGCCTCCAGATCCTTGCGCTGAACCGCGTCGGCGAATGCCGCCACGGCCTCGGTGTAGGCGGGATAGAACTCGTCGCCCTTGCCCGGATACCGAACCATGTCCGCGGAGTCGCGCAAAAATTCGTCGATATCCACCTGAGACGGCCAAATATTTTCATGCAGGGAGTACATAATGTTCTTGAACGACTTTTTCATCCGTTTCTTCAACGAACCATAGCTTCCGCGAGGTTTGCCGGGCTTTTGGGGCATGTCCGATACTTGCGCCTCAAGCGCCTCCCCGATCTGGTCCTGATCCCGTTCCCAATCGCGGGGCTGATCAACCAGAACGTCATCACCAACACCTTCGTCATCTTCCAGGTCTTCGGGGAGATCGAACGTACGTTCGCCGGAGGTAATCCGAACCTTGACGTCCGCCATGCCCGCGGCGTTGCGAATGGTCAGCGATATCTTCTCCACCGAGTTCCAGGCGAGTTCCACGGTGTCCAGACTCAATCGCTCCCGCTCCATGGCATCGGCCATGCTGCGCAGAATTTCCGCCAATTGCTCCGGCGAGCAGGTCATTTTCATTTTGTCTTCGCGTTCCATGGAACCTCCTGTTTACCCTTCTAAAAGCACCGTACGCGCCAAGAACTCAAAAAAAGAAAAGGCCCGTCGCGCTCAGGACGCTGAACGCGACGGACCTTTTCGAATGGAGGTGCGAGGCAGATGCAGAGTGCCCTTGAAAGAGCTGAGTTGCATGACGATCAAGTTACATTTTTCAGACGATTCGATGGCGTGCACCACTTTAATGACATGTTCCGTGTTGTCCTCGAATGCGGATCAAAACCCGTGAAGAGTATTCCCTTGATGCCGTCAGCCGTCAATCCAAGGTTTCCAGTCGAAAATTTGAGTCCCGCACTTTTCGGGAAGAAAAATTCCCAAAGACCCGCTGGCCCCCACCCAAAAAACATCCCCAAAATCTGAAAATAAAAGCATACCCTACGAATGTGACGATTTCGTGTCGTCAGTTCAGCGTGACTCCTGACGAACCCTTCTTGATGTGAGCGACCAAGCTCGCGGCAATTCTCCACAAAACAGAATAAAAACTTCCAAAAAACAAAGCGCATCACCACAATATCTGACAAAACAACCGGCAATGACGCATTATCAATCCACTAATAGCAAAAAGTGCTATGGTAAACACATAATAAAATCATGATCGCAATAGAAGAGACATTGAGACAATACCGTTTGCTTCACATTTCAAAAATCGCCAAACGACTTCTTTCATTAACTTCAAAATATATCGATAAATATCCTAGCACATGGTGGTTATCATTTACGTTTCTTGTCTCTTCGGTGGACTTCGGATTTCCAGTCCCTCGAAAAAGTGAAATTTTATGTTGACGAACCACCGTGATTGATATAATTTAATGAGATATCTCAAGCCAGACGGCTATTTTCATCATCCATCAACAGAGGACGCTTTCATGTCAGAAACCACCCGGGAACCGAAAATTCGCGTCGAGCACCTGACGAAGATTTTCGGCTCCAACTCCAAGGAAGCCTTGAAGCTGCTTCAGTCCGGGGTCGGGAAAGACAAGATTCTGGAAAAGACCGGGTGCGGGGTGGGCGTGGCGGATGCCAGCTTTACCGTTGCCGCCGGAGAGATCGTCGTGGTCATGGGACTTTCCGGCAGCGGCAAGTCGACCCTGGTCCGGTGCATCAATCGCCTGATCGAGCCCACCGCCGGCAAGATCCTGATCGACGATCAGGACATCACCACCCTGTCCATGAACGAGTTGCGCCAGGTCCGGTTGACCAAGCTGGGCATGGTCTTTCAGAATTTCGCCCTGTTTCCCCATCGCACGGTTTGTCAAAACGCTGAGTACGGCCTGGAAATCCAGGGCATGGACCCGGCCAAACGGCGCGATAAGGCCATGATCGCCCTGGAGCAGGTTGGCCTGAAGGGCTGGGAAGACTACTACCCGGTCAATCTTTCCGGCGGCATGCAACAACGCGTCGGACTGGCCCGGGCCCTGGCCCTGGATCCGGACATCCTGCTCATGGACGAAGCCTTCAGCGCCCTGGACCCCCTGATCCGCGGAGACATGCAGGACGAATTGATCAATCTGCAAAGCAAGATGCAGAAAACCATCCTGTTCATCAGCCACGACCTGGACGAGGCCCTGAAGCTCGGAGACCGGATCGTGCTGATGAAGGACGGCGCCATCGTCCAGATCGGCACCGCGGAACAGATCCTGACCAACCCGGCCAACGAGTACGTCTCCCGCTTCGTGGAAAACGTGGACATCACCAAGGTGCTCACCGCGGAGTCCGTGGTGATCAAGCCCAAGGCCGTGGTTTTTCTCGCGGCCCACGGGCCCAAATCCGCGCTGCGCTTCATGCAGAAACAGGGGCTGTCCCAGATTTTCGTCCACGATGAAAAACACAAGGTCATCGGCTACGTCACCGCGGACGAGGCCTCCGAAGCCTCCAAGCGCGGCGAGACCGAATTGCACCACATCATGCAAACCGACTTCGTCAGCGTGCCTCCGGACACCCCGGCCGCGGACCTGATTCCGATCATGGCCAACCTGCCCCATCCGCTGCCGGTCGTCAGCGCTGACGGCAGACTGATGGGCGTGATCATTCGCGGGTCGTTGCTGGCGGCCCTGGCCGAACGCGGGAGGAACAACGATGCCTAAAATACCTATTGGGGCGACCATCGAGGCGATCATCGACTTTTTGGTCACCAACTTTTCCTTTCTGACCATTGCCTTCACCCGGGTCATGGAGATCGTGATCCGGGCCATTGAAAACGGCCTGCTGTTCCTGCCGCCCTGGGTGTTTATCCTGGCCGCGGCCGGACTGACTTTCTGGCTGACCAAAAAACGGGGCATCGGAATCTTTACGCTGCTGGGTCTGACCCTGATCTGGAACATGGGCCTGTGGGTGCCCACGGTGAGCACCATCACCCTGGTGCTCATCGCCACCCTGACCGCCCTGAGCATCGGCATTCCCATCGGCATCCTGGCGGCCCTGCACGGCGGCGTGAACCGGGTCGTGCAGCCGGTCCTGGACGTGATGCAGACCATGCCGGCCTTCGTCTACCTGATCCCGGCAATCCCTTTTTTCGGCCTGGGCAAGGTGGCCGCCATCTTTGCCACGGTGATCTTTTCCATGCCCCCGGCCATTCGCCTAACCTGCCTGGGCATCAAGCAGGTTCCTCGCGAACTGGTGGAATGCGCCGACGCCTTTGGGTCAAATAAATGGCAAAAACTGTTCAAGCTGCAACTGCCCCTGGCCACGCCGACCATCATGGCGGGTGTAAACCAAACCGTGATGCTCGGCCTGTCCATGGTGGTCATCGCGGCCATGATCGGCGCACGGGGCCTGGGCGGCGAGGTCTGGCGGGCCATCCAGCGCCTGCAGATGGGCAGCGGTTTCGAAGCCGGTCTGGGCATCGTGATCGTGGCCATCATCCTGGACCGCGTCCTGCAGCACTTCGGCACCAAGAAAAATTAACCCCAAACCTAATCTGAAACCAAGGAGGTTTTATGATGAGTGGAAAACTGTTTCGCATCCTGCTGGCACTGATGGTAATTTTGTTTGTAACCGCCGGCACGGCGTCCGCCCGGGACAAGTCCGTGCGCATCGCCTACGTGGAATGGGACTGCGCCGCGGCCAGCACCCATGTGGTCCAGGCGGCCCTGGAGGAAATGGGCTATGACGTGGAGATTCTGCCCGTTGCCGCGGCGGCCATGTGGCAGGCCGTGGGTACCGGGAACGTGGACGGGATGGTCACCGCCTGGTTGCCCGTGACCCACGCCGATTACTACGAGCGGGTCAAGGACACCGTGGAAGACCTGGGCCCCATTGTCGGCGGCGCCAAACTGGGTTGGGCCGTACCCTCCTATGTGACCATCGACTCCATCGCTGAAATGAACGACCACGCGGACAAGTTCAACGGCCGGATCATCGGCATCGATCCTGGTGCCGGCCTGATGCGTCTCTCCGAGGACGCGGTCCGGGAGTACGGGTTGACCAAGTTTGAATTGATTGAGGGCAGCGACGCCACAATGACCGGAGCCTTGAGCAACGCCGTGGATCGCGATGAATGGGTGGCCGTCACGGCTTGGTCTCCCCACTGGATGTTCGGCACGTGGGACCTTAAGTACCTGGAAGACCCTAAGGGCATCCTGGGCGGTGAAGAGAGCATCCACACCATCGTCCGCCAGGGCCTCAAGGCAGACAAGCCGGAAGTCTACAATTTCCTGAACAACTTCGCTTGGGAAAGCCCCAACCAGTTGCAGATGGTCATGGCCTGGAACCAGGAGTCCGGCTCCGACCGCCTGGAAAACGCCAAGCGTTTTCTGCGCGAAAACCCGGAGCAGTTCGAAAGCTGGAAGAAATAGACTCCTTTCCTCTCCACGGACAAACAAAAGGCCGCCCAATGGGCGGCCTTTTGTTTGAGAAGGCATAACGCTCAGTACATCCTTGGTAGAGCCTCACTCCGGCACTGGATTCCCGCCTTCCCGGGAATGACGTGTTTTTTCAATGCCGTCCCCGAGTAAGTCATACCCCCGAAGCCTGTCCTCGTGCAGCGGGGAGCGGGTCTCCTGACCGTTTCTCTTGGATGCGCTGAGTAGCAGTTTCAACGTATTTAGTGATACGTGAGAGTTTGAACTTTTTGCGGCGTTGCGGCAATTGTTCGTTTCTCAAAGAACTTGCCAGATGTCCGCGTTGAGTGTTTTTCCTCAAAACAAGCCTTTTGCAGTGCTTCGTGGATTTCCTGGAGTGTAAACGGCTTCCGGAGTACATCCACCAGATTCAGTCGCGAAGCCCATGGTGGCAGCTTCAATGAATACTGGGACAGCCAGATGCAGGGGGTGCCCGCAAGGTGCTGGATGACGTCCATAACCACATCATCCTCCTTGTCGATGGAGCACAGCAAAATCCCCGGTTTGACCGATGAACTCGGGTAACCGTTGATGACAACTGGACGGAACCCCTGGCCCAGGACGATATCCTTCAAGGTTCCCTGCAAAGCTTCATCCGGACAAACAATCCCCACGACCATCTCCGGTGGCGCCGACTGGTTTGGCAATGGCAGCCCTTCAGCCAACTCCAGGAGTGTCTCGCCGACGGCAAAAATGCGTTTCTTGACGTCAGGAGTCGCGGCTGGCTCTTTTTTAATAAAATCTTGAAGTTTAAGGACATTTTGCTCCAGGCTCGCGACAAGTTCGGCAAGAGAGTCTGCTCTTGATTCCTGCGTTTGGACTTGAGGTGATACGTCGGGCGTCGGTTCAGGCCTGAACCTCTCGTGAGTTGAATCCCGCAGCATGTTGACCAGTGACGTGTCCCAAAAGTTCTCCGCTTCGGTGTACAGAATTTTTAAACTTGTTCGGCGAGCCAGGAGCCAGGCCGCCTTCTTCAGTGCCCTGCAGGCTGGCGCTTCCGGAGACAAAGCCTTTGGCAACATCTGCTGTGCCGCCGCATCCCTGAACAGAGCATCCTCGGGGATTGCCCCCAGGGCGAGCACGGGAAGCTGCAGATGCTTCTTACAGACGGCCCCGAATCGCTCCAACAGCAATTTTGCATTGAATCCGGGCCGAACCCGGTTCACGAAGAGATACGGTGGACGGTGCAGTCCATTCCGTCGAAGCACTTTCAGGAGGGCATAGCCGTCCATGAGCGAGGACGGCTCGGGGTTGATCAGGACAATTTGCTCCCGCGCGGCTAAGCAGAAAGAAATGACCTGACGATGAATTCCGGGAGAATTGTCCAGCAGGAGGATATCATATTCATTCAACATCCTAATTTTCTTTAAGAATCTGTCACGCTGAACTCGGCTCAGATCCGCCAAGGCCGCCGTGCCGGAGCCGCCGGAAATAACGTCCAGCCCGGGGCGGACATTGTTCAGCGCCGCTTCCGGCGGCAGATCCGTAAAAAGCAGTTCATCCAGTGTATGGCGAGGAGACAGCCCGAGGAGCACATCCACGTTGGACAGCCCCATGTCCACGTCTACAAGGCAGACTTTTTTACCGATTTCGGCCAGTTGCCAAGCTAGCCCCAAGGCGACGGACGTTTTCCCGGCCCCGCCTTTACCGCTGGCTATAGCGATGATTCTGGTACCGGATTCAGCCATCGGTCTTACGAAGACAAAAATGCACTTCGGCGAGAAGTTTCTTGATATGAAACGGCTTGCGCAGACATTTGCAGCTGTGGTTGGCAATTTCTCCCATTTCATCAGGCGACGCCGTACCGGTAATAACGAGCACCTGCAGTCCCGCATTCGTTGGCGAGGCGCGAAGCTCCCGCAAAAGGGATAACCCATCTCGATAAGGCATCTTGATGTCCAGGAGCAAGAGATCGAATCGCTCTGCCTCCAGCATGTCCCGCCCCATATTGCCGTTGTTCGCGGTCATCACTTCAAAACCCTCGTTTTCCAGGGTTTCCTTGAGCACATCCCGGATATGTTCTTCATCGTCCACGACCAATATCCTGGGACGAAGCCCCAGCGATGTGGCGGAAGAGGTGCATGCTTCGGATTGCATCGGGCGCAGCGCGGAAATGTCCACGGGGAGTTCAACGCTGAAAGTAGTCCCTTTTCCCGGAGTGCTGTCGATATCGATCTTGCCGAAATGGTTGTTGATGATCCCCAAGGATGTGGAAAGACCAAGGCCGGTCCCCTTGCCCTCGGCCTTGGTTGAGAAGAAGGGATCAAAGATCTTTTTCAAATTTTCTCTGGCAATCCCGACTCCCTGGTCCTGAATTCGTATCAAGACGGCCTGCTGGTTGGCCAAAAATTCCGTGACCACGGTCAGCTGCCCTCCCTTTTCCTCCATGGCATGTTGGGCATTGATAATCAGGTTCAGGAAAACCTGTTCAAGTTGATTGGGGTCGGCCTTGATCGGCACGATCCGATCATCGTACTGTTTTACCAAGGTGATCTTATACTTGCGAAAATTGGTCGCGACCAGTTCGAGCACACGGTCCAGGACGAGATGAATATTGATTTTCTGAAGGTTTGGCGGAGCGGGGCGGGCAAAATCCATCAGGTTCGTCAATATTTTGCTGATTCTTTCAATTTGCACGGAAATCAACGCCAATTCCTGTTTCCTTTTTTCATCTTGCTCTTTAAGTTCAAGGAGTTGAGCACGAGCGGAAATGATCGCCAGAGGGTTGTTGATTTCATGGGCCGCGCCGGCTGCCAGCTGGCCAACAGCGGCCAGGCGTTCCGTCTGGATCAATTGATGATTGATCTGTTCAGTTCGCCAGAGGGCCTGGGCGAGATCCTCCTTTTTGCACTGAAGACTCTCGAACAGCAGTACGTTTTCCAGGGAAGAGCGAAGGAGCTGGGCGATCTGGGAGAAGCCGGTAAAATTGTCCTGTGGATGAGGGCGATACTCCTGGGCCAAAGAAATACACAGTTCCGCGAAATAACAATTTTCCATGCCAAAGCTGAAGATCAAAAAAGGAGAGGAAAAGCTTTGGGCGATGGTTCGATCGTAATGGAGGCGTTGTTTGGCGTTAGCCAGTATCCTGCAAAGATCCGGGGGAAGATTCTGGTCAGTTTGTTCCCAGATGGGGGTGCCATTGCGATCGGTGAAGCAGAGCAGCCTTCGTTTTCTTCCGCCATCGATCCATACGACCCCCTCAAGCTCACGCGTTTCGTGATCAATGGTGTAGAAGATGCCCACGGGAACGGCGGAAAAGCCGTTAAAAGCCTGGGCGAGTGCCTGAAAAAGATCGGTTTTGTTGTGAACATTGCCGAGGTCGAGCCCGATTTTGTTGGCCAGGCCCAGCAGAGCGTTCATCTTGGAAAGTCTGGTGTTTTTCACGTCCAGTTCGATGCCCAACTCGGCCAGGCTTCTGTTGGCCTTCTGGATAATTTGGTGAAAGACAATGCTGAGATCACTCTCCAGATCAAAAAAAGCGGCTTTTAGTTCATATTCCCGCCTAGCCTCTCCCCGAAGAGCGGCCACTTCGGCCTGCTCCAGGTTCAACGCCGTCAGCAATGCCTCGATGAGGCTGTCCTCATTGCTCCGTTCAGGCACGTCGCAAAGCATTTCCTTGGCCAGATGGTTGGCCAGCGAGACAATGGCCGTCACTTCCCAATTCAAGGAAGACCGATCCATGGAGCCAAGCCTGTGATGGTGCAGCCAAATGCAATCCACCAGCTCTTCAGGCAACTTCCAGTGTTGCGCGAGTATCTTGCCCACCGTGCAGTGATCGGTATCCAGTATTTTGAATTCCGCCTCCATGGTGCTCAAGCATCTTTCCTTGCGCAACTCGTCGATCTGCAGTGCGATATCCGGAAAAATGTCCATTATGACCAATTTGCCGATATCATGCAGCAGACCGCCGACAAAAGCCGTTTCCCGAAGCTCCGGAAATGTTTTTGCCGCTATGAGATCGGCCAGCACGGCTGTAACCAGACTGTGGGTCCACAACAATTTGGACATGTCGGCGATTTTCGGCTCAGTCTCAGGCAGGTAATCCTTGACCAAAACGCCCAGCAGGGCACACCGGACTTGGTTCAATCCGGCCAGGGCGACGGCCTGTTTGACCGTTCCGACACGTGTCGGCAAACCGGCTTGGGCGTTGTTTACCAAGCGCAGGATTTTTGCCGTAAGCACGGGGTCTGCTTCCATTACCCGCGCAAGTTGAGTCAAATCGACGTCGTCTCGCATCGAGAGGGTCAGCGCCCGCACCGCCACGGTGGGCAACACCGGCAGTTCCTCAATATGTGAAATCATGGAGCGCAGAGAGGCGGTTATACCCGAAGACCGGGCCTGACGGTCGCGATCAATACCCATGGTTACAACTCCGGATGAACTTTCCAGAAAAAACGACACAATACAGAGCTTTTACGGCACTAGGACAACACCACGCGCGTATTCAGGGCAATGAAATGCCTCACTGTATCAATTATTAGACAGTGATGTCTACGTCTTTCGGCACCAGGATTCGCGAAACCGCCGACACGGCTTCGGCTTTGACCGATCAGGAATTCGCTCCAGACGAACAATGTCGTCTGACCATCTCTTCCAGATCTTCAATCCGCACCGGTTTTGCCAGGTAGTCGTTCATCCCCGCGCTCAGAAAGCTTTCCCTGTCTCCGGGCATGGCCTTGGCGGAAAGCGCGATGATCGGAATATCCTTTACGCGCCGTAAACTATCCCAGTTCCGGATGGCTTTCGTGGCCTGGATTCCGTCCATTCGCGGCATTTGCACGTCCATCAGGACGCAGTCAAAATCGTTTTTCGCCAACAGATCCAAGGCTATTTGGCCATCCTCGGCCACCACGACGTGATGTCCGACACGCTCCAGCAGCAAGCGCACAGTGATTTGATTCGCCGGATCGTCCTCGGCATAAAGGATGCTCACCCCCTCCTTCTTCTCGCTGGGCCATGTTCCGGGACGATCCAGATCCCCGGAACCGTCCTTGGGCACGGTGAACGGCAGAAGCACATGAAAGGTGGAGCCTTCCCCCGGAACGCTCTCCACGTTGATATTCCCGCCCATCAATTCCACCAGCCGCTTGACAATGGTCAGCCCCAGCCCCGCGCCCTGGTATTTGCGGGTGATGGAGGAATCCAGCTGCACGAACGGTTTGAACAAGTCGTCGAGGCGGTCCTCCGGCATGCCGACTCCGGTGTCGGACACTGAGATCAGTACGCGCAGTCGATTGCCCTGGCTCATCCCCACCGGTACGACGTCCACGCGAACCCGGCCCTTGTCCGTAAACTTCGCGGCGTTGCCGATCAGGTTGAAGAGAATTTGGCGCACCCGGACCGCGTCACCCAGCAGAGTAGCCGGAATAGACGGGTCATACCGGCCTTCCAGACGAATGTTCTTTTCTTCGGCCGTCAGCGAGAACAGGTCCATGGCGGAATCCGTCACGTCCCGGAGATTGATCCGGTCTTCCCGAACCTCCATCCGACCCGAGTCGATGCTGCAAATGTCCAAAATGTCCGAAAGCAGCGATGTCAGTCGGTCCGCAGAGGATAAAGCCAGCCCCACGAAACGTTTTTGATCCGGCTCCAGCGACGAGGTTTGTAAAAGTTGCAACAGGCCCATGATTCCGTTGAGCGGCGTGCGGATCTCATGGCTCATGTTGGCCAGAAACGTGCTTTTGGCCTCGTTGGCGGCCTCGGCCGCCTTTTTGGCTGTTACCAAGGCTTCGTGCGCGGCGTGCTTGTCTCGACGATTCGCCGCCTCCTTGAGCTCCCGCATGACCGCCGGCACGAGCCTGGCAAGCTTGTCCTTCATGACAAAATCATGCACCCCGGCCTTCATGCTTTCCACGGCCATCTCCTCGCCGATGCTCCCGGAAACCAGAATGAAGGGAATGTCCAGGCCGCTGCGCTTCAGGACGTCGAGGGCCTGAAACGAATCAAACTCGGGCATGACGTGGTCGGACACGATCAGGTCCCAGGATTCCATCTCCAAAGCGTCCTGCATGGCCGCCCTGGTTTCCACCCGCTTGTAGACCAATTCCAACCCGGCCTTTTTCAAGGCCCGGACAACCAGCAGCACGTCGTCTTCAGAGTCTTCCACTATCAGCACGCGCAATGCGGACATGTCCTCAACCTCCCTTTGGAATCGGGGGAGATTCATTCAACACCAGCCAATACAGACCAAGCTGACGGACCGCATCAATAAATTGGTGAAAATCGACTGGCTTACGGATGTAGCTGTTGGCCCCGAGACTGTACGTCTCCAACCGGTCCCGCTCCTCGCTGGAAGAGGTCAGCATGACCACGGGCAGCAACTTCGTCGACTCGTCGGCGCGAATCCGGCGCAGCACCTCGATGCCGTCCAGTCGCGGGAGTTTGATGTCCAAAAGGACCACCTGCGGCTGAACGCGCACGTCCCTCCCGGCATACGCTCCTTGCCCGAAGAGATAGTCCAAGGCCTCAACCCCATCCTCCGCGACCACCAATTCGTTCAAGATATTGTTTTTTTGCAGCGCTCTCCGGGTAAGCAGGACATCGTCGGGGTTGTCCTCCACCAGAAGAATAATTTTGCGAGACATCCGTCCTCCGTTAGGTAATTTGATCCTCAGCGGTCGGGACATCCGGAAGGCTGAAGAAAAATGTCGCCCCGTTGTCCGGTTCGGCCTCGGCCCAGATTTTTCCGCCATGTCGCCTGATGATCCGGCCCGTGGTGGCCAGACCGATTCCCGTCCCTGGAAATCGCTCCAAAGAGTGCAGGCGTTGGAATGCCGTAAACAATTTTCCGGCGTAGGTCATGTCGAACCCCGCGCCGTTGTCCTTGAGAAATATGACCTGCTCATGGTTCTCCATTCGCCGTCCGAATTCGATCCTGGGACGAGGGACGTATCGGGTGAACTTCCAGGCATTGTCCAAAAGGTTCTCCAGGACGATCTGGATCAAGGTCGGATCTGCGGTGATGGTCAAATCCTGTTCCACGACGGTTTCCACGTCCCGCTCCGGCTCGGACTCCGCCAAGCCGGTCAGAACGCCTTCGGCCATTTGACTGAGGTTCACGTTCGTCACGCTAAGCGCGGCCCGCGACACCCGGGACAGCTTGAGCAAATCGTCGATAAGCAGCCCCATGCGCTGGCTGGCCTTGCGCACCCGATCCAGGTAGTCCCGCCCCTGGCCGTCCAATTTGTCGTGATAATCCTCCAGCAGGGCCTGGCTGAATCCGTCGATGCCGCGCAACGGAGCGCGCAGGTCGTGGGACACGGAATAGCTGAAGGCCTCCAGCTCCTGATTGACCTCCTCCAGCCGGGCGGTCCGCTCCTTGACCCGCTGCTCCAGTTGTTGGTTCAGCTTCCGCAGTTCCTCCTCGAATCCTTTCCTTTCCGTGATGTCCTGAACAAAAACAACGGCCCCGTCACTTCCCTGAAACTGAAAGGGAGCAGCGCTGACATTCACGAAAAACTCACCCCCATCCAGTCTGCGATGGGTTTGTTCAAGAGAAGGCACGGATTCTTTTTCCTCGTTGAGCAGGCGTATCCGCGCCAGGACCTCTTTGTGATGTCGAGGATGGACCCGCTCCAGGACCGAGCGCCCTAAAAGGCTTTCCGGTGAAACCGCCCCATAGAGGTTCAAAGCCTGCTTGTTGAGATAAGCGAATGTGCCGTTGGTCTGAATAAAAATGGGTAAAGAGGCGTTGTCCACCAAGCGACGGAATTGGCGCTCGTGATGAATCAACTGCCGGCCCTTCTGCTCCAGGAGCAGAACCTGTCTTCTGAGAGCGAAATAGAGCAGGATCGCCGTGACCAGGACGAAAAACCACCCCTTATAAGTTTGCAACCGGATCAGCGTGGCCGGATCCTCGACCATCAAGGCCAGCAGCTGATCGGAAAAAATGATCCAAATTCCGCCTGCCAAGGCGTAGGCAATGGCGGTGCGCGAAGGAATATACGATTTGAGCTGGCTGCTGGTTTCCGGCATGAAGCTTCGCCGCCGTTGAACAAAGGGGGTGAAAAAGGAGGGGCCCGAAAACAATGTGGTCGCACGAATTGGATTACAATGAAAAGAACGTGCATGTCGGTGTATATTCGACAAGTTGACTCAACTTTCTTATTGCATGCCAGCGACAATCGCAAGCATGACCCACACGGTAGCAGGGCAATTTGGTCTCAGCCAACCACCAGAAATACTGAGGCATTGTGCATCCGGCCAAATCCCGCTAAACAATACGGCACCTCTTCGCGTCCGAGCCTGAAAGCAACATCCCGGCAGAACCGAATGCGCAAGCCGCAAAACCGCCGAATCCAGGCGCGAGCAAGGCCGATCCTAACCTTTCCCCCTCATGGATACCCGACAACGCACGGCATACGCCTACGGCTTGGCCACGGTCCTGCTCTGGTCCACCGTGGCTTCGGCCTTCAAGATTTCCCTGCGCCACGTGGATCCGATCCAGTTGCTGTGCATTTCCACCCTGATTTCCGCGCTGACCCTGCTGGCGGTTCTGACCGCCCAAGGCAGACTGCGCTCCCTACGCGGCCTGTCCGGCACGGATCTGGCCCGCTCGGCCATATTGGGGCTGCTCAACCCGTTTCTCTACTACCTGGTTCTGTTCAAGGCTTACGACCTTCTCCCGGCCCAGGAGGCCCAGCCCCTGAACTACACCTGGGCCATCACCCTGGCCCTGCTCTCCATCCCCTTGCTGGGCCAGCGGATCACGGGCCGGGACTTTTTGGCCATGGGCGTGAGTTACCTGGGCGTGCTGACCATCTGCACCCGTGGCGACCTGTTCGGCCTGTCCTTCGCCGACCCGCTGGGCGCGGGGCTGGCCCTGGGCAGCACCGTGATCTGGGCCCTGTACTGGATCTTCAACACCCGGGATGCCATGGACCCGGTACTCAGGCTGTTCCTGAACTTCGCCTTTGGATTCGCCTACATCCTCCCGGTGACGTTCCTGTTCTCCGATCCCCTTGCCATCAACCTCCCCGGCCTGCTCGGCGCGGCCTACGTGGGGGTGTTCGAAATGGGGATCACCTTCATCTTCTGGCTCAAAGCCCTGAAACTCTCCCGAACCACGGCCCAGGTGGGCAATCTTATCTACTTCTCGCCATTCCTCTCGCTGATTTTTATTCGTATTTTCGTGGGAGAAGAAATCCTGCCTTCGACTATCGTCGGCCTGTTGCTCATCATTCTGGGCAACGTCGCCCAAAAGCGTTCAGAAGGATGAAATGAACAAAAATTTCAAACTACGCGCCGCCCAAATCTTCACCCTCCTCCACGCCCGCTACCCGCTCCCCGTGACCATGCTGGACTGGAAGAATCCTTGGGAGTTGCTGGTGGCCACGGTCTTGGCGGCTCAGTGTACGGACGCTCGGGTGAACATGGTCACGCCGGAGTTCTTCCGCCGCTGGCCGGGTCCGGAGGATCTGAGCGTCGCGCCGCTGGCCGAGGTCGAGGACGTGGTCCATTCCACGGGCTTTTTCCGCCAAAAAGCCAAAAACCTCATCGCCTCGGCCAAGCGCGTCCTCGAAGCATACAGCGGGGAAGTCCCGGACACCATGACCGACCTGCTCACCCTGCCCGGAGTGGCCCGCAAGACCGCGAACATCGTGCTGTCCAACGCCCTGGGTAGGCACGAAGGCATCGCGGTGGACACCCACGTCCGCCGCCTCTCCTTTCGCCTGGGCCTGACGACCTCCACCAATCCGACGATCATCGAACGGGATATGATGCAACTGTTTCCCCGCGAACAATGGGGCGACATCAACCATCTCCTGGTCCTCCACGGCCGGGACACCTGCCCGGCCCGCAAACCTCGCTGCCCCAACTGCATCCTCACAAACCTCTGCCCCAAACACGGACTACCCTGAATCCTGACTCCTAAATTCTGAATCCTGACTCCTAAATTCTGAATCCTGACTCCTAAATTCTGAATCCTGACTCCTGAATCCTGAATCCCAAATACTTCCACCACCATGACCACACCCGGCACCTTCCACATTCTGGCCACTGACGGCCAAGCCAGAACCGCGACCCTGGCCACGGCCCACGGAACCATCCGCACTCCGGTGTTCATGCCCGTGGGCACGGTGGGCTGCGTCAAGGCCCTGAGCCCCGACGACCTTTTGGACCTCAAAGCCCAGATCATCCTGGGCAACACCTACCACCTCTACCTCTTGCCCGGCGACGACCTGGTGGCCCGGCGCGGCGGGCTGCATGCCTTTTCCGGGTGGAACGGCCCGATCCTCACGGACAGCGGCGGGTTTCAGGTCTTCAGCCTGCAATCCCTGCGCAAAATCAGCGAGGACGGGGTGGAGTTTCGTTCCCACCGGGACGGCTCCAAGCACTTCTTTTCTCCGGAAAAGGTGGTCTCCATCCAGCGCAACCTGGGCTCGGACATCATGATGGTCCTGGACGAGTGCGTGCCCTACGGCGCGGACAAGGCCTACACGGCCAAATCCCTGGGCCTGACCACCCGCTGGGCGGCCCGTTGTCGTCAGGCCTATCCCCAAGGTTCGGGCAACCAGCTCCAATTCGGGATCGTCCAGGGCGGCTTCTTCCCGGACCTGCGCACGGAAAGCGCCCGTCAGATTTGCGACCTGCCCTTTGACGGCTTTGCCATCGGCGGACTGAGCGTGGGCGAATCAAAACCCCTGATGCTGGAGATCATGCGCCATACCGCGCCCCTGCTGCCCCCGGACAAGCCCAGATACCTGATGGGCGTGGGCACGCCCATGGACATCCTTGACGGGATCGAGGCCGGCATCGACATGTTCGACTGCGTCTTGCCCTCCCGCAACGCCCGCAACGGCACCCTGTACACCTCCCTGGGCAAGGTGAACATCAAGCGCGCCGAGTACAAGGAAGACGACGGCCCCCTGGACCCCAACTGCGGCTGTTACACCTGCACCCGATTCTCCCGGGCCTACCTGCGCCATCTGTACATGGCCCGGGAACTGCTGGCCTACCGTCTGAACACCATCCACAACCTGCACTACTTCCTGGCATTGACCCATGGCGCGGCTCAGGCCATACTTGAAGGCAATTTCGCGACCTTCAAAGCCGCAGTGGAGGCCGTTCATGCCCATGCCTGAAGACCTGAGTCCCGCCCAGTACGACCTGCTCCTGAACCAGGCCCGCGTTCCGGAACATTCCATTCACTACATGAAGGCCGTGTCCGGCGGACGGCCCTTTCTCCAGAACGACTACCTGTTTCTGCACGCCGAGGACTGGCTCCTGGCCGTGGGCTATGCGATCCATGGTGGCGATGATCCTCCCGAAGCCTTTGACCAAGCCTTGCAAGAGGCCCGCCGCCAAACCCGGGCCGTGAACTGCTGGGCCATCTGCCCGGAACTGCCTGAACGCCTTCGCCTGTATCGCACCAACCAGGACCACTATTACGTCCTGCCCGCTGACGCCCCGACTCCTTCCCGCCTGGCCCGCCTGGCCGACAAAGCCGCGACCCGGCTGACCGTGGACCAAAGCACCACCTTCACCGCGGCCCACCGCCGTCTCTGGGCGGAATTCACCGGACGGGTCGCCCTGCCGCCCGCGGTGCGCGAACTTTACGCCCGCACCGAGAGCGCCCTCCCCCAGTGTCCGGACCTGTTCCTGCTCAATGCCTGGGACGACCAGGGCAATCTCGCCGCCTGCCTGCTCCTGGACACCGCGCCGCGCCCGTTTCTCAGCTACCTGCTGGGCGCGCATTCGCGCCAAAACCATACGCCCTACGCCTCGGACCTGCTGTTCCGGGAAATGATCCGTATCGCCCTGGAAACGGGCAAGGAATACCTGCATCTGGGGCTGGGCGTGAACCCGGGCATTCGCCGGTTCAAGGAAAAATGGGGTGCATCACCCGCGACGCCCTACGAAATGGCCGAATGGACCGAAGCCCCGGATTTTCGGGACGACCTGGGCGATTTGATGCGCACCATGGTCCACATGCCCCACGTCCAGATGACCAGGGAGCAGTACTGGAACAGCCTGCCCCAGCAGCGCCCCTACAGACTGATCTGGGAACTGGAGAAGAACGGCAGAACGTCCTGGATCGGCGGGACCGCGCATTTTTTCTGCTGCAGCTTCGAGAGTTCCATGCGCCGACTGTTTGAAAAGGTGGACACCGTGATCTTCGAGGGCCCGCTGGATCAGGCCAGCCTGGACCATGTCGCCCGGATCGGCCAGACCCCGGACCAGACCCCGGACCAGACCCAGGGTCAGACCCAGGACCAGACCCAGGGCCAGGCTTCACCCAGGTTGATGGACGCCATGACCGAGGAGGAATTCCGCAAGCTGGAACGCGTGGTCAACGGACCGCGCGGCTTCTGGGCCAGATTCCTGGGCACCGAGGACCCCAACCCCATCGATGTCCGGCATTATCTGACGAAATACCGGCACTGGTACGCTTTTTTCTCCCTCTGGACACACTTTTTACGCCGCCACGACTGGAACCACTCCGTGGACCTGGAGGCCTGGCACCTGGCCCAGGAGATGGGCAAGGAGGTCCGAGGCATGGAGTCGATCGACGAGCAGATCGCCACCCTGGAAAGCGTGCCCGTGGAGCGCATCGTGCGTTTCTTTCGTCAGTGCGGCCTCTGGAAAGGATTCATCCGCCGGAACATGCGCGCCTACCTCAAGGGTGACCTGGACGCCATGATGGGCACCAGCGCCGAATTTCCCTCCCGCACGGATCTGGTCATTGACCGCCGCGACGCCGTGTTTCTGGAGCGAATGCTGCCCCGAATCACAACTGGGCGCTGCGCCGTGTTCGTGGGCTCGGCACACATGTTCAATCTGCAAAAGATGCTGGCCGACGCCGGATTCACGGTCCGCAAGCTGCGGAAAATCTAATGCTCGGCCCGGATCGCCTGGATCATGTCGCCGCGAACGCCGTGGTTCCGGAACAGCTCGTTTGCTACGTCCGGGCCGTGGCCGGGAGTACGCCGCGCTTGTTCGACGCCTGTCTGGGCTACGAAACCCCTGACGACCTGGTGCTCATCGGCTACCCTCTGCACGATCCCCCTCAGAGTCTTTTGGACCAGGAGGCCCTGTCCCGATCCGTGGATCTGGCCCTGGAATCCAGCACGGCCCCAAAAATCACCGTACTCGCCGCCACCCGCCCCCAACAAGCGCCCGCCGTCGAACCCGAAGAAACTCCTTTGAACAACCCCTCGGACCATCCCTCGGGCCAGACACAGGACGCCTACCTGACTCTGCCCATTCCCGCTCCCGCGCCTGGGCAAAAACTCCGCAACCTGTTGCGCCGGGCGGGACGGGAAGTGACCCTGGACCAAAGCCGCATTCTGGACCAGGAACACCTGGCGCTGATCGACCGCTACCTGGAGTACCGGGACCTGGAACCGGGAACGCGGCACATTTTCCGAAACATCCCGGCCTATGTGCAAGCCTGTCCAGGCGCATTGGTGATTTCCGCCTGGTTGAACAAAACAGATGATTCTTCGCACTTGGCCGGATTTGTCGTGGGAGACTTCACCTCCCTGAGCACGGCCTTTTATATGTTCGCCTTCCGCAACCCGGACCTCGCCCCACCGGGCACCGCGGACCTGCTGCTCCACGCCCTGCTCCAGGAAGGCCAAAAGCGCGGCCAGATCCGCATGAACCTGGGCCTGGGCATCAACCCGGCCATCCGGTACTTCAAGCAGAAATGGGGGGCGGAGGTCTTTCTGCCCTGCGTTGAAACGAGTTGGGAGCGTCGTCCGAGAGGATGGTTGGAGCGATTGAGACGCTGGAGAACGAAGAAATGATGTGGATCGATTTTGAGTCGATCCACACTTGGAAAATGAAAAACAACGGAGCGCGAACGCCCATGGCTACGGCCACTCAGCAAACCTACCAAATGATCTGGGACCATGAGCAGAACTTTGCCAAGGAATTGGCCCGCCGGGTCGTGGAAAAGCCCAGACTGACCGTCTGGCGGGTCCTGTTTCCCCCGCTGCTGGTTTATCACTACGTCAAGCTGCGGGAATACCAAACTGACCTGGAAACCTTCGCCAAAGGGGTGGTGCGCTCGAAAATCCTGGCCATGGAATCGGCCCTGGAGGAGACGACCTCCGGCAAGAAGGATGGGACCTACAAAAATGCCTTTGGGGCCAAAGAGTCGGAAAGCGCCCCCGGAGAGATCCGCTTGCACACCGCGCAGATCGCGGAGGTGGAACTGCTCAAGGCGCACTACCTGAAATTGCTGCGCGATACAGGCTCAAACTACCAGGCCCTGATCAAGAAGACCTACAAAACCAGCGGCGAATACCGCCGCTTCCTGACCAAACTGGCCCAGGCCGAGGATGCCGTCCAGAAAGAAGTGCTCCACCTCCACCAAACCAGCACCACGGCCCAGGCCGTCAGTCGGAAGATGCGGGAAACTGCCAAGAGTTTGCGGGACCAAGAGGTGAAGGCCTTCTTTGGATAGGAGCCGGGCACATGCCGACGGGACTCGGAAAGTGAAACGCTCCGCCGCCTGACTATCCATGCCTTGGGATTGGCTTCCCAGAAACCACCCAGATATTAGGAATGCATTCCTCTCGCATGGATCACGGTTTTGGCTCGCGCATCCCGTTCTGACTCTTTAGTTTTTATATTGACGGATCACCGCTTGCGCTTCGGACAATTCCGGCAAATGGCAGCGGGTCTATTTTTCTCAAGGCCTTCGCGGAACTGTTCGTAAGCTTTACCGCGCCAGAGCACGGGGAGCAGTTCGTCGTTGACGTTGCCGAAGGTGACCCGGCTGTATGGCGCGGGTTGACCTTGACGGGCGTATTCGGCTTGGTCCACGGGGACGTTGGCGTAGACGCAGGGGGAGATTTCGCCGTCCGCGGAGACGAACAGAGTTCGCTGGACGTTTTCGGCGCAGACCGGATCGTCCTTGCCCCTGGGGGCGAAACTGGGCGTGTGGATGGTCACGCCCAGGTTCACGGCCGCCTCGCGCAGCCGGGTGAAGCGCTCTTCCAGGGCATGCAGTTCCTGGTCGTCCTTGGGCGCGAGCACTTCCTCGGAGAGTTCAATTCCCGGCTCGAAATCCAGCACGCTGACCACGGCCTGCTCCACCCCGTGGTCGGCCATCAGCCGAAGCAACCCTTCCAAGTCGTCCAGGCCGGAGCGCAGCAGCATGTAGGCGATGTGCACCACGGGCTTGACGGTGCCCCGTTCCTGTTTGATCCGCTGAACCATCTTCATTTTTTCCAGCACCTTGACCAACGGCGCTCCGGCCCGGGCCGGGTCGTTGCGTTCCGGGGTCGTGCCGGTCAGGGAAAAAGCCAGAATGTCCAGGCCCGCGTCCATGACTTGAGCCAGGCGCTGCTCGTTCAAAAGCATGCCGTTGGTGGTCACGCCCACGGTACATCCGGCCTCCTTGGCCAGCCGGACCATGGTTGGAAATTCCGGGTGCAGAAACGGTTCACCCCAGCCTTGGAGATAGGCCAGCTTGGTCTTGCGCAGGGTCGGCAGCAAGCGCCGAAACGTATCCAGGGACATGAAGCGGTCATGCCAATGCTCGCGGTACACGGTTCGCGGGCAGTAGTCGCAGGCCGCGTTGCATTTGGACGTGACCTCGATCTGCATCCAGTCCTTGGGGTTCAGCAACACCTTGTATTCCCACCATTGGCGCAGCTTTTGGGGCAGGGAATCCCGCTCTGTTTCACCCATAACGTCTCCTCCCTCATTCATCCCATTTTTGCCTTTCGGGCCGAAAAAGACTAATTGAATCCCTTTGTTTTTGTCTAACAGGCTCGGCAATCCACCACAACTTCCCCCAAGGAGTCCCACTTGTCACTAAGTTTACGGGAAAAGTACGATATCATCCTCGCCCATGAGCGGCAGTTCGCCTACCGCTTGGCCAAGGACGTGGTCAAAAAGCCCGAGGTTTCGGTCTGGATGATCTTGTTGCCGGTGCTCTTCGTGCACCACATGATGAAAATGACCCAATACAAGACAGGTATCCATACCTTCGCGAGCAATATTCTGGGCACGAAAACAAAGGCTTTGGACAAGGCTCTTCAAGACATCGAAACCGGAGAAATCCAGGACTACAGCGTAGCTGAGTATTTCCCGCAGGTTCCACTGGAGTCCGAAACGGAGCAAGCGTTGGCCGTCAAGCAGATTGCCATCCTGAAGCTCATGGAAAAGCACTATCGAACCCTGCTCGAACAACCGGGAGGCGCTCTGGAGGATTTGGTCCGAGGCGCATACGGGTCTTCCGGCGCGTATCGGTATTACCTGAACAAACTGGCCGAGGCCGAAGACGAGACCAACCGCCACTTGCGAGAGAACTTCCACACCTCGGAAGAATCCGGGGCGGTCATGAGTCGGATCGAGGAAAGGATGGCGGAGATGCGGGAGGAGGAAATGCGGTTTTTCTTCCAGGGCGAGGCGGTTTGAAAGAGGAGAATTCAGGAGTCAGGAGTCAGAATTCAGGAGTCAGGAGGCGGGAAAGGTAACTGCCTAGATGGAACCGCGTTTCCCTTTGGAGCGCGGTTTTATGTTTTTCGAAAGAATACTCTGCTAAAATGCGTCTTCCAGTTCCCGTTTGCGAACGTCCCGGATCGCTTTCTGTTTGCTCTGGATGTACGGGTCCGGCCAGGTCTTCCCCAGGGCATCCACCACGCCTTGGTCAACGGCGTGCTCCACCTGCTCCATGCGGGCCAGGAACTCCTGATATGCTGCGCGGTTCTGGTAAGCCCTGCGGAGCATCAGCAGGTATTCCCGCTCCCTGGTTTGCAGCAGCCCAAGATAGTGGTCCAGGAGCAGGTCCATCATGGCGGACAGGTTTTCATAGACTTCCCGTGACTCCAGCTTCTGCTCGCGCATCCAGAATTCCCGCAGTTCGCCCTTCATCTCCTGCCGGGCACGCTCGGCGTTCCCGGACCGGACGGCTTCCTCCGCCGCTCGCAAGGCCGTTTCCTTGAAGCGCAGATGTTTTTGGCTGAACTGCGTTGTTTCCTTTTTACGACCGAAATATTCGACTAGAAATTTGAAGGGGATGAAGTTGTACCACCACGGCGACTGTGTATCGGCGCGACGGTAATAGACAACCCTGGAGGCAAACTCCCGTTCTTCGGTTAGGATGGCCTTGAGTTGGGCCTTGAGAAGTTTGGATTCGGAATCAGCGGGCACGGATGATGCTCCGTTTGGAGGGGATTGGGAAGGTTGCCTTTATCCACAAGCCACCCTGTATGTAACCGGATTCCAGCCGTTCGGGAAGACTTGAGACCACGCATTCTGGGAACGTGGCCGAAAACGGTTTCAGCGTCAATCGTCCTTGCTGTCGCCTCTGCCCAAGGCACCACGCATGAAACTCATGGCTTCGGAGACTTCTTGGATGGTATCCCAGTACCAAGCTCCGACGTAGATGTCCCGTTCGCGCAACGTCTCCAACGTCTCGCTTTTGCCGGTGAGCCGCTCCAAGTTGTTCAGCGTGGCGATAAAGCCGACAATCAAGGCGACGCCCAGCCCGAGGCGCAGCATGCGGCGCAAAGGGGAAGCCGGGGACGGTTTCCCGTCCCCGGCTTGTTGGTTGTTGGAAGGCAATGGTCCCTGCTCCATGTGGATCAGGCGATTACAGGCCCATGGACATCAGCCGATCGGTGACGTCGCGGAACAAAACCATGAACATGATGTAGGCCACGAAGGCGGTGAGCAGGAGGTTGAAACCCTGGCCGCAAACGTACAGGATCAACGCCTTGCCGCCCTTCAGGGGTTCCTTGAGCTCGCGGTAGCTGATGCTCAGTCCGATGCTCACGAAGGCGATGGCGAAGAACCAGTCACGGAAACCGTTGGCCCAGGCCAGGATGCCGTTGCGGATCATGGCTTGCGCCCAATCCTCGCCCATGCCCGCACCCAAGGCGGAGAAGAGGACCGAAGCACCGATGAAGCCCAGGATGAACTTGGGGAACCGGTACCAGATTTCAGACAGAGCGCCGGCGGCGGTGAACTTCATGGGGGCGGCCCCGGCGGCGCAGGCCCGCTCGGGCTCGACCTTCAAGCACCAGTAAGCGGCAACGCCAAAGGCCATCACGCCGATCATCACGTTCTGGATCATCTTGATGGTCGCGGCCACGTACATGGCTTCCGGTCCGATCAACTCGCCCGCGGCGACCACGGAACCGGTGTTGTCAACAGTGCCGCCGATCCAGGCCCCGGCCCAGACCGGATGCATGCCCACCCAGTTGGCAAAGGTCGGCAGGGCGAAGATCATGACTACCACGAAGATCATGGACATCCCGATGGCCAGGGTCAGTTCTTCCTTCTTGGCCCGGGAGGCGGCGGCGGCGGCGATGGCCGCGGAAACGCCGGAAACGCTCATGTCCGAGGAGACCGTGATGTTCAACTGCTTGGATTCCATCTTGATCACGTTCTGGCCGAACCAGTAGGTTCCGATAAGCACGATGGGCGTGACCACCCAGGTGACAAAGATGCCGGGCAGGCCGACCATGATGATCAGGTTAATCAGGATGCTGGCACCCAGAAGGACGAGGCCTGTCTTGATGAAGTACTCGGTCTGAGCTGCGCTTTTAAGAAATTTCGGCGTACCGACCGTATTGGAGATAAGCATGCCCAGCACGATGCCCCACAAGACGTAGGAAAATCCATAGGCTCTGACGGTCTCCTGGTTGGCAATGACGTAGGAGAGCACGGCCAAGCCAAAGACAATGGGAAAGCCGATGAAGAACTCCTTCAGGTTATGGCCCATGAACTTGCCGCCGATGGAGAAGATCACGGCCATGACCACCATCAACCCCAGCAGGGTGGGAATCCGATTGAAGGGCTGAGTGTTGGCCGCGCCGCGGGCGCTGGAATGACTGCTCCGGGCCGCCCGCCATTCGCCAAGAAGGGCGCGGGCTTCCTGGTTGAGCTGGGTGTTCTGAAAGTTTGCCTCACGGGCCAGGTCTTCTGCCTCCTGGGCGTTGACTCGGGCCGTGTTCAGCCGCTCCGTGGCCTGCTCCAACCGCTGGGCGTTGGCCGCCCGGATCTCCGCTGCGGCTGCTTCACTGCGATACAGAGCATCCAGAGGGTTGGTGGTCCAGCGACCAGGGCGTGCCATAAGGTCATTTATGGTTTTAAGAAATCCGCTGTCGCGAGCCCGGACGGCATTCAACCGAGCTTCGGCCTCGGTGAAAGCGATGGTCCGGAACCCGGCCATTTCCGATTCATTTTCCATGGTCGCCCGGTATTCCGCCATGCTTTCGACATTGGGCCGGGCGGCCATGGCCGCGATCATGGCCAGGATGAGGATGATGCCAGCCAGCCAGATAGCCCACCAGTCCTCGGTGGTGTGCATCTGGGTCAGCATAGGAACTTTGGTTTCGGTAACCACATTGTCCGTTTGGTTTTCCGCCATGTGAAAAACCTCCTTAAATGTTGCAGGTTGATACCATCAACGCGGCCCTCTCACGCCATACCGGCAAGCTCCATGCTAACCGCCTCGACGTAAACCGCGTAACCGTGACGAGTGAATCTTTTCTCAAACTAAAGCAAACTCCGAGCCAAGCGATCAACATTCTCGAAATGCACAAAATAAACTCTATATTTCAAAATATTATGAAAACGATTGATCTTCTTTCTTAAGCGTTTTTTGAAAATCGATTAACGCGACGCAACATCAGTTAGCACAACATTGACAACTAAAGTTTGCAATACTGTTCTGCGTGACATATGATACTCCCCATTGCTAACTCAACTTCTGACTCCTGATCGAGATCCGCCATGCCTATCAAAAGCCCCGTCGGGGAAACCGGCCAGTCAGGCAAAAGCCACCTCTTTCACAAATCCTTGGGATTCCGGTCCAGATTCCTGGTGGCCACGGGCCTGAGTCTGCTCCTGGTCTGCTTCGCCGGGGCCTATCTGATCTATCTGCGCGAGACGGCGCAGATGGAAAAACACGCCTATGAAAAGACCATGATGGTCATGGCCGCGGTGGAGGCCAGCCGCAAGTATGTCCGCGACGAGCTGCGGCCGCGGATGTCCGAGGAATTCGGCGAGGAGTTCTTCATGGTCCAGGCCATGTCCACCTCCTACGTCGGACGGGCCGTGATGGACAACTTCAACCAGGTCATGCCCCACTACGAGTACCGGCGTGTGGCCCGCAACGCCCGCAATCCCAGGTCCGAGGCCAACAGCCTGGAACTCTCCATGCTCAACCTTTTCCAGATCAATCCGGATCTCCAAAACTGGCAGGGAACCCTGAACGTCGGGGACGAAAAGCAGTTCATGCGCTTCAAGCCCGTCTACTTCGAGGAATCCTGCATGAGCTGTCATGGCGATCCGGTTCACGCCCCACGGGACATGCTGGACATGTACGGCACGGAGCGCGGATTCTGGAACCAACCAGGGGACCTGGCCGGAGTGATGGCCGTGGGCATTCCGGTACACAAGGCCCTGGCCGAGATTCGGGATCAGGCGGCCTCGGTTTTTTTCTCCCTGTTTCTAGGTGCAACCCTCTTCTTTCTGCTCATGGCCTTCATTTTCAACCGGGCCGTGGTCAACAACCTGCACGGAGTGCTGAACATTTTCCGGGGCGAGGTGGAGGAGAAAAGTCTTCAGGAATTTTTACCCAAACCCAATCCCATGGACCCTCGGGACGAAATCCAGGAATTGACCGTAGCCGCCGTGAGCATGGCCGAACACCTGAACAGGACCCGCCAGGAACTGAGGGAATACGCTCAGGATCTGGAAGACAAAGTGGCCCGCAGGACCGCTGCCCTGCAACAATCGGAGCAAATGCTCCAGGAAAAGGTCCAGGCCAGAAAGCAGGAATTGCAGACCCTGAACGCCCTGGCGGAACTGACCACGGCGGCGGTCTCGCTGTCCGAAATCCTGCCCCAGGTCCAGCAACGCACGCTCCAGGTCTTCCCGGCCCAGGGCTCCGGTATCTACCTGTATGACAAGGCCCACCATCAACTGACGCTGCAATACCAGGAAAACGCACCCGACCTGCCGTCCGCCATTCCACTGCAACACATCATCCCCACGGTTCTGGAGGCCCGGCCCAATCGGCTGGTGGATGCCATTGCCCAGGCCGCCAACGGGCAGGCCAGTTGTTTCGACCGCCGGGGGGCAGCCGGCAACCTGAACGTTCCCCTGCTTTGCCGAGGCGAAATCCTCGGGGTCCTCTCCTTCATCGGCGTGGACTGCAAGTTCGTCACCCAGGAGCAGATGGAATTGCTGCTGTCCATCGGCCGCCAGATCGGCATTGCCGTGGAAAGCCTGCAAAACATGGAAAAGCTGATTCAGAGTAAGGAGCTGCTCCAATCCGTGTTCGACGGGATCACCGACCAGGTGGTGCTGATGGGCCGGGACTTCGGCATCCGGATGGTCAACAAGGCCTACACCGAGCGCTACAACGTGGATACGGACGAGGTCATCGGTCGGAAGTGCTTCGAAATCCACGGCAGCGGGGAAAGCCCCTGTAAGGAATGCGGCCTGAAAACGGCGATGCGCACCAAGTCAGCGGTGGTCTATGAGAGCAATTGCCCGGCCCAGGGCGACATTTTCCAGGTCCACTGCTACCCGGTCACGGACGAACAGGGGGAAGTGGAGAGCGTCATCCGCTACGTCAAGGAAATCACCGACCAAAAGCATGTAGAGCAGAAAATCCAGCAGACCGAGAAAATGGTGGCCATGGGCCAACTGGCCGCCGGCGTGGCCCACGAGATCAACAACCCCCTGGGGGTGATCCTCTGCTATGTGGAGCTGCTCAAGCGCCAGCTCGCGGACTACCCTCAGGGGCTCAAGGACCTGAGCACCATCGAAAAGCAGACCCTGAACTGCAAACGCATCGTCAGCGATCTACTGCACTTCGCCCGAAGCCCGGAGACCAAGAAGCAATCGGCGTCCTTCAACCAGATCGTGGACGACGTCCTGGCCATGGTCGCTGAGCAGTTCAAGAAGCAAGGCGTCATCGTGGAGCGAAAGCTGGACCCGGACCTGCCTTCGCAAAGTATGGACCTCAATAAAATGAAGCAGGTGGTCCTGAACCTGCTGATGAACGCCCACCAGGCCATCGAAGGCCGAGATGGCCGTATCGCCTTGGAAACCGAATATTTTTCCAACAGCAAAACCGTCCGTCTCGTGATCCGGGACAACGGGCACGGCATACCGGAATACATTCAGGATAAGATTTTCGATCCTTTTTTCAGCACCAAGAGCACCGGGGAAGGCACCGGCCTGGGACTCTCGGTGAGCTACGGCATCGTCCGGGAGCACGGCGGGGAGATCAGCGTCCTGAGCAAACCCGGAGAATGGACGGAGTTTCGGATTGATCTGCCGCTGGAGGGAGAGAACAATTGAGCGTGCACGTGAACGAATAAGAGGAACAACCATGCATCAATTCAACGTGCTCATCGTGGACGATGAGCGGGACATGCTCGACGGCCTACGGCGGATACTGCCCTACGAGCTGGAGAATACGAACATCACGGTCACGCCCAGTCCCTTGAAGGCCCTGGAGATGGTTTCCGAGACCTCCTTCGACCTCGTCCTGATGGATGTCCGCATGCCTGAAATGAGCGGTATGGAGCTTCTGGAGCAGGTCAAGTCCGCGGACCCCAAGGTGACCGTAATCATGATGACGGCGTACGGAAACATCGAAACCGCCGTGCAGTCCATTAAAATGGGAGCCTACGACTTCATCACCAAGCCCTTCGACATCCCGGATCTGGTGCGGCTGATCAGAAAAGCCCTGGAACGCAGCGGTCTGATCCGGGAGAACCTGAGCCTGCGCCAAAAGATCTCCGAAAAGACCGTGTTGGAGGAGTTCGTGGGGCAAAGCCCGCCCATGCGGCAACTCTACGAGACCATCCGCTCCGTGGCCGGGACCGACTATCCCGTGCTGATCAGGGGCGAGTCCGGCACGGGCAAGGAACTGGCCGCCAAGGCCATCCACGCCTTGAGCCGACGCGGTGAGAAGGTCCTGGTCTCCGTGAACTGCCCTGCCATTCCGGAACACCTTCTGGAAAGCGAGCTGTTCGGACACAAAAAAGGCGCCTTTACCGGTGCCCTAAAGGACCACAAAGGCCTCTTCGTCGAAGCCAACGGTTCCAGCCTGCACCTGGACGAAATCGCGGACATCCCGGTCTCGGTGCAGACCAAACTCCTGCGCGCCCTGCAGGAACAGGAAATCCGTCCCCTGGGCGGCAGCGGGAACAAAAAAGTGGACGTCCGGATCGTGTCCACCACCAATCAGGACCTGGAGCACAAAATCCTGGATAAAAGCTTCCGGGAAGACCTGTTTTACCGCTTGAACGTGGTCAGCGTCCGCACCCCGCCCCTCAGGGAGATCACCGACGACATCCCCCTGCTCGTCCACCACTTCAACCGGCTGTCCGCCCTTGAACTGAACACCGCGCCCAAGGTCGTTTCCTCGGACGTCCTGGAGGTCCTGATGCACCGGGAATGGCCGGGCAATGTCCGGGAATTGAAGAACTTCGTGCGCAGACTGGTCATTTTCTGCCCCGGCGAGGAGCTGAACCTGTCCGTCCTGAAAATGGTCGACGGCCGCCACCCCCCCCGTCCCGCAACGGAAAACGCGGCTGCAAGCGACGAGGTCGAATCCTACGCCGAGGCCAAGGCCAAGGCGGTCAACGCCTTTACCGCGGAGTACGTGGGCGACCTTCTCTCCAAAACAGGAGGCAACGTCTCCCAAGCCGCCAAAATGGCCGACATGAGCCGGGTGGCTCTTCAGAAAATCGTGCGAAAGATGAACATCAATCCGGTGGAGTATCGGGCGGGGTCGTGAGCCGAGAATCGACCACGGCTCTCGGACAGCGATGAAATGAAGCGGCCCTGGAAAACCGATCTCGGTTTTCCAGGGCCGCTTTTTTGTTTATCCGGTGCCTGGCCGGCCGGCGCTGCCGCGTGGGCGGACCTACTGATTACGCAAGGTATTGCGGATATGCATCTGGGCCACGGCGGTGTTCTCGCACTGGGAATACCAGTACGTGCCCGTATCCACGTTGGAGTCCGCGATGGCCTCCATCACCGGGCGGATGTGCGGCAGGGTCTGGCCCCAGGGCAGCACGATAGAGGCCATCACCCAGACCAGGGCCACGCCGGCGGCCAGTCCGATCCAGCCTTTCAGCTTCCCGTGGCCGTGATTGCCGCCCTGATTCTCTTTTGGCGCGTCCATGACCGTCTCCCTATTAGGTTTACGCCCGACGAACGATTAGCCCATCAGGCTTTCGGTGACGTGCGGGAATACCACGAAGTACATCAAATAGGCCACGAGCAGCGTCAAGATCAGGTTCAAGGTCTGCCCGCAGACGTACAGGATGACCGGCTTGCCGCCCTTGAAGTGGTGAGCCATTTCCCGGAAGTTCGAGGACAGGCCGATGCTGGCGAAGGCCAGGATGAAGAACCATTCCCGGATCGGGCGGGAGAAACCGCGCAGCACGCCCTGGTCGATCATCACGTCCCCGGCGCTGCCCATGGTGACCAGCATCCAGGAAAAGATGATCGACGCGGCGATGAAGCCCAGCACGAACTTGGGAAAGCGGTACCAGATTTCCATCTTGCTGACCTGCTGACCAGGCGTACAATCCACCCGTGCGCACCAGTACACGGCCACGCCGAAAGCGATCACGCCGATGAGGATGTTCTGGATCATCTTCACGGTCGCGGCCACGAACATGCCGACCTCGCCCAGGAACGCCCCGGCGGCCACCACCGCGCCGGTGGAGTCGATGGTTCCGCCGATCCAGGCCCCGCCCAAAACCGGATGCATGCCCACGGAAACGATGAACGTAGGCAGAGCGATCATCATGATCGCGGTAAAGAGCATGGACATGCCCACGGCGATGGTCAGCTCCTCCTTCTTGGCCCGGCAGGCCGCGGCCGTGGCGATGGCCGCGGACACGCCGCAGACGGACATGTCCGCGGAGACCGTGATGTTCAGGGTCTTGGATTCCATCTTCAGAACCCGCTGACCGAAAATGTAGGTCAGGATGAGGACCGTGGGGGTGACGACCCAGGCCACAACCACACCAGCCTGACCGATGAGCATGATCTTGCTGAACAGGATTTCCGCGCCTAAAAGTACCAGGCCGGTCTTAATGTAGTACTCGGTTTGCAAGGCCGGTTTCAGAAAGTTCGGCACGCCCACGGTGTTGCTGATCAGCATCCCTCCGAGAATGGCCCAGATCAAGCCGCCGAACCCATATTCTCGCATGGTACTCTGTTGACCGATCATCTCCGCGACAACAGCCAGCAGGAAAACGAACCAAAAGCCCTTCATCAGATTGGCCGAGCCGATGTCCATAAATCGAGCGCCGACACTGAAGAAAACCATGAAAATAATCATGATCCCGATCATGTAGGGGATCTTGTTGTAGGCCTGAACCGAGGCCCTGGTCCGCAGACTGCCCCGCTCCTTCTCCCTGGCCTGACGCCACTCCCGGATGGCCGCCTCGGCCTGCTCGTTAAGGTCTTCGTTACGGAACGCTTCCTCAGCGGCCAGTTCCTGAGCCTGCTTGGCCCGTTCCAGCGCGGCCTTGGTCGCTTCCTGAGCCTCCTTATAGGCCGGTTCGGCCTTCGCCCGCCGCTCCGCGGCAGCGGACTCGCTCAAATAGAAGGACTCCATGGGGCTGCTCGTCCACCGGCCCGGCATCTCCAGCCACTTGGCAATGGTTTTTCCATGGGGCTCGTTGCGCGCCCGCAACCCGGACATGGCATCGTTGGCCCCGTGCCATTCGATGGTGTGAAACGACGCGCGGGCGTCCTCGGCGGCCATGGTCGCCTCGGCCTTGGCCAGTTTCTCATGCATGTCCGCCGGCGGCCTTGGCAGGAAAATGATCAAGCCAATGACCAGGATCGCAAACCCCAGCCAAATCGCCCACCAATCCTCCTTCTTCCACAGTTCGGACCATTCCCATTTACCACGGTCGATGACAATATCGGATTGCTGCTTCGAAGCTTCGGCCATCTCGCTTCCTCCTAAAAAAGGTGTTCGTGAATGATCAAGGCCCTGGACGCGGGAGCCTCAAAACGCGGCTCTCTCCGGACCTGCCCTTTCCGGGACCACCCCGGCCTTCTCACGGAAGCAAAAAGCAAGCCTGACCTTCTTGAAAAAGAAAATAAAACTTTTTCAATGTATTGCGGCGAAAAAAAAGCAAAGGTGCCATCCTGGGTTGATGCTATCCTTGGTTGGCATTGCAAGCCTCGATTTGCATTTCAAAGGCGGAAATTTACAAGGCCTTCAAGGCCGGGTAAAATTCCGCCACAATCCCGTGCAACGAGATTCTCAACAAGGGAATGCATCCTCGCAACCGGCCGAAAAACCTTCACCCCTTACCCAGGCATCACCTCCATATGGCCCAGCAGCATCTTCTGATCATTGACGACGAAGTGGACATGCTCCAAGGATTGAGCCGCGTTCTCTCTTTTGAATTGGACAGCGTCTCCGTGGTCACAGCATCCAGTCCAGCCGAAGCGCTGGAACTGATCGGCACGCGCACCTTTGAGCTGATTCTGCTGGATATCCGGATGCCGGAAATGAACGGAATGGATCTGCTCGCCCGGATTCGTGAGACGGACCCCAACGTCACCGTGATCATGATGACCGCCTACGGCAGCATTGAAACTGCAGTGGAAGCCATTCGGCAGGGGGCCTACGACTTCGTGACCAAACCCTTTGAAATCCTAGATCTGCTGCGGGTGCTGCGCAAAGGCCTGGAACGCGGTCGACTGATCCGCGAAAACCTGAGCCTGCGGGCCAAGGTTTCAGAGCAAAACTCGTTCGCGAACTTCGTCGGCCAGACCGCGCCCATGCGCCGACTCTACGACACCATCCAGGCTTTGGCCCACACCAACTATACCGTGCTCATCCGCGGCCAAAGCGGTACGGGCAAGGAGTTGGTCGCCCGGGCCATCCACGACTTGAGCAAACGCAAATCCCGCCCCTTTCTCGCGGTGAACTGCCCGGCCATCCCGGAGCAACTCCTGGAGAGCGAGTTGTTCGGACACAAGAAAGGGGCGTTTACCGGAGCGGATACGGACTATGTCGGACTTTTCGAGGAAGCTGACGGCTCGACCCTGCTCCTGGATGAAATCGGAGACATTCCCGTCACCCTGCAAACCAAGTTGCTGCGCGTGCTCCAGGAGCAGGAACTGCGGCCTTTGGGCGGGGTCAAGAGCAAGAGGATCAACGTGCGCATCCTGGCCAGTACCAACCAGGATCTGGAAAGGAAGATCAACGAACGGACCTTCAGGGAGGATCTGTTTTACCGGCTGAACGTGGTCACGGTCCGAACGCCGACCTTGCGGGATATCCGTGAGGACATTCCCCTGCTCGTGGACCACTTCAGCAAAAAATTCTGCGCGGAACTGGAAATCCCGGCCAAACGCTTTTCTCCGGCGGCCACGGAAGAATTAATGCGCCGCAACTGGCCGGGCAACATCCGGGAGCTGCAAAACTTCGTCCGCCGGATGCTGATCTTCTGCAAGGATGAAGAAATCGAAACCATGCACATCCATGCCGTGGAGCACCCCGGCGCGAGTCCCGTACAGTCCCTGGTTCTGCAGTACGCGAACATGACCATGGAGCCCTACATCGAGGCCCGCAACCGGATGCTGGAACAGTTCACCCGCTCCTACGTCCAGAACCTCCTCTTCACCACCAACGGCAACATCTCCAAGGCCGCCAAAACGGCCGGCCTGAGCCGGGTGGCCGTCCAGAAGATCATGCGCCGCATGGGGCTCCACTCTCCGGACTTCCGGACCACCGTCCACTCTCCGCAGTAGCCGACGCGTCGGCTCAGGTATCCAGCTGGCACATGTGGCAGATGCCGACGACCTTTTTCAGGTCCACAACAAAGGCGATGCCCGCGCCAGGCTTGTTCAGGCTGCCCTGCACCAGGATGGCGTCAAGGACGGTTTGGGTTTTCTCCTGGGGGACGATGGTCAATACAATGTCCTTTTCCGGCTCAATGGGAATACCCCACAGCTTCTTTTGTTCCCGGATCCCGGTGCCACGTCCGGGTATGATCGTCCCGCCCTCGGCCCCGGCGGACTTGGTGGCCGTGATGATGGTCTCGCTGCCGCCCTTGTTCACGATGGTGACGATCAGGTCAAAGGGAATATTCAGGTCCACGCTCAACTCCTTTTCTTCACGGAAGTGACGATCAATCCAAGGACCATGACCGAAAGAATCGGGGCCATGGCCACCAGGGCAATCAGGCCGAAGCCGTCCAGGACGGGATCGCGGCCTTCCATCGCCGTGGCGATGCCCAGGGCCACGGCAAGCACGAAGGTCACGGTCATGGGACCGGTGGCGACCCCTCCGGCGTCAAAGGCGATGGCGACGAAGGTCGGGTCGCAAAAACGCATCAGCACCAGGGCCAGGAGGTATCCCGGCACGAGAATATAATGGATGGGCACGCCGTAGATGATCTTGGCCATGCCCAAGGCCACGAACAAGGCCACCCCGAGGGACAGGGTCGCGAGAATGGTCTTCTCGCGAATGCTGCCCGCCGAGGCCTTTTCCACCTCGTAACTCAGAATGTGCACCGCAGGTTCGGCGATGGTGGCCACCAAGCCCAGCATAAAACCGATCAGGATCAGCGGCCAGGTCGTGTCCATGGCTCCGAGAATCTCCCCCATGGCCGTGCCCACGGGCATGAACCCCACCTGGACGCCTTGCAGGAATAAAATCAATCCCATGACGCACAGCACCACCCCCTTGATCATGTTCACCACGAACGCCCGGGGCAGCTTGAGGTAGACAAGTTGGAAAAACAGAAAAAAAGCCACCAGCGGAGCCAGGGCCTGCAACACTTCCAGCGAGACGTGGCTGAAATCCAGAAAGGCCAGAATCGTATTCATCCGTAAATCATCCCCAAAATCATCACGCCGATCACCGGCCCGATGGAAGCGAGCCCCACCAACCCGAAACCGTCGGAAAAGGAGGACCGTCCGCCCATGACCGCCACGGCGCCCAACCCCAGAGCCAGGATGAACGGCACGGTCACCGGACCGGTGGTCACGCCTCCGGCGTCAAAGGCAATGGGCACGAAAGAAGCGGGCGCGATGAAGGAAAGAACGATGATCAACAGGTAGCTGACCCCGTACAGCCAGGCGATGGGCACGCGCAGCACGATGCGCAGCATGGCCAGGGCCACGAAGAACGCCACCCCGATGGCCACGGTGATAATCAGCAGGTTGCTGGTGATCATCCCGTCGGAAACAATATCCACCTGATGGGCAAGCACTCTTACATCCGGCTCGGCCACGGTCACGACGAACCCGAGGATAAAGGCGAAAAAAAGCATGAAGATCATCGAGCCATGCTTGGGTAGTTCACTACCCACGGCCTCGCCCATGGGCAATAGTCCAACCTTGACCCCCTGGAGAAACAGCAACAAACCGGCCAGGACCATGGCCGCGCCGATGAGAAACCGCGCGAACACCTCCCAGGGCAGATGAACGAGAAAGACCTGAAGCAGAATGACCACCACGGAGATGGGCAGCACGGCCAGGACGACCTCTTTGAGATTTTCCTTGAAGTCGGACTTCACTGAGGACTCCTACAGGCTGGGGGAACGAAAAAACAATAAATTACAAAATTTTAAGTTTGAAACCGCTACCACGAGGGAAAATGCAAGTCAAATCTGCCGGATGCCGGGTCAGGGTATTTTGTTCTCGAACCACTGGCGCTCTGGATCGGTATCGAAATCGAAATCGCTATCGAAATCGGAAAGTTGTCAAAAATCGATTTCGATCACGATTTCGATTTCGATGATTGCCGACCCACCCTTGGGGGTTCGGTGGCCTCATCATGCAAGGAAAATCTACCCCGACCCGGCCATCAGCAGCCCGATCCGCTTCATCCGCTCCTGGTCGTCCACCGGGAAGTCGTCCATGATCTTGCCCCGGAAGATCACGGCTATCCGGTCGGCCAGGGTCATGGCTTCGCGCAGGTCTCCGGTGACCAGAAGGATTCCGGCGTGGTCCCGGGCCTGAAGCAGTTGTTGCCAGACCTCTTCAGTGGAGGAGATGTCCAGCCCTTGGGTGGGTTGCTCGGCCACGATCAGCCGGGAAGCGCGGAAGAATTCCCGGGCCAGGACCAGCTTTTGAAGATTGCCGCCGGACAGCCGGCCGGCGAGCATGTCCGGGCGGCCCGGCTGGACGTTGAATTCCGCGACCTTCTCAACCACGGTTTTCCGGGCCAGCTTACGGCGTAGCCAGGGGCCCCGGCAGAAGCCCTGGCGGGTGGTCAGCAAAAAATTTTCCGTCAGGGTCATTTCCCGACACACGGCCACTCCCAGGCGATCCTCGGGAATATAGCTCAGGGACTCCTTCCAGGCAGGGTTGGCGAAAAAGGACTTCCAGTCCGCGCCCAGAATCTCCACCCGCCCGGCTCCCGGCGGCCGCAGTCCAGCCACGGTTTCCACCAGTTCCTTCTGGCCGTTGCCGGCCACCCCCACCAGGGCCATGATCTCGCCTTGGCGGACTACCAGGCTGACGTCGTCCAGGCGCGGGCCGGTGAGGTGTTCGACCCGCAGGACGGGTTCTCCGGGCGTGCAGCATGCTTTTTCGATGTCCAGGGACACCGTGCGCCCGATCATCCGATTGGCCAACTCTTCCTTAGACTGGATTTCCTTCGCGTCCCAGTGCCCCACCAGTTCGCCGCGGCGCAACACGGCCACCTCATCGGCCACGGCAATGACCTCCTCCAGCTTGTGGCTGATGAAGATGATCGACTTGCCCTGCCTGGCCATGTTTTCCAGGGCCTCGAACAGGTGCGCGGCTTCCACAGGGGTCAGTACTGCCGTGGGTTCGTCGAAGATCAGCACCTGGCTTTGGCGGTACAGCAGTTTGAGAATCTCCACCAGCTGCCGCTCACCCATGGACAGTTCCCAGATCCCGGCCCCTGGATCGATGGGCAGATTGAAGCGCCGGGCAAGCTCGCCCACTTCACGCTCCATGACTTTGGGGGAGATCCAGAACCGCCTCTCCTGGCCCAGGAGCACGTTCTCGGCCACGGTCATCCGGTTCACCAGCATGAAGTTCTGATAGACCATACCGATTCCCGCGGCGATGGAGTCCTTGGACGAATCAAAGCGCATCTCTTCGCCGCGCAGAAATATCCGGCCTGCGTCCGGCTTGAGCCGTCCGGCAAGCATGCTCATCAAAGTGCTCTTCCCGGCCCCGTTTTCGCCCAGCAAGGCCAGAATCCGACCAGGCCGGATTTCGAAGCTGATGTCGTGGTTGGCCCGCACCGGGCCGAAGGACTTGGAAAGCCCTTCCAGACGGATCAAGGGAACGTCGGATAGAGGACCGGTCGCCGTACCGGAGGACGGATCAAGCGCGACGTCGGAAAGTGCGCCAAGGGATGAGTCAACCTGGGTCATGCGCTAATCCTAGGATGAATAAGTCCTTATCCAGCAGTTCGTTCAAAAACCCCAAGTGCAAGGAGCAAAAAAAAAATCAAGGTCGAAGCGTATTTATTGATACGTGAGAGCTTGTTTTTTTTGCAACGACGCGGCAATTGGGAATTTTTCAACGGACTGCTACTCTTCAGGTTCCATGTTCACGCCCAAGGCCGCGGGCGCCTCGCCGCCGCGACCGGTCATGGTCGAGGCGATGAGCACCAGGATGGTCAGGGCGTAGGGAAGCATCATCAGGATCGAGGAGGGAATGTCCGTGCCCATGGCCTGCAAGCGGAGCTGAAAGGCCATCACTCCGCCGAAGAGATAAGCCCCGAACACGGCTCGGCCCGGGCGCCAGAAGGAAAAGATGACCAGGGCCACGGCGATCCAGCCCCGGCCCGCGGTCAGGCCGTTGGTCCAGAGGTGGATGTAGGCCAGGGAGAGGTACGCTCCTCCAAGGCCCACCAGAAAGCCGCCCAGGGTCACTCCCAGCCAGCGCAGGCCGACCACGTTCAGCCCGGCCGTGGCCGCGGCCACGGGGTTCTCCCCCACGGAACGCAGGTGCAGGCCCAGTCGGGTATGCCGGAAAAAGGCCCAGATCAGCACCGGCAGGCCGAAGGACAGGTAGACCAGCACGTCATGGGAAAACAGGATCGGCCCCAGCACCGGAATGTCCGCCAGCACGGGCAGGGAAAACTTCGAAAAACCAATCCCCTGGGTTCCCACCAACGGCGTGCCCAGGTAATTGGCCAAGCCCGCGCCGAAAATGGTCAGAGCCAGCCCGGAAACCACCTGGTTGCCCTGAAAGCCCAGGCAAACCAGGGCATGCACCGCGGCCAGCATCGAGGCGCAGACTCCGCCCATCAGGAATCCCAACCACGGGCTGCCCGTGACCAGGCTGATCCAAAACGCGGACAACGCCCCAACCATCATCATCCCTTCCACGCCCAGATTGAGCACCCCGGACCTCTCCGTAATCATCTCGCCCAGGGTGGCGTAAAGAATCGGGGTCCCGGACTGCACGGCAGCGGCCAGCAGCGGAATGAGCAGTTCAATGGGCATGGCTCCCTCCCTTGCCGCCGGCCTCGCCGGGCAGGTTCAGCCACAACCGGTAATGGTGAAAGAACTGCCCGGCCAGCACGGTAAGCAGTACCAAGCCTTCCAAAATGTGACCAAAGGCCGCCGGAACCCTCAGCTCCAACTGCAAGACCTCCACGCCCACCCGCAGCCCGGCCAGCAGGAACGCAGCCAGAGCCATGGGCCAGATTTTCAGCCGGGCCACCCAGGCCACCACGATGGCCGTGTACCCATATCCCACCAGGATGCTGGGCTGAAGGCGGTGGGCCACGGCCGAGGTCTCCACGAACCCGGCCCAGCCGGCCATCATCCCGCAAATGCCCATGACCAGAAAAACCAGGAACCCGTAGGGCATGAAGGCGTAGCGGGCCGCGCGCAGGCTCTCGCCGCTGGCCCGGATTTCATAGCCCAGCCGGGTCTTGTTCAGGAACAGCCAGGCCAGAACGCTGAGCACCACGCAGAGCACCAAGCCCCAGTGCAGCCGGGTTCCGCCGAGCATCCCAATCTGGGCCGCGGACGGGTATTCCATGGTCATGGGAAAGTTTCGGCCCGCCGGGTCTTTCCAGGGCCCGTAGACCAGATAATTCAGGAAAAGAATCCCGATGTAGTTCAGCATCAGGGTGGAGATGATCTCGTTGACCCCCAGCCGGACCTTGGTAAAGGCCGGAATCAGGGCCCACAAGGCTCCGGCCGTTCCGGCGCAAAGCATCATCAACGGCAGCAGCACCGGGGCGGGTAGATGAGGGAAAGTCAGCACGGCCCAGGCCGCGCCAATGGCTCCCAGAGCAAACTGGCCCTCGGCCCCGATGTTCCAGATCTGCATCCGGAAGGTGAAGGAGACTCCCAGGGCGCACAGGTAAATGGGAATGGCCTTGCGCAGGGAATCCTCCAGGGACCAGACGCTGCCGAAGCCGCCTTCCCACAGCAGCCCCAGAGCCCGCAAAGGGGCCACGCCCTGCACGGCCAGGGCCGCGCAGGCCAGGGCCAGGGATAAGGCCAGGGCCGCGAAAAAAACAAGGACCGAACCCCATCCCAGGGGTTCGGTCCTTTTAACGACGCGAATCAGGCGCATGCCGACAACCAGTACATGTGATGCTGTAGATGGCGATGCATGAGAGTCAGCCGCGTTGCCACATCGAAGTGAAGAAACCTTCTCCAAACAGTTCAACGAACTGTTATCGGGTGGACCCTACGACTCCCTGCACGAACCAATCCATGGACAGCATTTCCTCGTCCGTGGCCCGGACGCCTTCGGCAATCCGGACCTCGCCCTGCTGGTCCAGCACCGGGCCGACAAAAACGTCCGTTGCCCCGGAGCGGATTTCTTCCTTCTTGGCCAGGACCTTGTCCTGAACGTCCTGGGGCACCATGGGACCGAAAGGCGCCAGGTCCACCAGGCCGCGATCCAATCCCCACCAAATGGACTCGCTGGTCCAGGTTCCGTCCTGGACCTGCTGGACGATGGCCTTGTACACTTCGGCCCAGTTCCAGATCGGGGCGGTCAGGTGAGCCTTGGGCGCGAAAGCGCTCATGTCCGTGTTGTAACCCACGGAGTAAACACCCCGTTCTTCCGCCGCAACCTGAGGACCGGGAGAATCCTGGTGCATGGCGATTACATCCGCGCCCACGTCTAAAAGACTGTTGGCCGCCTCTTTTTCCAAAGCCGGATCATACCAGGTGGAGCTCCAGACCACGCGCACCTGAACGTCCGGGTTCACGGCCTGAGCACCCAGGGTGAAGGCGTTGATTCCACGAATGACCTCGGGAATGGGGAACGCGGCCACGTAGCCCAGGATGTTGGACTCGGTCATGGCCCCGGCCACCATGCCGGCGAGATAACGCGGCTGATACATCCGCCCGAAGTAGGTGCCCACGTTCTCGGCCTGCTTGTATCCGGAACAGTGCATGAACACCACTTCCGGATGCTGGGCCGCGACCTTGAGCACGGAATCCATGAACCCGAAGCTGGTGGCGAAAATCAGGTTGTGCCCGCGTCGGGCCATTTGCGTCAGCACCCGCTCCGAATCCGGACCCTCGGACACGGACTCCACAAACGTCGTCTCCACGCCGTCCAGGGCCTCGATGGCCTTCCGGCCGTCGTCATGGGCCTTGGACCAGCCCGCGTCGCCCACCGGCGAAACATAGATGAATCCAGCCTTGATCTCCTTGGCCGCCGCGACGCCGGACCCCATCAGCAGGGCCAGGGCCACCAAAACCGCCGTCATAATCCCAATCACGCCTCGCTTCATACTCGCATCCTCCAGACTTCAGGTTAAGGTTTTATGAGGGTTATCATGATTTCAATGATCGCCCAACTGTCCGCATTCATTCGGATCATTTCCCCTTCTGATCCGCCAGGGGCTCCACGAACCGGGCTTCGGAATCCCAGGGAAAGAGTATCCAGGTATCCTGGCTGACCTCGGTGATGAAGGTGTCCACCATGGGCCGCCCGGCCGGCTTGGCGTAAACCGTTGCAAAATGGGCCTCGGGCAGCATCTCCCGAACGATCTTGGCCGTCCGCCCGGTGTCCACCAGATCGTCGATGATCAGGGTCTTGGCCGCCACGTCCTGAGCCAGGGGCTGGAAACGCTTCAGCACGGAGCACTGGCCCTGGTCCTGCCACGCGTAGCTGGAAACACAGACCGTATCGATGACCCGGATCTCCAGTTCCCTGGCAATGACCGCCGCCGGCACGAGCCCGCCACGGGTGATGGCCACGACGCCTTGCCACGGTCCCAGATCCAGCAGCCTCCAGGCCAGGGCCTTGGAGTCACGATGCAGTTGATCCCAGGAAATCGGATAGAGTTTGTTGTACCGGTCTTTCATGATGAAGGGGGTTGGAGGTTCAGGTGTTCAATAAAAAACTTCCTCAGCGTCGATGATCACCCTTTCGGTCCGTCTCTTGGGTCATCCAGCCGTCTGATTTCACAATCATATTCCCGTCGAGCCTGGAATTCCCGATGTACGCTCGGACCGCCTTTTCCCGCGCCCATTTTGTAGCACATCCACTTCCACCGAATCCACATGACCAGACCGGCGGTGACCACGAAGGCGATGAACACCATGAAAAAAACCGCGCCGAGAAACACACCCAACACGGCTAAGGGCAGCAATAGTATCCAACCCCACCAGGGAAAACGGGGCGACAGAAAGACGATGCGGCGATGATGCATGGATGGATGGGGGATGATTAGATAGGTGAGAGTTTGAACATTTTGCGGCGACGCGGAAAACGGGAGTTTTTAAGTGCTAAAATTTGCTCCACTCGGGACCGACCGGGATTTCAAGGTGCTCTTGCAAGCGGTCGATTTCCGGCTGCTCCAATGCCAGGGGCTCAGTGAACTCAACGCCCCAACACGAACCATCCCGACGAACGATCCGTCCGTCGACGCCCTGAAGCGCGAACCGCAAGTACTCCGGAACAGCCAGAAATTCGATCCGTTCGCCCACGGATGCCAATTCGTGTCGCCCTTCATTCTGGGAAAGATCCACCAGTACACCGACCCGGCTGATATCGTAAACAATAGCCATGACCCGTCGCCCATCAGTCATGCGCAGAACGCTGAAATCCGGCTCCACGTCCACTCGAGGCGAGCTACGATGTTCCTGGTCCATGACCTTTCACTATCCGTCTTGCAACCTCTCACTCCCACATTCACCCTGACGATTTCTCGTAACCGGATCAGGATCGAAAGGCAATGCCGAGTCCCACTGGCCGCGGGGCGATTATGTTCTCTCAAACCATTTAAAAAAAAGTGTGTCTGGTTTAGCCTGCTTGGGACGGATCGACGGTCTGACTGAACCAGGCAGGGTTCATCTCCAGGTTTGAATGAAGCAGTTGTCAAACAGCATCGAAAAATGACCCACCATCGGCGTCCAATTTTGACCCCCTCCGGGCGTGTCTGTAAGCATCCTGCCAGATGGCTGTGCGATGGTCGCATTAGCTTTACTGGGCGGATGTCCTTTGCCTCAGTGACAAGCCAGGTGGCCCCAGACGAGCAGAGCGCCCACCTGAACGTGCAAACCTCCTGGCAGGATCATCGCCACTGAATCGCTGCGTGGATCTCCGTGCTCAAGGCGGGTCGAGTATTGCTTAGACTTGACCGACGCTTGACCGGCCCGGCCTCCTTATGAAAGAGTTGACCATGCCCTGGTCGGTCATATTCTGTGAAGAGTTCGTTAAAGACTTCGAGGCTATGCCGGAAGGTTTACGGGAATCAATCGCCGCCCACACGAAGTTTCTTCGAGAGCTTGGGCCAGTTGTCGGGCGGCCCCTGGTGGATACGCTCAAGGGCTCAACCTTCCCGAACATGAAGGAGCTGCGTTTCGATTGGGAAAGTGGAGTTTGGCGAATTGCCTTTGCTTTCGATCCGCAACGCAAGGCCGTTCTGCTGGTAGGAGCCGACAAGCGCGGGGTGAACCAGAAGCGTTTTTACAAAGACCTCATCCAAGTGGCAGATCAGCGTTACCAGAAACACTTGGTCAAATTGGAGGGCGACCATGTCAAGGACCCTTGAAGAAATTTTAGAGGAATTTTCCCCCGAAGCGCGGAAAAGGATTGAAGCTCACGCCGCGAAACTCATAGCCGAGGAACGCGCACGGCAGGAGCGACGTGCGCGACATGCACGGTCGAAGGCCGCAACCGGCCCTGTTCACTCCAGCACATTGCCCCAGACTCCCGCACACGGGTAGCAGACACATCACCTCACTGATTCATGGCTTGGAGCCATGGACAGATAAGCCCCTCGATCCTTGGCAGGCGCGAGGGGCTTTTTTGCGCCCTCATAGTTGCCCGAGAAGCCATGGCTTCCCGGCAGGGTCATCGATTTATGGTTGTCGTCGCGTGAAAAATCCTGCCCTGCCTCTGAACCGCGGACGGTGTGATCCCCAAACGATGTTTGTCCGTGTACAGGGTCGGATTCCACAAGCGGCATTTTTCTGTTGAAAAGGCATGGCATCACAGGGTGGGCAAAAAACTCTTGGCGTGGCTGACCAAGGCTTATTAAAATTCATTAGGGTAGCAATAGGGTAGCAAAACAAAAAGGGGTTGCCGACATAATGTCCGCAACCCCTTGATTTTTCTGGTCGGGATGAGAGGATTCGAACCTCCGGCCTCAGCGTCCCGAACGCTGCGCTCTACCAAGCTGAGCCACATCCCGTAAAAGAGGCATTCATACCCATTTTTCGACGGAATGCAAGGGGTATCTTTTCGTCTGATCTTTTCAGCGTTTCCGTTTCTAATGTCGGGTGGATCTAGAGGTACACATGCAAGCCGTAACACGGCTTTTTCCCCCTTGACCTTGTCTTGCTCCATCAGGCAAAGTGCCGTGCATGCACTGAATATATCCGTTAATCACCGCCCAAGGCGGTCAGCCAAGCATGATTGAGGATACCTATGGTTGTAAATGAGGAACCCAGAGCGAGCATCCTGATTGTCGACGACGAACAAAGCCTGCTCGACATCTGCAAGGAAGCGTTGACTGAAGCCGGGTTCACCGTCCATGTCGCCCATGACGGACCATCCGCCCTGCGAATGCTGAACCATTTACCAGGGTTGGATATCGTCATCAGTGACCTGCGAATGCCGGCAATGAGCGGCCTTGAGCTTTTGAAAAAGCTCAAGGACGGCCACTCCGAGGCCGATTTTTTGATCATGACCGGCTTCGGGAGCATTGAAACGGCGGTGGAGAGCATCCGTCTCGGAGCAGCGGACTACCTGCCCAAGCCGTTCAACATCAGCCACCTGCTGCTCAAGGTTGAACGTATTCTGCAAATCCGGCGCAACCGTGAAGACCGCAAGAAACTGAGCAATATCGTTCGGGTTCAGAACCTCAGCCAGGCCATGAACACCAAGCTGGACATGAAGTCGTTGACCAACGAATTTTTGTCCCAGGTGCAAAAAAACTTCAATCCGGACGGGGTGGTGCTTTTTCTCCAGGACAACGGCGGGCTCCAATCCAAAGCTATGCGCGGAAGCCTGTTGCGCAACAACCCGCAACTCGGGACCTGGGTCAAGCTTCTCGGTGAGCGGGTGTTTCGCCAACAACTGCCGGAACTGATCCTCTTGAACAAAAAAGGGCCTCCCCAGTTGAGCACCGAAGGCCCCCCTCCGGACACCTCCATCACCTCCATCATGGCGGCGGCCATGCCGACGCGCATGAAGAGCGTCGGTTCCATCGTGCTGCTGCGAAACACCGACAAGCCGGACTTCACCCGCGAGCATTCCCAGCTGCTGAACGTCTTCGCCGCCCACACCGCCTCGGCCTTTGAAAACGCCCGGCTCTACGGACAGCTCTGGGACATGAACCTGGAGGTCATCCGCTCCTTTGCCCAGGCCGTGGAAGCCAAGGACGTTTATACGCGAGGCCATTCCGAACGGGTCGCCATCTACGCGACGCACCTCGGCAACCGACTGGGGTTGCCCAAGGAAGATCTTCACCTGTTGTACACCGGAGGAATTCTGCACGATATCGGCAAAATCGGGATTCCGGACGTCATTCTGAACAAACCCTCCAAACTGACCTCCGAAGAGTTCTCGGTGATGCAGCGTCATCCCGAACTGGGACGGGCAATTTTGAATCAGGTGAGCTCGTTCGGCACCATTCTGCCGATCATCTTCTACCACCATGAACGAGTGGACGGCTCAGGATACCCCCTGGGCCTGCAACAGGAAGAAATTCCCTTTCTGGCCCGCATCCTCAGCGTCGTGGACTCCTTTGAGGCCATGACCTCGGACCGGGCCTACCGCAAGGCCTTGCCTTTGAACGTGGTCCGGGAAATCCTGCTCGAAGGCGCTGGTCAACAATGGGAGGACGATCTGGTCAAGGTATGGCTGGAAGAAGTCGAAAAGCCGGACTTTAAGAACCTACGCCAGGTCAACGTCACCGGCCATGTGGAGTTCCAGGACGCCGCCGACGCATGACCGATTTCCGTTATCCTCTCACCCGACGCGACGCAGTGTTTTTGCCTCAACCTTCAATCACCAATTTTCAATGAATCAGATGATTTTAATCTGACTCAGTAGAGACGCCCAATGATCAAAGTACTTGTCGTTGACGATTCCGCCTTCATGCGCAAGGCCCTGAGCACCATGCTGGACGGCGACCCGGAAATCCAGGTCGTGGGTACGGCCCGGGACGGATCCGAAGGGCTGGACAAGGCCCGCCAGCTCCAGCCGGACGTGATCACCATGGACATCGAAATGCCGCGCATGGACGGGCTGACCGCCCTGCGGCACATCATGATGGAAATGCCCCGGCCCGTGATCATGGTCAGCTCCCTGACCACCGAAGGCGCCGAAGCGACCCTGAAGGCCATGGAACTCGGGGCCGTGGACTTCATTCCCAAGCAGCTCTCCCGGGTCTCCCTGGACATCGTCAAAATCGAGAACGACTTGCGCTCCAAGGTCAAAATCGTGGCCAAGCGCAAAATCCGAGCCCCTCGCGCGCCGCGCAGGATCGGGATGGTCGCCGCGCCGACGGTGGAAAAGCCTTCCCTGGAGGGCGTGTCCAAAAAGGGCCCGCAGTCCCGGGACGTCGTGGCCATCGGCGTGTCCACCGGCGGCCCGCCGGCCATTCAAAAGGTCCTGTCCAAACTTCCGGCGAATTTCCCGGCCTGCATCCTCATCGCCCAGCACATGCCCCAGGCTTTCACCGGTCCTTTCGCCAAGCGCTTGGACGCCGTCTGCCAAATCAAGGTCAAGGAAGCCGAAGCCGGAGATCGGGTCCAGGCAGGCGTGGCCTTTGTCGCCCCAGGGGGGCAGCACCTGTCCATCGATCAGAAAGTAAGCCGGATCGACCTGCTGGTCAGCCCCGAGCCCAAGGAAGCCCTGTACAAACCCTCGGCCAACGTGCTCATCGCCTCCGTGGCCCAGGGCGTGGGCAAGCGCGGGGTCGGCGTGATCCTCACCGGCATGGGCAGCGACGGTCTGGAAGGCATCAGGCAGCTCAAGCAAAAAAACGGCTATATTCTGGCCCAGGACGACGCCAGCTGCGTGGTGTACGGCATGCCCAAGGCCATCGTGGACGCCGGTTTGGCGGATGAAGTCCTGGATATCGACGACATCGCCCAGGGCATCATGAACGCCTTGTATCGGTGAGACGACGCAACCCCTTGGCAGCGCCGAACCTTTGTGCTATTATGCACAAGCTTTTTTTGAGGATAACGACAACGGTTCCGAATCACCATGAAAATGTAACAGAGGAGGTCATGAATGGCTGTTTATGTTGTAGGACACAAGAGTCCCGATAGCGACTCGGTTTGCGCGGCGATCGCCTTGGCGGACCTGAAGAGCAAGCTCGGCGTGGAAGCCAAGCCGGCCGCCCAGGGCGAACTCAATCCGGAAACCAAGTTCGTGCTGAACAAGTTCGGCGTCGGTGCTCCGGAAATCGTCACGGACGCCGAAGGCAAGCAGATCTTCCTGGTCGACCACTCCGACCTCGCCCAAAGCCTGGACAACCTGGGCAAGGCTGAAATCCTGGGCGTCGTGGACCACCACAAGCTGGGCGACGTCACCACCCCCAACCCCATCGAAGCCTGGATCTGGCCGGTAGGCTGCACCTGTACCGTGATCAAAGCCATGTACGACTTCCACGGCGTGGAAATTCCCAAGAGCATCGCCGGAATCATGCTCTGCGCCATTGTCAGCGACACGGTCATCTTCAAGTCCGCCACCTGCACCCCCAAGGACGTCGAAGTCGCGGACGCCCTGGCCAAGATCGCCGGCGTGGCCGACACCAAGGCCCTGGGCCTGGAGATGTTCAAGGTCAAGTCCGCGGTTGAAGGCACCCCGATCCGGGAGTTGGTCTTCCGGGACTACAAGGACTTCAGCATGAGCGGCACCAAAGTCGGCATCGGCCAGTTGGAGGTCGTGGACCTGTCCCTGCTGGACGGCGTCAAGGACGCCCTGTACGAGGACATCCAGAAGGTCAAGGCCGAGAAGGGCAACCACAGCGTCTTCCTGCTGCTCACCGACATCATGAAGGAAGGCTCGGAAATGCTCATCGCCTCCGATGATCCTTCCGTTGTCCAGAAAGCCTTCGGCAAGGCCCCCGAAGGCCACAAGGTCTGGCTGGACGGCGTGATGAGCCGTAAGAAACAGGTCGTGCCGAATTTCGAAAAAGCCTTTGCCGGCTGATCACGAACAAGCGCAAACGCATCAAAAAAGCCCGGGCAATGAACCATTGCCCGGGCTTTTTTTTTCGTTCCGCGCCGCGTACGACGCGCGGAGCAAAACTCATTCCACCGTGAGATAATCCTTCATCTTCTCAAAAGTCGCATCCCCTATCCCGCTCACCTTCTTGATGTCTTCGACGGCTTCAAAAGGGGTCTGCTCGCGATATTCAATGATGCGCTGCGCCAAAGCGGGTCCGATCCCCGGCAATGTCTGCAACAACTCGATGGGAGCTTCATTGATGTTGACCTTGGTCTGGGCCTCGACCGCGGAAGAGTTGAGAGCCAGGCACAGCACCATGGCGACGAGCCAAACACCGAGAATGCCTTTGAAAACACGTTGCATACCACTTACCTCCTTTGAAACTGTGAGAGACAAAGGGCCGTGGGCGACAATCACCCGATGACCGTTTGCATTTTCCGTTACCGACAACCAGCGAAAAATGCAACGCATGGCAACTTCCGCGGCTGTTCAAAAACCTCGATGGTAAGGCGCAAAAAAAAGCTCAAGCCCGAAGCGTATTATGTCATACGTGAGGGTTTGAGCTTTTTGCGGCAACGCAACCAGCTGGGATTTTCAACAGTCCGCTATCCCAGGTCGTGCCCGGCCTTCTGCAACGCCTCCCGGATGACATCCCTGGAGACCGGCTTGGCTTCCGTAAATTGGGCCTCGCCCTTGTCCAGAAAAACCTGGACATCCTGAATCCCCTCGATACCGTTCAGCGCCTTGGTCACCGCGTTCACGCAGTGCTGGCAAGACATGCCCGTCACCTTGATCGTCGTCATCTCGCACCTCCTTGTGCATTTTCGTCATTTGCCTTCCGCCCCGCGATCCAGGCCAGGGCTTCCGGAAAATCCAGGGTGCCCTCGTAGATGGCCCGACCGGTGATGATCCCTTCCAGTCCTTGATTCGACAGCGGGAACAGTGCCTGAACATCTTCCAATTTGGTCACCCCGCCCGCGGCGATGACCGGGATGTCGGTACTCCGGACGAGCTGCTCCATGGCCGGAAGGTTCACGCCGCTGTGCATCCCGTCCCGACTGATGTCCGTATAGATGATGAAGGCCGCGCCCTGCTCTTCCAAACGAGGCAGAACCTGCTCCACGGTCAGACCGCTGTCCGCCACCCAGCCTTTGGTCTTCAGCATCCCGTCCACCGCGTCCAGGGACACGCCGATTCGCCCCGGCAAGGCCGCGCAGAGTTCCCCGAAGGCTTCGGGCTCTTCCAAGGCCATGGTGCCGATGATCAGCCGCCGTACCCCGGCTTCCAGGTAGCGCTGCGCGGTCGTCAGGTCGCGAATCCCGCCGCCGAGCTGCACCGGGATCGAAACCTCGGCGCAAATCCGCTTGATCAGTTCAAAATTTACCGGCAAACCGTCAAACGCGCCGTCCAGATCCACCAGATGCAGCCAAGCCGCGCCCAGGTCCGCCCAGTGCCGCGCCATGGCCGCCGGGTCCGGAGAAAAAACCGTGACGTCGTCCGCCCGGCCCTGGCGCAGTCTGACGCATTGCCCGTTCTTGATATCAACCGCGGGAAAAAGAATCATAAGCCCATCTCCCGCAATCCTTCACGCAGCCCGTCGCGGATCAGCTCCTTGGCGGGCAGCCACTTTCCACCGCGCCGAAAAAATTTGTCGGCCTGCAACAGGTCTTCGCTCAGGGAGCGCTGCCGTTCGTCGTACTGGAAACGAGCCGCGACGTACCTGTTCTGGATGTCCAGCAGGGTCAGCTCCATCACGACCATGCCCGGCTCGGTCACGCCCCACTCACCGCCCTCTCGCTCCTTCCACTCCAGCACCTGGGGAATCAAGAGATAATCGGTCTGAACGCATTGGCCGACTTCCATCCAATAGCGCAGCCCGGAGACACCGGCCTGCTCCGCGCCCATTCTGGACAGAACCAGCTCCTGGCACTGCCTGGTGGCCTCGGTCCCGAGAAAGGGCCGATCCTCCTTGGCCCGCAGCAGGTCGGCCAGCATGCCGTCCAACTCTTCCAACAGTTCCGGCGACAGGGTGACGGATTTGTCCGCGCGGGTGCTGGAAAGCATCTGCCACCCCTGGTGGGGCTGGTGGAACCCGGCCACTCCCACCGTGTCCTGGGAGGGTAACGGTGTCCCGGCGGGCTTGGGAGCGCATCCGGTCAGAAGCAGAATCATGCAGCACAGATATGGAATTAATGAAAAACGACTCAACATATCAACAACTTCCTTTGGTGCTCGGCACACCGGTACGAGTCCTGGATACGGCTTGACGCAGGGCCATGCCAAGAGCCTTGAACGCCCCTTCCACGAGATGGTGGCCGTTGCGGCCGTAGCGATACTGAACATGCAGATTCATGCGGGCTTCCTGGGCCAGGGACTTGAAAAACTCCCGCCAGACGTCCTTTTCCTCTCCGGCGATCAGAGCAGGCAGAGGGTCGTCGGCGTACACCAGATACGGCCTGCCCGAGAGGTCCACCACGACTTCCACCAAGGCCTCGTCCATGGGCACCACCGCGGAGCCCAGTCGGACGATCCCGACCTTGTCCCCCAGGGCGTCCGAGAGAGCCTTGCCCAGGGCCAGGCCTACGTCTTCCAGGCTGTGGTGCGCGTCAATGTGCAGATCCCCGGCGCAGGTCAGGTTCAGGTCGAAGTCCGCCCAAAAGGCCAAAAGATGCAGCATGTGATCGGCGAAGCCGACGCCGGTCTGAATATGGGTTGCTCCGGAACCGTCCAGAACCAGCTCCAGCTTGATGGATGTTTCCTTGGTCGTCCGCTCGATAGCGGCTTTGCGAATCTCGTGCATATACCGTGTCCCGCCTTGCGTTTTGGTAACTATTCAGCTCATCCGAGGAAATACGGCCTGGATACCCGCCTTCGCGGGTATGACTGATTGGGAGGCGGCATGGAAAACACGTCATTCCCGCGAAGGCGGGAATCCAGCGTCGGAAATAAGCTCAACTCAGGATTTACTGAGTAGTTACGCGTTTTGATGAAAAAAGGACGTTTTCTCCCGGAAGACGACCGCTGTCAATGTACTCGCCCGACGCCTCCCGGTCAGCCGGGACAAACGCCCAGCTTCACCCGGTAGCCATGGCGCAGTGCGGTCAATTGGGCTTGCAGGGCCGGATCGGCGTAGTCCCGGAAGGTCCAGGGCAAAGAGCGCCACTGTCCGCCTTGAAAAATCAGTGTCAGGTCGGCAAAGACGCCTTGGCCGAGATAGACGCGATGGGTGAAGTTCTTGCCCGTGGCCAGCACGAATCGCTCCTGGGTCAACAGCCCCGGGTCCAAGTTAAACAAGCGGTTGCCGTCCCGGACATGACGCTGCTCCAGTTCATGGGCCCACAACTTGATCTCCCGCAACCGATCCTGTGGGACAACCTGGGCAAACCCGAGCAACCGGCGCTCCAAGGGCGCTCCAAACTCCTCCTGGTAATACGTCGTTGCCGTAAACGGCAGCGGCTCCCCCACGCTTTCCAGCGGACCGAGGTACGCCTCCAGATCGGATCGCAATCCCGGCCAGAAAACGTCCCAGCGGGCGCTGAACAGGGATAATACCACCAGGGCCGGAAGAGGTTCCTTGGGAATGCTCATGGCTCAGGCTACGAAGAATGACCTTGAAAGATCGGTCCAAAATGCAACATGCTCAGCAATTCAAACGAAACATCGTTCCTCACCGCCCCAGCACCTCCCGGAGCACGGTCTCCAAATCCCGCAATTGATACGGCTTGCCGAGAAAGCCCTTGGCACCGGCGGACAAAGATTGTCGTCCCTGTCCTTCCGCGGAATAACCGCTGGCAATCACCACTTTGACCAGCGGGTCGACGCGCAGCAGTTCTTGCAGGCATCTGTACCCACCCATGCCGGGCATATTCAGGTCCAACAGCACCAAATCAATCTTCTCCCCCTCCTGGAGGTATGCTTCCAGGGCTTCTTCCCCGCTGGCCGCGTTTTTCACCTTGTACCCCAGCACTTCCAGGACTTCCCGTGTCAAAGCCCGGATTTCCGACTCATCGTCCACCACCAGGATGGTTTTCTCTTCACCGTGGCCTTCAGGGAGCGTTTTTTTTGGCTCAGCCATCTCTTCCGGCGCATGTCCATGCGCCGCGGGCAGATAGATTTTGAACACCGTTCCCTGTCCTGGTTCGCTGTAGCACTGGATGGAACCACCGTGGTTCTTGACGATGCCGTACACCGAGGCCAAACCCAGCCCGGTCCCTTTGCCCACGGTCTTGGTGGTGAAAAAGGGATCGAAGACGTGAATCAGGGTTTTCTTGTCCATGCCGTGGCCCGTATCCGTGACGGACAGCAGCACATGAGAGCCGGGTTCAGAGCCGGGATGCATCCGGACAAATCCTTCGTCAAGAACCACGTTGTTGGTTTCGATGAGAAACGTTCCTCCGTCCGGCATGGCGTCCACCGCGTTGTTCGCCAGATTGAGCAACACTTGTTCGATCTGCACCGGATCGGCCAAAAGCGACCAAAGCTCGGGATCAAGGCGCGTCTCCACGGCGACCATCTTGGGGATGGTCCGCCGCAGCATGCCCGCCACGCCTTCCACTTCCCGGTTCAGGTCCACGGGCACCCGGCATGATTCCTCCTTACGGCTGAACAAAAGCAATTGCCTGACCAACTGGGCGGCCCGCTCGGTGGATTTCAGCGCCGCCCTCAGACGGACGACGTCCGGATGATCGTCGGGCTTGCCCGCGAGCAACAGCTCGATATTGCCCCCCAGGGTCTGAAGCAGATTATTGAAGTCGTGGGCCACTCCCCCGGCCAGAATACCCACGGACTCCATCTTTTGCGCCTGAAGCAGTTGGGCCTGCATTTTTTCCCGCTCCGCCTCGGCCTGCTTGCGCTCGGTGATATCGTACGCCAATCCGCCCACCGCTCTCCGTCCGTCGGCCAGGACCAGAGCGAATTTGACGTCGTTCAGCCAACGTTGCTTTTCACCAATGTGGGCCGCGTACTCCAGCTCAACCCTGTCCAGCTCCCCGGAGAGAATCCGCTCATCCGCCTTCTCAAGCAAATCAGAGGTCGCGGAATCGAAAAGCGCCCTCGCCGAGTCTCCGCCCGCCAGGCTGACGAAGCCGTTCATGAGCTCCGCTACGCGCCTGTTTTTGTAAACATGCGCGAGGCTTTCATCCTTGATATAGGCGTACACCGGGGTTTCATCCATAAACGCCTGGAAGCGCTGCTCGCTTTGCCGCAACCGCTCTTCAGCGGCATACTCATCCGTCACGTCCCGAAACACCAGCACCACGCCGGAGATGCGTCCCTGGCGATCGCGGATGGGGGCCGCGCTGTCGGCGATCTGGTATTCCACGCCGCCCCTGGAAAGCAGCAGTGTGTGATTGGCCAACCCCACGATCCGGCCGAAATCAATCACCTGATGTACGGGATTATCCACGATCTCCCGGGTCCGAGAGTTGACGATGCGGAACACTTCATTCAACGGCTTGCCTTTGGCCTCGTCCAAGGTCCAGCCGCAGAGCTTTTCCGCGACCTGATTCATGTTGGTCACCAGGCCTCGCGGATCCGTTGCGATCACGCCGTCTCCGATGGAATGCAGGGTTGTGGCGAGGTTTTCCTCGCTGGCCTGCAGGGCCTGGGTCATCTTTTCCCGCTGGCGGATATTCCAGGCCATCTGCAGGACCAGCGCCAGAAGCACCACGGTAAAGACCGTCAGCACGCCCAGAAAAATACGGGTCCTGGCGGATAAAGCCGCCTCAGCCAGCTTGCGCTCGGTTTCGTCAAGGATCAGGGACAGCATCACCCGGCGTCCGTCCAGAAGGACGACTTCGGCGGACCACAAGGCGTATCTGGGTTCTCCGGCCTTGGTCATGAACTGGATCGGCTCGTCCTTGAAGTACCCCTGCTCCGCTATCTTGGCCACGATGCGATCCCGGTCCGCCGGATCGGCCCAGATGCCGACCTCCTTGGACGTTTTACCGATCAGCTCCTCCCTGGCATACCCGAGCATCTCGTTCCAGCGCTCATTGACGTCCAGAAACAGGCCGGTCTCGATATCCGAAATGACCAGCGGCGCCGGACTGGAGTGAAAGGCCTTGGCGAACCGCTCCTCGGACTGTCTGCGCTGCGTGATGTCCAGGACGGTAAAGGTCACCCCGGCGGACAGGTCTTCGGAGTTCAAGGGGGTCGAAGAGAGGATGACGTCCAGGACGGCCCCGTCTTTGCGCAACCAGCGGGTTTCCACGGACCCCGTGCCTTTTTCGGAAATCTGGCGATACTTTTCCCGACCCACGAAGTCGTAGTCCTCCTGCGTGGGGTAGAGCATCCGTGCGCTTTGGCCGATCAGCTCCTCCCGGCTGTAGCCGGTCAGCTCCAAAACATAATCGTTGACGCTGGAGATCACCCGGCCTTCCACCATCCCGATGCCCGTAGGCGCGGTCTGGAGGATGGTGGCCAAAAGCTGATCGGTCAGCGAATGCCTGTCTGTCCATGTCTCCGCCTCGACCTCGTGGGAAAACGGCGGCACGGCAAGCAGCACAAAAAACAGAACCAACAGGCATGTTCTCGACAGCCCGGAAATCAAGACTCCGGTTCCCTGCCTGGCCGCGCCGGAACGAGTCCGAATTTCAGGGCATTGATTCTTGGGTGTGGTCATGATGTCAGCCTTTTCCTCGGATCTCGGTGAAATTTGTGCTCATATCGCCAAGGAATCGAAACGAATCCTTGCTATCTGAAAAACCGGCCAATGACGAGCGTTAATCCGGCAAACCAGTCGGATTCCAACGACGGGAAAACTGACCAAACTGAGAAGTATTCCGGCATCTTCCCGACTTGAAAATTGGAGTTGATGTTTTAGCCTTATCTTGCCTAAATTGGCACGGGCAAGTTCAGTTAGCCCACCAATTTCATTGCGAGATGCTTCAGGAGAGGGCGCTGCTCGAAACGACGAGAACAAGGCCTTCCCGATGGATGTCATGATTCCGACCTGCCTCCCCCGGCATGGTTATTCCCCGTCCCCAAAGCGCATTCATCCCTGCAACAGAGGAGCCGTCCATGCCCGAAACGTTCTCTTTCAACGACAGTGTCCCAGACCCTGGGCCTGATCCTGAGTCTGGCCCAGGGTCTGATCCGGACTTAAGCCTTCAAGACATTTTCGAGAACGCACCCATCGGCATTTTCACCAGCACGCCCGAAGGCCGCTTTCTCTCGGCCAACCCCGCGGCGGCAAAAATGTTTGGGTTTGAGACGCCGCGAGAACTGCTGGACGCAATCATCGACATTGCCGCGCAGCTCTACGTCGACCCGCGAGACAGAGAGAAATTCAAAACGGTCCTGGAAGCGGAAGGTCAGGTTTTGGACCAGGAATTTCGCATGGTTCGCAAGGACGGGACCCTGTTCTGGGTGAACAGAAACGCCCGCGTCCTGAGAGATCGGGTTGGACGAATCAGGGCTTATCAGGGATTTATTACAGACATTTCCAAACGGAAATTGGCCGAGCAGGAATTGCGCCGAAGCGAAAACCTGTTCAGGAAAATCTTTGAAATCCTGCCCGTGGGTTTGTGGATCGCGGACGGTAACGGAAAACTTCAGCGAGGCAACCCGGCGGGAGTGGCCATTTGGGGGGCGGAACCTCAGGTTGATCAGAAAAAGTATGGCGTTTTCAAAGCCAGACGTCTGCCGACAGAAGAAGAAATCGCGCCTGACGACTGGGCCTTGGCGCGCACCGTGAACAAAGGCGAGACCATTGTCGACGAACTCCTGGAAATAGACGCCTTTGACGGCGAGAAGAAGATCATCCTCAACTACACCGCGCCGGTACTGGACGAACGAGGAAACGTGGAAGCGGCCGTCGTCGTCAACCGGGACGTCACATTTCGATATCTCGCCGAGAAAGAACTGCAATCCCAGCGGTTGCGCCTGGAAAACATCATCAACGGCACCAACGTGGCGACCTGGGAATGGAACCTCCAAACCGGCGAACACATCATTGACGCACGCTGGGCCGAGATTGTCGGCTATACTCTGGAAGAGTTGACGCCTGTTTCCATCCAGACCTGGGAAAACCTCGTTCATCCGGATGATCTGAAAAATGCCGGCGAACTGCTGGAACGACATTTCACGGGGGAAGTGCGTTATTTTGATTATGAATACCGCATGAGGCACAAAGACGGCAGCTGGGTATGGGTCGAGGACAGAGGTCAAATCATGACCCGAACCCCGGAAGGCAAGCCGTTGATGATTTACGGCACTTTATCCGACATCACGCAACGTAAAACGATGGAAAGCGCCCTGAAGGAAAGCGAGGAGCGGTTCAGACTGAGCATGGAGGCCGTCAGCGATGGAGTCTGGGACTGGGATGTGCGGACCAACCATGCCTATTACAGCCCAGGCTTTTTCGGAATGCTGGGATATGAGGCCCATGAGATTCCCGCGGATGTAACGCAATGGACGGATTTGTTGCATCCTGAAGACAAGAAAAAAGCCCTCGAGATAACCCAGGATTGCATTGAGAATCAGGCGGAATCCTTGACTTTGGAGTTTCGACTTAAAGCCAAGGATGGAAGCTGGAGATGGATATTGGGACGCGGGAGTGTTTTGTCCAGAGATGCGCTCGGCAGGGCAACTCGGCTGATAGGCACCAATCAGGACATCACCAAACTCAAGCAGGTTGAACAAGCCCTGGTCCTGGCCAAGGAGCGGGCCGAGGCCGCCAACCGAGCCAAATCCGAATTCCTGGCCAACATGAGCCACGAAATCCGCACGCCCATCAACGGCATCATGGGCATGCTGCAACTCTTGAGCAACACCGCGCTAAGCGACAAACAGCAACACTACATTCAACTGGCCGCCAGTTCCGCCGAACGCCTGACCAGACTGCTGTCCGACATTCTCGACTTGTCCCAGGTCGAGGCGGGCAAGATGATGATCCGTGAAACAACGTTCAGCATGGAAGAACTGCAAGACTCCATAACCGGCCTGTTCAGCGTCACGGCGAGAAGCAAGGGAATCGCCCTGGAGTGCGCCGTTGACCCTGCCATTTCGCCGCGCCTGATCGGAGACGAAGCCCGTGTCCGGCAAGTCCTCTTCAATCTTATCGGCAACGCGCTGAAATTCTGCGATACCGGCAAGGTCACGGTGGAAATGGCTCCGATTCGCTCCTGGAAACCCGGAGCCGTCCGAATTCTCTTTTCCGTGACCGACACGGGCATCGGCATGCCCGAAAACAAACTGAGAGAGCTTTTCGAGCCCTTCACGCAGCTTGACGGCTCCCACACCAGAAAATACCAAGGCTCCGGGCTTGGCCTGGCCATCGTCAAACGCCTGATTGAACTCATGGACGGACGGCTCTGCGTGGAAAGTCGGCAAGGAGAAGGTACTTCGGTATACTTCGACCTGTATTTCAAGCTCCCCGATGACGTCGCCCTTCCGGAAGATCCACCGGCGCCCTCTGTTCCCGCCCCGCCCAACCTGCGCATACTGCTTGCCGAAGACGATCCTTCAAATTCTTATCCGACCGTAAAACGCCTGGAAAGGGCCGGTCATGCGGTAACCCTGGCCGAAGACGGGAGACAGGCCTTGGACCTGCTCAAGGACCGGGATTTCGACTGCATCCTGATGGACATCCAGATGCCGGTAATGAACGGCATCGAGGCCGCCAAGACCATCCGCTCCTCCACCGACCTCGGCCCCAAGAAGGATATTCCCATCATCGCCCTTACCGCCTTTGCCATGGACGGAGATCGGGAAAAGTTCCTGGAAGCCGGGATGAACGACTACCTGGCCAAACCGGTGTTGAAGAAAGACCTGACAAAGGCTTTGGAGAAAATCACCCGAGGACCGGCCTGAACCGCGCCAGGGCCGTGAAAACGGCACGAACCAAAATGAACTGAATATGTAACTTCCGTGGAACCAAAGCCATGAAAAAAAGCATCGCCACGCGGATGAACAAGGACATCCTCCTGACCTTCCTGGTGATCGCGGTCTTGTTCATTATCTTCGGCATCCTGATGCAATTGCACTGGCGCAACGAAAACATCCGGATGGTCGTCCACCTCCTGGACACGGTCGTGACCAGGGAGCAAAATACTCTGGCCAACGAACTCTTTGAGAAACGAATCACCTCCCTGAACATGCGCCTGCGGGAAATGCGCGACATCACCGAGCGCAAGCGGGCCGAGCAGGAACAGGAGAAGCTGCAAAGTCTGTTTCTCCAGTCCCAAAAGATGGAATCCGTGGGCACCCTGGCCGGAAGCGTGGCCCATGACTTCAACAAGCAACGTGGTCCTGGACCAAGACTTCGCCAACCACCATCCGGGCTCGTCCGCCGGACCTCACGTGCTCCTGATCGTGACGGACACGGGGTACGGCATGGACGCCCAAACCCGCGAGCATATCTTCGATCCCTTCTTCACCACCAAGGAAGTGGGCAAAGGCACCGGCCTGGGCCTGGCCTCGGCATACGGCATCGCCAAGAGCCACGGCGGCTACATCCAATGCTTCAGCGAACCGGGCTCAGGAACGTCGTTCAGAATTTACTGGCCGGCCATGAACGAACAGGAGATCAGCCCGACCGAGGAACCGCGGGAAAGCATCCTTCAAGGCGGCGACGAGTCCATTCTCGTGGTTGACGATGAGCCGGAAATCCGGGAATTGACCCAAGAGGCCCTGGAGGCCCTGGGCTACACCATAAAGAGCGCCGCCAGCGGAGAAGAGGCCCTGCGGATTTACCAAGAACACGGCCAAATCCTCGACTTGGTCCTTTTGGACCTTAATATGCCTGGCATGGGAGGATATAAGTGCCTCCAGGAATTGTCGCGGATGAATCCCTCGGTCAAAGTGGTGATCAGCAGCGGTTATTCGGCCAATGGGAATGCCGGCGCGGCCCAGGCGGCCGGAGCCGCGGGCTTTATCGGCAAACCGTACCGGCTGAAGGAACTGGCGACCATGGTGCGGGTTGTGCTGGATGAACCGACATCCGGCGGTCAGGCCCGCTGATGTTGACGAAAAATTTAGGAGATCATCGTGGAACCATCGTCTTCGGCCATGGTCGCCTTGGTGCAAAACGCCGCGCTGCTTCTGGCGACGGCATTGCTTTTCGACGTTTTCGCCTCCAGGTGGCGAAGCGGGGAACTCTTTCTTCTCCAAAAGGTCTTTGTCGGACTGCTTCTCGGAGGCATCGGCATGGTGGTCATGCTGACCCCGTGGACTCTGCTTCCCGGCGTAGTATTTGATACGAGATCCGTCCTGATCGGCATAACGGGCCTGTTCTTCGGGGCCATTCCCGCGGCGCTGACCATGGCCATGACGGCCGCCTTGCGCCTTTATCAAGGCGGTTCGGGCGTCTGGATGGGCGTCGCGGCGATCCTGGTTTCAGGGGGCATCGGCCTCGCCTGGCGGTATGCGCGGAAAAAGCGACTGGCAGCCATTTCATGGCTTGAACTCCTCGCTTTCGGAATCGCCGTCCACATCGGCATGCTGGCCATGACGGTCTTCCTGCCCAGGGATGTCGCGTTTCATGTTTTTACAAACATCGCCGGGCCGGTGATGCTGATCTATCCCGTGGCCACGGCTCTGCTTGGAAGCCTGATGATCAGACGCTTGATCCATGAACAGTCCGAGGAACAGGTACGGGATGAAAAGAAATACAGCCGGACCCTGTTTGACGAGTCCCCCATCGGATTGGCGCTTTGTCGTATGGATGGGAGCCTCGTGGACGTCAATCCCGCCTATGCGCGGATCATCGGACGCACTGTTGATGAGACGTTATCCCTGACGTATTGGGATATGACTCCAGAGGAATATGAATCACTGGAACAGGCTCAGTTGCGATTTCTCGCCGAAACCGGACGGTATGGACCATTCGATAAAGAATACATGCACGCGGACGGCCACCGGGTGCCGGTCCGTCTGCAGGGCTTGATCACGGAGATAAAGGGCGAACGGTTCATTCTGTCGGCGGTGGAGGACATCACCGACCAAAGAAAGCACGAACAAGCCCTGCTCCAGGCCAAGGAACAGGCTGAAGCAGCCAACCAGGCCAAATCCGAATTTTTGGCCAATATGAGCCACGAAATCCGCACCCCGATCAACGGCGTCATGGGCATGCTGCAACTCCTGAACACTACCAGGCTGGACGACAAGCAACATCGCTACATTCAGCTTGCCACAAGTTCCGCCGAGCGCCTGACCAGGCTGCTGTCCGACATTCTCGACCTGTCCCGGGTCGAGGCGGGCAAGATGGAGATCCATGCATCGACATTCAGCCTGGACGAACTGCAAGACTCCATCACCGGACTGTTCGCCGTCACGGCCCAAAGCAAGGGCATCGCCCTGGAATGCACCGTTGATCCCGCCATTCCGCCGCGCCTGGTGGGAGACGAAGCCCGGGTCCGGCAAATTCTCTTCAACCTGGTCGGCAACGCCTTGAAATTCAGCGATGCCGGAAAAATCACCGTGGATATGGTTCCGATCCGGTCCTGGAAACCCGGAGCCGCCCGGCTCCTCTTCACCGTAACCGACACGGGCATCGGCATACCCGAGAACAAGTTGAAGGACCTTTTCCAGCCCTTCACCCAAGTGGACGGCTCCTACACCCGTAGACACCAAGGGGCAGGACTGGGACTGGCCATCGTCAAGCGGCTGGTTGAACTCATGGATGGAAATCTCTGCATGGAAAGCCGGGAAGGTGAAGGCACTTCAGCCCACTTCGCCCTGCACTTCAAGCTCCCCGACGACACGACTACGAAAAACGATTCCCCGTTGCCCTCCGCTTCCGCCCCATCCGGTTTGCGCATTTTGCTGGCCGAAGACGATCCGTCGAACGCTTTCCCCACCCAGGAACGGTTGAAACTCGCCGGGCACCACGTCACCCTCGCTGAAAACGGCAAACAGGTCCTGAAACTGCTCAAGGAGCAGGATTTCGACGTCATCCTGATGGACATCCAGATGCCGGAGATGGACGGCCTGGAGGCAACGCGACGCATCCGTGCCATGGAGGACGAAAGTCAGAAGTCAGAAGACAGAGATCCGAACTCTGACCCTCAGGTCTCAAGTTTCAACCCTCAGCCCTCTCGGCGAACGCCGATCATCGCCCTGACCGCTTACGCCATGGCCGGGGATAGGGAGAAGTTTCTGGAAGCCGGGATGAACGACTATCTAGCCAAGCCGGTGCTGGTGAAAGACCTGGAAAAGGCCTTGGAAAAGATTATTCGGCGATCAGATTGATCCGAATTCTTGTTTCATTCTCGGGAGACGAAACAGTCAAGAATGAACCTGCCCCCACCCAATGGCGGACCATATTATCCTTGATTTAATTTACCCTTGATTTTCGAAGAGATATGTATCAAAAATATCTCAGGCAGCTCTTTTGCCGTAAGCCATGACAAGCCCACGCTCAGGAGCCTCCCATGCACGATACACATCCCCGCAAAAATCCAAATAGCCCAACACCCGGCTTTGATCTCCAGAACATCTTCGACAACGCGCCCATCGGCATCTACACTTCCACGCCGGAGGGACGTCTCATCTCGGTCAATTCGGCAACGGCTCAGATACTTGGCTATGATACTCCACAAGAATTGATCGACATCGTAACGGACATAGGCGCTCAAATTTATGCCTCCCCATCTGACAGAGAACGCTTTCTGCATCATTTATCAGAACAACACGCAATAAAGGACCAAGAATATCTTTTACGTCGCAAGGATGGATCCTTCTTTTGGGCATCCTTGAATGCTTTCGCGGTATTCTGCGAGGACGGGAACATCTCTCATTTTCAGATATTCTTGGTTGACATTGATGAAAAGAAAGTAGCGGAACAAAAACTCCGTGAAAGCGAGAAACGATTCCAATTTGCCCTTGAGACATGCAAAATCGGCACATGGGAGTTGGATGTCTCGGGCCTTTGCGCCACCCGATGCATTCTCCACGACAATATTTTCGGCTACCGGAAACTTCTGGCTGAGTGGTCGTACCCCTTGTTCATTGAGCATGTTCATCCCGAAGACCGGAATCATGTGGAAAAGAAGTTCAAGAAAGCCGTGGAGGCGAAACAGGATTGGAGTTTTGAGTGCCGGATCATCCGAACGGACGACGAAGTTCGTTGGATATGGGCGGCGGGAAGGCATGCGCCGGATGCATCCGGCACCCTGAATCGCCTGGTCGGCATTGTGCAGGACATCACGGAACGCAAGCAGGTCGCGGAAGCCGAGGCGTTGCGCGACAGTGAAGAACTGTTCCGGTACATGTTCATGCATGCGCCCGTCCCCTACCTCTCTCTTGATGATCAAGGCCGCCTCTTGGAAGTCAACCAAACCTCCCTGGAGCTTCTTGGTTATCCACGAGAGGATTTCATCGGCCGGAACATCAAAACCATGATCCACCCCGAGAGCGTAGAGCGGTTCGGGGAATATTTTCGCAACCTCAAGGCAACCGGCGAAACCCCGAACATGGAGTTCGAAATAATCAAAAGCGACGGGACCAGCATCCATGGTTTTTTCAGCGGACGGGTTCAGTACGACAACCATGGTCGGTTCCAGAGAATGCACTGTATTTTCCAGGACATCACCAAACGGAAAGAGGCGGAAGACGAAATCAAGGAAGTCAACCGGCAGCTCCAGACGGCCAATGCCGAAAAAGACAAACTCTTCTCCATCATTGCCCACGACCTCAAAGCGCCCATGGCCAGCCTTCTGGTTTCAACGGGAATGCTGGCTGATCAGGCGGATATTTTTTCGGAGCAGGACATCCGGTTTATCTCAAAAGAGCTGCACGGCAACGCTAAAAACACCTTCGCGCTTTTGGAAGACCTATTGCAGTGGTCGCGGATGAGTCAGGGAGGGATAGACTATGATCCAGGACCATGCAGCCTGCGTGAACTTATCAACACGAGTTTCTATACAGCCCAGGAAGTGGCCAAAAGCAAGGATGTCGCCATCAGCCTGGATATCCCCCAGGGGCTTACCGTTCATGTCGACCAGCCCATGATCAATACGGTGATCCGCAACGTCCTGTTCAACGCGGTCAAGTTCTCCCACCGCGGCGGAAAGATTGTCGTCTCCGCCCGACAGACTGGACAAAATGTGACTATGGCGATTCAGGATAACGGTGTCGGAATGGACCCGAACGTGCTGACCGATTCGTTTTCCTTGGAAAAGGTCAATCGCCAAGCGGGCACCGAAGGCGAAAAAGGAACCGGCCTGGGGCTTGTGCTGTGCAAGCAGTTTATCGAGCGGCACGGCGGGCAAATCTGGCTGGAAAGCTCGCCTGGCCAAGGCACGACGGCATTTTTCACCTTGCCGGTCGGCGAGTGAACGCCAAAGCATGGTCAAGAAACCAGGACGGACCGCATGACCGTATATGTGGTTTTCGCCGACACGACCCCAACCGCATCAACCCCCCTGCACCCCAGTCGACCCTTGACTCCCGCAATTTTCCAGCACTCTTAAACCGCAACGCTTCCCGCAATTCCACGCCCCCTCCAGTCGTGGCGACGACCACCGACTCCAAAACGCCAAAAATTAGCCACGTCGTGTCATATACATCGCGCTGTTTTTTGGTAGTATCCTCCTAACGTCTGAAAAGGTTCAGGGCAGGCCTCCAGGCATCTCCAGCCCGGGCCGGGGTATGATCATTCCTGAGGACACCTTGAGTTCCCAACGATATCAAAGAGTTCAGCGTTTTTTTCTGAAACCGAAGCACCCTGTCATGACCGGGAGAAGCAAATGAAGCAATGTCCAATCGCGACCCGTCGACTTGGGGAACGGTTGCGGTATTTGCGTTCCCTGAAAAGCCTGACCCAGGCTGAGCTGGCTCAAAAGCTGAACATCAGTCTGAGGCAGTATTGCCGTATTGAACGGGGCGAGTCGCAGACCACCGTCGCTGTTTTGGAGCAGATTTGCGAAGCGCTGGATACCTGCATGGCCACGCTTTTTCTTGGTTCAGGCAATGAGCAAGAGGAATCGCTATCCGCGAGGATGAGACGGGGCAGAGATTATTGCGGCCATTCCACAACCGGGGTCTGGACACTTGGGAGTGACTCCCGAACAGGTCACTGGTCCGCATCTTTGTATCAACTCTTGGGCTATAAGCCTTTTTCCGTCAAACCAACACTGAAACGCTTTCTGAAGCATGTGCATCCCGACGACCACGCCACGCTCAAGGCCTTCCTGGACACGTCAAAACGATCCGGAGACGTGTATCGCCATCTTCTCAATATAACGACAATTTCATCTGAAAATCGACTCTGCCTTCTTTCATTTGATTATATTGCGGATAAATCTGAAAGCATTCAAAGCACTTTCGTCATTATTCAAGACTTAACAGACCGAATACAGATGGATGATGCTTTAAATGTCAACAAAGAAAAATTGGAAAAGTTTGTCCTTAATAAGAACAAAGATCTTCTAAATGCCATAGATAGGTGCAATAATGAAATTTCTGAACGTATAAATTCTGAGAAAAAGTTAGAAATATTCAAGTTAATGGTGAACAGCTCAAACAACGCCCAAGCATTTATCGACAAGAACAAAAAAATATTAATTGTCAATAATACATATGAGAATCTTGTCAACGAACCAGAAAAAAGAATTATAGGTAATAATTTCGAACTATTTTTAAAGAGAAAAATGGGCGAATATTACTATAATAAAGAAATTAAACCGTATTTTGAAAAATCGCTTCTTGATGGAGAGACTTGCACACACAAAGGATGGACAGACGTCGGCCAATCCAGAAAATTTCTTTACAGAATCTATACCCCGTGCAGAGACGATAGTAAAAGAATAAGCGGGGTAATTATCACGTTGCATGACTTAACCCACCTCATGAGCGCGGAAGAGCAGGCACGCAAAAATGAGCAGCTCTTTCTGACCTTGGGCGAGCTGGCCCCCATTGGAATCGTCATTTCAGACCGAGAGAACAAGACGATCTACCTCAGTCCGTCATTTGAAAAAATCCTTGGCTACACACGAGAAGATATCCCCACTATGGACGCGTGGTGGCCGTTGGCCTACCCAGACCCAAACCTGCGGGAATCAATCAAACGCAAATGGGCTGAGGACGTGGCCGCGGCCATGCGTGACCGGACGGAAACTCCACCTTACGACATTCCCGTGACCTGCAAGGACGGTACGGTGCGGCACATGGACGTGCGCCTGAAGTCCGCCGGAGATTGCAGCGTGGTGACGTTCACGGATCTCTCCTACCGCAAGGAGGCCGAGAAAAAACTGCGCCACGCCCGGGACATCGTGGAAAACATCCATACCAGTTTGTATGTCTATCAACTGGAAGATCTGGACAATGACCGAAGCTTACGCATGGTTGAGGCCAATCCGGCAACGGAGAAACTGACCGGGATCAAGGTCGTCGATGTCCTGGGGAAAACCATTGATGAAAATTTCCCGGGCTTGCGGAAAACCGGCATCCCCCATCGTTTCGCCGAGGTAGTCCGAAGTCGGCAGTCGGCTGAAATTGGAGACGTCGATTACGAGGACGACCGAGTTCGCCGGGCGGTCTTCAGCGTCAAGGCTTTTTCCTTGCCGGACAATCACCTCGGCGTTGCCTTTGAAGACATCACCGCCAGCAAACGCGCGGAACAGATGACCGAAATCCGGCTCAGACTGATCGAATTCGCATCTGACCATTCCTTGCCTGAGCTGATGACCAGTGCATTGGACGAAATTGAACGTTTCCTGGACAGCTCCATCAGCTTTCTGCATTTCGTGGAGCCGGACCAAAAGACCCTGTCCCTGCAGCAATGGTCCTCCGCGACCGTGGAGCGCTTCTGCAAGGCCCCGGGCCAATTGTTACACTACAACATCAACCAGGCAGGAGTCTGGGTGGAGTGCGTCCGTGAAGGCCGAGGGGTGATTCACAACGACTACGCTTCCCTGCCGAACAAGAAGGGGCTGCCGAGCGGCCATGTCGAAGTAATCCGGGAGATGGTCGTCCCGGTGCTGCGCCAGGATGTGGTCGTAGCCATACTGGGCGTAGGCAACAAACCCATGGACTACAGCCACAACGACATGGAGGAGCTGTCCTTTCTGGCCGACGTGACCTGGGAAATCATTAGGCGCAAGAAAGCGGAAACCGCACTGGCGGAAAGCCTGGCCCGCTACAACGACCTGATCACGCGAGTGCCGGTGGGCGTCTATGTTGTCTGGACCCGAGCGGACGGTCGCCATGAATTTGAGTACGTTAGCGACCGGTGGTGCGCGATACACCAGGTTCGTCGTGAAGATGTCTTGGCCGACAGCATGGTGGCGAACAATCTTGCCCATCCCGATGAACGGGAGGCATTTCTCGCGCGCAACCGACAGGCCCATCTCGACCGAAAACCATTCCTCTGGGAAGGGCGGTTTATTGCCGGATCGGAGGTGCGCTGGCTGCGGATCGAATCAACCTCCGTGATTTTTGACAATGGCGATGCCCGCTGGTTCGGCGTGACGCAGGACATAACCGAGCGCAAGCTGACGGAGATAGAGCTGCAAAGAAGCCGCGAACTGCTCGACTCCACGCAGGCACTCGCGAAAATCGGCGGATGGGAATGGGACGTGGCCCAACAGACCATGTATTGGACCGACGAGGCTTATCGAATCCATGGGTTCCAACCCGGCGAGGTCGAAGCCGGTTCACCGGACCACATTGCACGCAGCCTGCAATGCTATGACCCGGATGATCGCCCCGTTATCGTGGCGGCTTTTCAACGCTGTGTCGAGCAAGGGCAAGCCTACGATTTGGATTTCCAGATTACCAAGACCGACGGTTGTCGGATATGGATTCGAACAATGGCGCACGCCGTTCAGGTGAACGGTCGAGTCGTCAAGATCCAGGGGAACATCTTTGATATTACTGAACGTAGAAAGACGAGGGAGGCAATCGAGCAGATCAACCAGGAACTTCGCATATCCAATGCCGAAAAGGACAGGCTGTTCACCATCATAGCCCACGACCTCAAGGCTCCCATGGCCGGCATTCTCAGCGCAACAGGGATGTTGGCTGACCAGGCGGAGATTTTTTCGGAGCAGGAAATCCGGCTGCTCTCCACGGAACTGCACAACAACGCCAAAAACACTTTTGCGCTCCTGGAGGACCTGCTGCAATGGTCGCGCATGAGTCAGGGCGGCATTGACTTTGATCCAGGACCATGCAGCCTGCATGATCTGATCAACATAAGCTTCTTTTCAGCCCAAGGCATGGCCAAAGACAAGGATGTCGCCATCCGTCTGGACATCCCCCAAGGTCTGACCGTTTGCGTGGACCAGCCCATGATCAACACGGTGATCCGAAACATCCTGTTCAACGCAATCAAATTCTCCCTCCGGGGCGGAGAGATCGTCATCACGGCTCAACGGAACGGGAAGACCGTGACCGTGGCTATTCAAGACAACGGCATCGGGATGAACGAGCAGGTATTGCCTTCGGTTTTTTCCTTGCAGAAAGAGAAGCGGCATTTGGGCACGGAAGGTGAAACCGGGACCGGCCTGGGGCTGGTTTTGTGCAAGCAGTTCATTGATCGGCACGGTGGAGAAATCTGGGTGGAAAGCGAGCCGGGACAGGGTACGACCGTATTCTTTACCTTGCCTATCGACGCTTGATTGCCATGACATCTCGCGGACTTGTCGAAGACCGACGATTCCAGAGCAGCTTCTCAATTTTTGGAAAGTGTGGGAGGGTGTGCAACCCCATCCTGATTCACCAACACACGAAAGAAGATTTTGGATAATCGCCGCGATTCGGGTTGTCCGCGACACTATTTCTCAAGGAGGACACATGAAGACCAGGCGCGTTCTGCAACCGAGGGTAGCTGGATTCCGGCTGATGCTCTGGGCTTTATTGGCGATTTCCATCAGCCTCGGCATGGACGGGCAGGTCAGGGGAGAGTCCCTGGAGCCCATCAGGATCGCATCCGCGTTCTCGGCAACGGGCCCGTTGAGCACGCAGAACGTATGGAGTTTCAGCGTCGTGCGTCTGGCAGCCCGGACGGTGAATTCCCAGGGCGGGGTTCTGGGCAGGCCCATTGAACTGATCGAGCTGGACACCCAGAGCACTCCGCTGGGAGCTCGTCAGGCTGCTCTTGAGGCGGTGCGGGCCGGGGTCACGGCCGTGATCGGACCTTCGTTCAGTTCCCAGGCCATGGCCATGGGCCCGGTGCTTCAGGAGGCCGGCATTCCGATGATTGGCACCAATACGACGGCCCCGGCGGTCACCCGGATCGGGGAGTACGTCTTTCGGGCCAGCTTCACCGACGAATCGCAGGCCATGGCCATGGCCAATTTTGCCCATGACCACCTGAAAGCCCGAACAGTCGCGGTGCTGCACATTGTCGACGACCTCTACAGCGAGGGGTTGAGTTCCGTCTTCGTCGAACTGTTCACCGCCCTGGGCGGCAAGAGCGTGCTCCAACTGCCCTATCTTCTTTCGGACACCGACTTTTCCAGACAAATATCCATGATCAAGGAAGCCGATCCGGACTTGGTCTTTCTACCGGGCCATGCCCGGGACTCCGGGATGATTCTCAAGCAGGCCCGGGCCATGGGACTTGCCGTCCCCTTTCTTGGAGGAGACGGCTGGAGCGCGCTGGAAGCGTACCCTCATCTCACCCCTGATTGGGGAGACGTGTACTATGCTTCCCACTGGCATTCCGCCAGGGACACGGAGCCAAGCCGGGCCTTCCAGCGCATTCTGGCCCAAGAGTTCGGGGAAGATGCATCGATGGTCCTGATTTCCGCAAGAGCCAACGATTTCGATGCCCTGGGGCTGGTGGCCGATGCGATCCGCAGGGCCGGCAGCGCGGACCCCAAAGCCGTCCGCGATGCCCTGGCCATGACCGTGAAGTATCCCGGCGTGACCGGTGAGATCAGCTTTCAGGACTCCCGTGATCCTCTGAAACCGGTCTACATCCTGCGCATCACCCAGGATGCCATTGAACATGTCACCTCCGTGGAGCCAAAGCTATGAAAAAAAGCATCGCCACGCGGATGAACAAGGACATCCTGCTGACCTTCCTGGTGATCGCGGTTCTGTTCATTTTTTTCGGTATCTTGGTCCAATTGCACTGGCGCAACGAAAACATCCGCATGGTTGTCCACCTCCTGGACACGGTGGTGACCAGGGAACAAAACAACCTGGCCAACGAACTCTTTGAGGACCGAATCAACGCCTTGAACATGCGCCTGCGGGACATGCTCGACATCGAGCATATCGTCCGTGTCGCGCTGTACGATCAGGATCGCGGGTTTCTGACAAGCGCTTCCGGACTACACCAAGAGGGTGATGCGCTGTTGGCCGCTTCTCTGGCCGATGCCGACCTGTTCGGCACGGACGGCGCCTACCGGGTGACCGGAGGCGTGCACTCGCTCTACTTCGCCAGGCCCATCACCGCCGTGGGGGAGACCCTGGGTTGGATAGCCATTGTCTATGATCTTTCGCTGCTCAGAAAGCAGATTCTCTCCTTTTTCTTCTTTTACTCCGCCCTTCTCGCAGTGTTGCTGCTGGGCTTGCTACTTTTGCTGCGCCGACGCCTCCGGCAGTCCGTGGTTATTCCTCTCCGGCAACTGGGGGAATCCATGCGGACCATCCAGGCCGGGCAGTCCATATCACTGCGCGACTCCGAGAACGCGGACCGGGAACTGTCCGACCTGCTGGGTTCCTTCCAGGACATGGCCGTTCGATTGAGCACTTCCTATCAAGAGCTGGACGAGACGAACAGGAGCCTGCGCACCAACGGGGAACGCGCGCTTAAGCAGCGGGCGGCCATCTCCGGACTGGCCCTGGACGAGGCCATTGTATCCGGGGATAAGAATCTTGCTTTTGCCAGGCTGGTCCAGGTGGCCGCTGAAACAACGGCGGTCAGTCGAGCCAGTGTCTGGCTCCTGAACGAGGACGGCGCGACCCTGAAATGCCAGGCGATTTTCCAGACGGGAACCGGCCACCTGACTCTTCTCCAGCCCTTGCATTGCGCGGAAATTCCAACCTACCTGAACAGTCTCCGTGCCGAGGGCAGGATCTCCATCGAAGATTGCCGAACCGATCCGCGAATCCAGGAAATGGCCGAGTATTTCAGTCCGCTGGGAATCTCGGCGATGCTGGACTCGGGCATCATGATCAACGGCAAGCTGATGGGCATTGTTTGCCTGGAACACGTCGGCGGCCAAAGGCCGTGGCATCCGGACGAGGAGGCTTTTTCCAGCACCATGGCGGCCATTGCCGCCCAGATTGTTGATAATGCCCGACGCAAGCAAACGGAAACCATGCTCAGCCAGTCCGAGCAAAAGCATCGGGTCCTTTTCGAAGCGTCTCCGGATGCCATTTTCCTTTTGAAGGATGAACGGATCGTTGACTGCAATCCGCAAACCCTGAAACAGTTTGGGCGTCCGCGAGAACAACTTTTGGGTCGCAAACCCGGTGAATTGTCCCCTGCAGTGCAGCCCGGCGGAGAGAACTCCCTGGAGCTGGCCACGCAAATTGTCCATCGTGTGGAGCAAGGACAAAACCAGGTGTTCGAGTGGCAACATGGCCGGGGTGACGGGACCGAGTTCACCGCCGAGGTGTCCCTTACCAAGATGCGCTTGCCCGACGACGACTATATCGTCGTGTTTCTGCGCGACATCACCGAGCGCAAGCGGACCGAGAATGCCTTGGAAAAGCGCCTTGTGGCCCTTACCCAACCGCTGGACAGCTCCGAAGGGGTTGGTTTTGAGGAAATGTTCAACATTGCCGAACTGCAGCGTCTGCAAGATGATTTCGCCAAGGCAACCAAAGTGGCAGCTCTTATCACGCGTCCCGACGGTACCCCCATCACTGCGCCGTCCAACTTTTGTCGTCTGTGCACAATTATTCGTCAAACAAAAATCGGTCAGGCCAACTGCATCAAGTCTGATTCCGTATTGGGGCGCATGAACCGCAACGGTCCGGTGATACAACCTTGCCTGAGCGGCGGGCTCTGGGATGCCGGCGCAGCCATTTACGTGGGCGATCGCCACATTGCCAACTGGTTGATCGGTCAGGTGCGTGACGAGGAGCAGGACGAAGAAAAAATTAGGGCTTATGCTCGGACCATCGGCGCCGATGAGGATGCCGCGGCACAAGCCTTTCAAGAAGTACCCGCCATGTCTCGCCAACAGTTCAAGCAAGTTGCTGACGCGCTCTTTACACTCGCCACCCAGCTTTCAAACACTGCTCACCAAAATGTGCAGCAGGCAAGGTTCATCACCGAGCGCAAGCAGGCCGAAGAGGCGCTTTTGGAAAGCGAGGAGATGCAGCGCAGGCTCCTGCAAACCGTACCGGACCTGATCATCAGGACGGACATGGAAGGCACGATCACCTTTGTCAACGAGCAGGCGTTTCCCGGCTTGGAGAACGTTCCGGAAGCGAGCATCTACGGAAAAAGCATTTATTCCTTTTTTGTCGAGCACGACCTGCCTCGCGCACTGGAGAACGCCCGGATGCGCATCGAAAAAAGCATCGGCCCGCAACCATACCGGTTGTGTCTTGGTGAAGCCATCATTGACGCCGAGGTCAACGGCGCCGTGATCCGCGACATGGAGTCCAGGCCAGCGGGAATGGTCTACGTCATCCGCGACGTCACCGAGCGCAAGCGGGCCGAGCAGGAACAGGAGAAGCTGCAAAGTCTGTTTCTCCAGTCCCAAAAGATGGAATCCGTGGGCACCCTGGCCGGAGGCGTGGCCCATGACTTCAACAACCTGCTCCAGGTGGTTCGCGGCAACATGGAATTACTGCCGCAACAAGCCACCCTCGGCTCTCAAGCCCAGTCCCGGGTCCAGGCGGTGATCAAGGCCCTGGATCGGGCGGCCGTACTGGTCCAGCAACTGTTGCTCTTCAGTCGCAAGGCCGAGTCCAGCAAGATCCAGGTCGATCTGAACCACGAAGTGCGCGAAGTGGCCAGAATGCTGGAACGGACCATCCCCAAGATGATCACCCTGGAGCTGCGTCTTGACCCCAGCGCCTGGCCCTTGACCGCCGACCCGGTGCAGATCGAACAGATAATGCTCAACCTGGCCAGGAATGCCGTGGACGCCATGCCGGAGGGCGGAAAGCTGACCCTGGAAACGAGCAACGTGGTCCTGGACAAGGACTTCGTCAACCACCATCCGGGCTCGTCCGCCGGACCTCACGTGCTCCTGATCGTGACGGACACGGGGTACGGCATGGACGCCCAAACCCGCGAGCATATCTTCGATCCCTTCTTCACCACCAAGGAAGTGGGCAAAGGCACCGGCCTGGGTCTGGCCTCGGCATACGGCATTGCCAAGAGCCACGGCGGCTTCATCCAATGCTCCAGCGAGCCGGGCTTAGGAACGTCGTTCAGAATTTACTGGCCGGCCATGAACGAACAGGAGATCAGCCCGGCCGAAGAACCGCTGGAAAGCCCCCCTCCAGGCGGCGACGAGACCATTCTCGTGGTTGACGATGAGCCGGAAATCCGGGATTTGACCCAAGAGGCCCTGGAGGCCCTGGGCTACACCATAAAGAACGCCGCCAGCGGAGAAGAAGCCCTGCGGATTTACCAAGAACACGGCCAAAGCCTCGACTTGGTCCTTTTGGACCTGAATATGCCGGGCATGGGAGGATATAAGTGCCTCCAGGAGTTGTCGCGGATGAATCCCTCGGTCAAAGTGGTGATCAGCAGCGGTTATTCGGCCAATGGGAATGCCGACGCGGCCCAGACGGCCGGAGCCGCGGGCTTTATCGGCAAACCGTATCAACTCAAAGATCTGGCCGCCGTGGTGCGCTGCGCGCTGGACGAACAGCGGGCCGCGCCATGCCGGGATGAGCCCGAATGATCCAACCCGGTGCTGATGAAAGACCTGGGAAAAGCCTTGGAGAAGATCATTCGACATCCGGTCTAAGCCATGCCGCTGCCGCGAAACGGGCCAACGCTCCGTGAGGATGGCCGAGCTCCAGCCAAACCATAACGGAGCATTGCATGTCCCCATCAACACATCCAAAGTTTGAAATGGAGGTTCTTGATTAATCAACAAATCCCGCGTAATTCTCTTTTTTTGAGGGAGAAAAGCACCAACTCTTCGCCTTTCACGAAGGAGAACACTACTCAGTGCATACCATGACCCCGCTATCCTTGAAAGATGTCTTAATCGAAAAACTGGCTGAAGCGATCTCCGCGCCATTGCCGGTTTTCACGCCCAGACAGATCAGGGGGGTTGTTTCCCTGCCTGGAAAGGCCACTGCGGTAGTGGGAATGCGCCGGGCCGGAAAAACCACGTTTCTGCATCAGTTGCGCCGGGATAAGTTCAATCAGGGTACGCCCCTCACCCATCTGCCGTATCTGAATTTCGAGGATGAGCGCCTCGCCGGCTTGGAAGCAGTCCACCTCGGTTTTTTGCTTGATGAATTTGCCCGGCGGACGACAGGGGGACCAGGTCCGGTTCGAGCAACGTGGTTTTTCGATGAAATCCAAGTGGTCCCGGGTTGGGAACGCTTTGTTCGGCGTCTCCTGGATACCGGAGCAAGCGATGTCGTCGTAACGGGTTCATCCGCCGCCCTGCTTTCGAGGGAGATCGCGACAGCGTTACGAGGCCGGGCCTGGGAGGCGTCTCTCTATCCGTTCAGCTTTGCCGAGGCCATGCGCCATCAGGGTCGGGACATTCCGCCGGAGGCGGCCTTTCTTTCCGGAATGGAACGAGCCGGAATCGAAAGGGCGTTCCTGGACTGGTTGACCGTCGGCGGTTTTCCCGAGGTTCAGGGTCTTGACCAAGGCTCCAGAAGACGACTGCTGCAGGATTATGTGGACGTGGCCATACTCCGGGACGTCGTGGAACGACACGGGGTCAGCAATGTGATCGGCCTGCGCTGGCTGGTGCGTCACTTGCTGGGCAATGCGGCGGGAACCTTCACGGTGGAAAAATTTCACGCCGGTTTAAAAAGCCAGGGGGTGGCCATTTCCAGAGACACGGTGCATCAATTGCTCGCCCACCTTGAGGATTGTTTTCTCGTGCGAGCGGTTTGGATGGAAGCGACGTCTGAACGGCAGAGAATGGTGAACCCCCGAAAAACCTATCCCATTGATCCGGGCCTGATCCCGCTCTTTGACCGCAGCGGACGCCGAAATCACGGCCATGCCCTGGAGACCGCCGTATTGATTGAGCTGGAAAGGCGACGTTGCGCCGCGACCTATGTCCGCACCCCCGAAGGCCATGAAGTGGATTTCCTGGCTCGCGACCCCCTGGGCAACGAGACGCTCATCCAAGTTTGCCTCGATGCCTCCGAACCGACAACCGCCCACCGGGAACTCCGGGCCTTGGCCGAAGCCGCCCGGCCGCACCCAAAGGCGGGGAAACTGTTGCTTACCTTGAACAAGGACGGCGCCCCCGCGGACATTCCAGAGGATGTGACGGTATGCCCAGCCTACGAATGGATGCTCACCGAACCGACCGAGTAGGGATATGGAGAGTCAGCACCCTGCAGGAGCGAACGTGGTGCAACCCTTGACCGAATCACTACAACATGAACTCACCTTGAGAGCCATGCAAACCATCCTGATCGTCGACGACGACCCTGACTTCCTGACCGTGGCCCGAAAAATCCTGGCTCCCACGATGTGTCGCCTGCTGATCGCGGACTCAGGAGCCGAAACACTGGAAATTGCCGCGCGGGAACAGCCGGACCTGATTCTCCTGGATGTGTCCTTGCCCGACATCGAGGGCCTGGAACTCTGTCGTCGGATCAAGGCCGATCCGGATATGGGCCGAAGCCATGTGCTGTTCGTGTCCGGCACCATGACCGACCCGGAAAATCAGGCCCAGGCCCTGCGGGCCGGAGGGAGCGGGTTCATGACCAAACCGGTGAACCCCCAGTTTTTTCTCGCCCAGGTGCAAGCAACCTTGCGCATCAAACGTTCCGAGGACGCCTTGCGCCTGGAGCATGCTCAGGTGCTCTCGATTTTCGACAGCATGGGGCAATACGCGTATGTCGTCGATCCGCAAAGCTATAAAATCCTCTTTGCCAACAAGGCCATGCAGGCGGCTTATGGTAGGACCCTGGAGGGCCAAACCTGTTATGACGTATTGCAGCTGGAGGATCGCCCCTGTTCGTTCTGCGGCAACTCTTTTTTGCTTCAAAACCCGAACCAAACCCACCAGAAAGAGCACAAAAGCCCTGTTTTAGGGCAGCACCTGCTGATTACGGAAAAAGTGATCAAATGGCCGGACGGGCGGGACGTGATCTTCAAGTTCGGCATGGACGTGACGGAGCGGATCAAGGCTGAGAACGCCTTGCGCTACAGCCAGGAGCGTTTCCAGTTGGCCATGGACGCCACCCGGGACGGGCTGTGGGACTGGAACCTGGAAACCGACGAAATCTATTTCAGCCCGGCCTACACCGCCATGCTCGGCTACGCTCCGGGTGAAATCGCTCCCAGCGTCCAGTTTTGGTCGGACAACGTGCACCCGGACGACCTGCCCTTGGCCTGGGAACGGATTACGGACTGCCTGGAAAACCGCCTGAAAAACTTTGAAGTGGAATTTCGGATGCGGACCAAGGCCGGGGACTGGCTGTGGATTCAGGGACGGGGCAGCGCCGTGTCCCGGGACAAAGCCGGCAAGGCCGCCAGAATGGTGGGCACCCATGTGGACATCTCCGAGCGCAAGGCCATTGAAGGCCGACTCCAGGAGGCCATGCGCCGGGCCGAGGCCGCCAATCAGGCCAAGTCTGCATTTTTAGCCAATATGAGCCATGAGATCCGGACTCCGATGAACGGCGTGATCGGGTTGTCCCGGTTGCTGCTGGACACGCCGCTGACGGATGAGCAGCGGGACTTGACCGGAACGATCCTCTCCAGCGCGGAGATACTTTTGGGACTGATCAACGATATCCTGGACCTTTCCAAGGTCGAATCCGGAAAGCTGGAACTGGAGGCCATCCCGTTCAACCTTGCCCAACTCCTGGATGAATTGACGTCAATCATGAGCCACCGGGCACGCGGCAAACGACTCTCCTTGTCCTGCTCCACGAACCCGGACGTCCCACCATCCCTGCTCGGCGATCCGCTCCGGTTGCGCCAGATTCTGATCAATCTGGTGGAGAACGCCCTGAAGTTCACGGATCAGGGTGGGGTTCTGGTGACGGTTGAGAGGGTTGAAGGAAATGCTGGAATGCTGGAATACTGGGATGCTGGGATTGGTGAGGAACCCTCAACCGCGAGACTCCGCTTCACGGTCCGGGATACCGGGGTCGGAATTCCCCAGGAAATGCTGGCCGGGGTATTTGAGAAGTTCCAACAGGTGGATGCTTCCAGCACCCGTAAATACGGGGGCAGCGGTCTGGGACTGGCCATCTGCAAGCAGCTCGTCGAGCTGATGGGCGGAGAGATGGGCGTGGAAAGCCGGGTCGGCCAAGGATCGGAATTCTGGTTCGTGGTCCCGCTGGCCGTACAGGACCAGAAAAGTCTTGAGGCCGGGCCGAGCAACCAGGGCCACGCATCACCGAGCACCGGCTATCCGCGATTTGTCGGTCGCGTGTTGTTGGTGGAGGACAGTCAGGTCAACCAGACGGTTGCCCTGGGAATTCTCAAAAAACTGGGCCTCCAAGCCGCCGTCGCATCAAACGGACTGGAAGCCCTCAAAGCCCTGGAACAAAACGACTACGATCTGGTGTTGATGGACGTGCAGATGCCCGGAATGGACGGCCTGGAAGCGACGAGAAGGATTAGGAGACAGGAGTCAGAAGACAGGACTCAGAAGCCGGAAGTCGGAGATCGGTCCTCTGAACCTCAGGTCTCAGGTTTCAGCCCTCGGCCCTTCTACCGGCGCCTGCCGATCATCGCCATGACCGCCGGGGCGATGCAGGAGGACAGGGATCGTTCCAAGGAGGCGGGCATGGACGACCACCTGACCAAACCCATTGATCCACGGTCACTCTGTAACGCCTTGGCACGATGGCTGCCGGAGCAAGAACAAGATAGCTGATCAACGCTGCCCCGGTACGACCGGAATCGGAGGCTCAGCAGCCTGGCGGGCGAACAAGTAGCCTTGGACGAGATCCGCCCCGTGCGCCGCCAGCCAGTTAAAACCACCGGCTCTACGACAACATCCCTCCGGGATGAGAAGAAAAAGTTGTTGACAACTCTCACCAACACGCTGAGGGCGTCTTCTGCTCGAATTGATTGATGGTCATGGCTAGGCAAAGCACGACACTCGCCTGTTACTTCGCTATATTCAACGCCAACAAGCCTCGGTTTGATCATTTCCTTGATTATCTCTAGCTCCTTTCACGCCAAGATGATCAATGGTTAGTTTAGCACACAAGCTGTCACCAGCTTGTTTTTTATTGGCGTTAGGCACTGTCTTAATTATAAATTTAAAGGATTCTGAATTGGAAAGTTTGCACTCTGTAAGGTTATCATCTGTAAAGCAAAGGTCGTAGTATCCACTCTGAGAGAGCTTTTTAACTGTGGCATTCTTGTCAACGCCAATTGTCGCATCAACATACGTGTAATTATTCGTATAATACCGCTCCATAGCCTGAGCCGCGGCCAACAAAGCCGTCTTCCCGTCCGCCCGACGGGCATTGGTGGTGTACTTGGTCACCTGCGGAATGGCGATGGCCGCCAGAATCCCCAGGATGGCGACCACGATGAGGACTTCGATGATGGTGAAGCCTTTGAATTTTATTTTCTGGCTCTTCTTCGTCAAATGATCCATGCTGAACGCCTTTTGGTTGTAACTACTCAATAAATCCTGAGTTGAGCTCATTTCCGACGCTGGTTTCCCGCCTTCGCGGGAATGACGTGTTTTTCATGCCGCATCCCAATCAGTCATACCCGCGAAGGCGGGTATCCAGGCCGTATTTCCTCGGATGAGCTGAATAGTTACTTTTGGTTTTGATATCTCATGCTCACCGGAACGGGCTCCAGACAGTTTCCATGTTGAATGTCCTGGCCTTGGCGCGATCAAGGCCCAACACGATACACCAGTAGTTCACCGCCTTGCGGCTCAAGTTGCGGCTGTTCATCAGGACATCCGTGAAACGTTCCATCCCGTGCCTGTCCTGAACCTGCTGAATGAAATCAAATCCGCCAAAATTGATGGCCCGTTCGATTTCCACCTCCGGAGACACGTTCGCGGGGTCCCGGTCCCAGAAAAGTTCTTCTCTCATATGGATAGCAACTATACTCTGAACGGCCAGGAATCGGGCTTTTGTTTCACTTCTCTAGACTCTTAGTCTGCCTTTTTGTCTGCCTTTCCCGTCCGTGGCCAAAAAAGAAAAAGCCAGAAACCAGCCCATGCGGAGTATGCTACTTCCACACTACCGCCAGACAAACCCGAAATCAAAGTCAATGGCGCACTTGCTCAGCTCGAACAGCAACGTCTCCCTCGAACAATCCCCAACCTTGCGATACCCCCGTCCACCAGCCGGTACACCTTGGCCTTGCGCTTGTCCGGGTAGACCAGCACGTAATGGGTCACGCCCTCATTCTGATACAGCTCATGCTTGAGCAGTTCGTCCCGCCGGGCGCTGGACGTGGACACCACTTCGAAAATCAGCTCCGGAGCCCTGGTCAACCGCTCCCCCTCCGGCTCGTAGCAGATCACCATGCAATCCGGCCGAACCACGGTGTCCTCGGAAAACTCCACATCCGTCTCGAAAACGGCATGACAGGCCGGGCACTCGTCCAGGGCTTCGGCAAGCTGGCGATAGATGTTCCCGGTTGTCCGTTGATGCGTGAACGTGGGCGAAGGCGTCATGGCATACGGCGATCCATGGACCAGCTCCCAGTCGCCTTGCCATTGGCGGAAGTCGGAGACGGTGTAGCGTTCGATATATGGCGCTGGGTTGGCGGTCATGCGGTTCCTCTCAAGGCATGGCAAACAGCTAAAGCCGCAAACCTGTTGTTGCGACAGTATCAACAAATCCTGTTGGATCGTTATTCGCTACAAAAAGATGCGGTTCAATACGAACATCCAAAAGCCTTCGTATTCGATAAAGATTTTTCACGGTCTCCAAATAATCGTCATCAATGTGGCTCACGATAATCCCGATATCCAGATCACTATGCTCATGTTGACGTCCCTCAGCATAGGATCCGAAAAGGTAGGCATTATCAAAATTCAAATATGGCCTGACTAATTTCAAATACTCTTTTGCTAATGCGATAGCTTGTTCTTTATCCATATGTACAACCTCTCTGTCTTTTCCAAAATTATTCCAGCATAGTTTACATCAATTCTCTTTTTGACCAAATCTTTGTATTCTGGATACCGTGCCTGTACATTCAGAGGCTCAAGCTCGTCAAGAAAATCTGCATGAAATTCAGGTAATTCAGATAGTAGAGCAGTTTGACTTGCAAGATAAGAAAGGTTGTGTGTACGAGGAGGTGTCTTCTCATGTATCATTTGATAGTGTGCTTTCAATATTTTTTCAATAGACTGATGGCACATGAAACCGACATAAATGTATCGTCCAGAATCAAGCATTGCCCGAGCAGTTTGAAGATCATACTCAGAGATATCTATCCAATATTCCACCTTTTTGTCTTTATTCATCATTTCAAGCCTATAAGATTATATTTCCATTTAATTATTCAAAACCGTGTTTGCTCAATCCGGAATTCGATTCATTATTATAATACAACTCCACAGCATCCTTCAAATTAAAAACAGTTTCATCAACTGACTCACCAAAACTGGAAACATCCACGTTTAAACACTGTGAAACAAAGCATTTTCCTTCCTGGTAAACAACATATTTTAAATTTCTCATTTTATTCAATCTCCACAAGTATAATCACATCAAAAAACGCCATGAGTAGTACTGTATTTTTGAGTTTAAAAATCAACTCGATACCGCCCCAACCCATCCGGATACAGATCATCCCCTTCCGGCCAGTAAATGCCCCCCAATTCATCAACAGCCGCCTGCCGAAAATACCGGTACTGACGCAACCTCCAATATGCGTCGCGTCTCGCTATCAGGTCAGCCAGGTCAAGAATCAGCGTCCGCCAGTCATGCATGAGAACGCGAAGCTGAAAATCCGAGAGAGGCGTAACCTCGACAGCTTGCGGCCAGGGCGTTTTCACGGTTGATCTCATTCCTCTCCCCCGGCAATCACTTGAACGATTGCAACACCTTCTCATGCACAATGCCCTTCTCATTGGCCAGAAAGGTGAAAAACTTCTTCAAGGCCACGCTGATCTGCTCCGGCGTCGTGGAATCCCAGACTTTCTTTTTCCACCACTTCTTGAAGTGCGTATTGGCCATGCTCTGAGAAGGTTCGCGTCACTTTGGTATCCTTACTGCGAGGTAGCTGAGCATTGCCATTTCGATGGGCATGATTAGCGAATTTGGCGCCAGGACTTTCTTCCAGGCAGGGCCGCATCTCCGGGATTTTCCGTAACCACTTGCATCTCGCCGGCCTTGGAACCACTAAAATACTTATACTCGGCAATATCACCTAGAATAACCGCCGGAGTTTTGGAAATTCCAATATCAAGCTTCATGGCACTGACAGGAACAAATACGGATGTGAGCGTCGTGTCATCCTCGTTGATCAGAATCTCCACCTCAACATAATCCTCCTCATTGAACAGCAGATCCCCGCTTGGGTCAAAGACCGAGTAATCCAACCTCCCCCCCGTCAGGGCATCAAGCTCCACCACCCAACTTGATCCTCCAAAATCGCAAGGGTGCTCTGAAGGTGTCATGGTTGTGAATATGATCCGGCCACTGCGTAGCAAGGACGCACTCACAACCCTCTCTCCCCGCATTTGATCGGTGCCCAGCAGAATATCCACTGGAGTCGTCAGGTCGATAAACCATCCCTTTTGCGTGGAATAGTCAACGGGATAATCCGAAGTCACCCGGACCTGCATCGCGTACGGCGCACCATCTACTCCGACAGGAACTCCTTCATAGAAGATGCGCTGTTGCCGGAGAACCTCGGTTCGTTCCGTCGTGTATACAACCGTAGCTCCGTGATCGCGAATTCCATAGTAAGACTGGTGCTCCGTGACACTGTCCACATCGTTGTCCCCGTCGGCAAAAAACCTGCCCGTTCCAAAATATACCATGTATCCGCCGCCGGGATGCAACCCAATGGTTGGCCGTGCGGTGATGGGCTGTATGTTGTCGTTCCTGTCTCTGGCGGTGAATAACGGCTCACCGGAAAAGGCCACCCCCCAGTCACTGTCAGAGGCTGAAGTCAAGTCGAATTTCCAGAGATTCCCCAGAAGGTCTCCGGCATAGACAAAATCAGTAATTCGGTCGCCATCCACATCCACCGGGGCTGGCGATGATAAACCATTGAGCTTCCCGCTTGCTCCCGCTTCAGTATCAATGATCTGGATGGGATTTCCGGTTGCCAGATCTAGAATGAATAATTTGGCTGTTGTATCTCCGGTAATGTATCCGTTGCCGAAAATAGCAACCCAATGTCCACTTTCCAGGCGAGCAAGGGTCGGCTGACCAATGCTGTAGCCAAGGTCTTCATGCGTGAACTCCCAAAGCACGATAGCATGTCCAGGCGTATCGAACTTGTCTGGCTCCGTGATATCCAAGGCGAAGACGGATCGGCCACCGGCCCCTGTGGAACCGACAAGCACGGTCCGCCACTCTCCATTGATGTATGCATCTCCGACACGGGCAGGACCGTCCACAAAGTAGCGATGGTTGTCATTATAAGTTGGCGATGCCAGTTCTTTCAGGTTCGGCATGACCTCATTGGGAATGTACGCCAGAAGTTCCCTACCGTCATCGGACCGAAAACCGTGCAACATTCCGTCGTTGGCTCCGACATAGATGACCTTGTCCCGACCCTTGGTATTCTCCAGAAAGGTCGCATAAACACCATCTTTGCCTTCATTTATGGACTCCCGGTCATATCCCAAATTGCTATTACCCACAAAAACCGGATCTGAGTTGATAATGTCCCCCAGTAGACGTTCACGACTTCTAAATACTCCATCATTTTGAATTTCATTGGAATCATCACCACGGATGTAATTGACAACCATCTCTCCCAAAGCGGCATTGCCCTCTCCGATGGCATTTTGTTGCGTTGCGTTGAGATCAGCCCATTTAAAGGGAACGGTCTGCCCCCCGGAAAAGGTAACGATATTTCGCTGGTCATGCGCTGGAATCTCTTCCCCGGCCTCCCAGTCCTTTTCCCCAAGGGTTCCATCAGGTTTCACCGGAAAAGCGAACAGTTCCCCAGACCAGTCGTCCGTCCGAAACCGAGCCTGATAAACAAATGTGCCCGTGTCCAGGCGGACGGAGTTGGCCACCACGGACGATGCAGACGATGTGGTTTCAACAACGTCCTTGAACACATTTTCCAGATCTTTGGCCAGCTTGGCCGGATCGATGGCAAAGTAGTAGTTGTCCGGCTTGCCGTCCCCTTCCGCATCCCAAGAGAGAGGGTTGTCCGGGAAAGAGGGGTCCTGAGGACGTTTCGGCTTATGGAATCCGCCCCATTTGGCGGCGTAGAACAGAGGAGATTGCAACAAGCCGGCAGCGGAAGGCCCTAGAGTATAGGTGACCGAGGTTGGAGCATCATCAAATTTACATTTGTCACACCCAAGAACGCCTGTTGGATCCGTATAGTCATAGGAATTAATTCCTGAATGGGCGTGAAATCCGTCATCTGTTGTACCGCTTAAAACGTAGCCAAAAGCCAAGCGCCTCCCTGAAGACTGGGCAAACACCTCGGTCGTAATGGTAATGTGTGAATTAGTAATCTGATATTCAAGGACACCGTTCATATCCATGTCAAAGTCACCACCCCATTCCGTGGCATCCCAATTGATCACGAATTTACCCGTACCAGCATCGATATCCTGTTCCACAATCCGGAAATCAACTAGGGCGCACCCTTTGTATTCCGTAGTATTTTCACATGCGGGGAGAATACGCACAGCCATATCGGTCTCCCCTGGACGAGGAATCTCAATCGCCGGCACAGCAGGAGCCATTTCAACACCGTAGGTTTTGACATTGACTTCGACAGTATCTCCTTGTGAATCCTCAAGATCATTTCGAATAGAATTTATATAAGCATGATAAGCAAGTCCTGCGATATGAAATGTTCCGGACTGGGCCGGAGCCTCCGGACATATCCCACGAGCCCCCCCCAGAGAGCCAACTGTTTTCGCAGAACAAAGACGATTGTTTAACGTATCAGATTCTCCAATGAACCAATCCTGGCCATGAATGTCTTCGCCAGATCCGACAACATCGGTCATCGCGGTGACCGATGTCCCCCCAATAGAACTCAAGCCACCAAATTGATCATGGTCATAGGAACCAATGCTGGAGTTGATGACAATACTCGAAAGCGGAGCACACCAGTTATCATTGGAAAGTGGATCAATCCATGAGCTTGAATTAAGTCCTGATATCTTATCCTGTCCAGAAAAGACAAAATCAGAATGCGGCGTAGCACCTGAAAAATATCTGAGCGTTTCATAAAAAATTTCAGACTGGGGATTCCCCCAGTTGGTGCATCGTCCATCGCTGATACTCGTCAAATTAAAAGGGCAGTTGTCACCAGAACTCGATTCATAGTGACCATCATCATGTGTATATCCGTATATACGAAAACGATTTAAAGTATCTACAATAGTCCCACTAGATGAAATTTTAAAAGTTCCATCAGTTTGGAAGTTGACTTCATCAGAGAAACTTTTAGGATTTTTACGCAAAACTCCACCTGAAAGGTTTTTTGTATAACTACCTGTCAACAAACCAAAATACAGATCACCATCATCACCATATTGCTGCAATAGTCCAATCGGTTTGTAGTTCTCACTAGGGTATTGTTTACAGCGTTCTTTTCCGATTAAGGATGACTCACAAACTGAAACACGAGCAGTATAGTCATAAACTCCCAAGCCAACTTGGTTTTTTACGGGGTTGTCAAAATTTGCAGGGATTCCAGTTACGCTGATATCGTTGCCGTTACTTGGACGATTGTTGTTTCCTGTAAAACCAGCAATACCCATTTCTTCATGGCCTATACGAAACTTTTCATCACTCCATCGGCATTGCCAGCGTTCATTGGCAGTCCATAGGCTGTAATTTCCGCTGGCAACGCGGATCAATGGAGGATCGTTCACATTTTGAGACCAAGTTGTACTCGCTACAGTCGTATTACAAAAGCTTACACCTCTGCGAGTGTCATTGGTGACTATCCAATCATCGTCAGTCACCCCAACACCTTGACTGCTAGTGACCTGTATGTTGATTTCTCCGGTTGAACTGCTGAATGTTCGGACAATTCCCTTCATCCAGACCGTATCAGGAAATTCCTGGCTCCGGACAACAACCTGATCACCAATTTGAACCTGCGCTGTTGAATTCCATTCTGTTATGAACGACCGACGGTCACTACTCTCATTTCGAGAACCGGCAGGAACGGACCGCGACGTCGAACTCGGCGTCAATGTCGATGCGGGCAAAGGAAATGGAGTCAACTGACTGATATCGCTACCATCATAGTAGCGCACCCAACTGTGCGCATCATTAGGAAGATAGCTGCGCTCCAAGATGGTGGATGTAGATGTATCAATGGAGCGATATCCTCCGTACAAAATCTTGCGGATGACATCGATCCGAGCCATGGAGATGTAATTCAGAAAGTTTCCGCTCCAGTTTCCGGAACAATACTTGTTCGATGTGATGGATTCCGGCACAAAGTAGCCAGCTGCTGTATCGTAGTTATAACATTTATAGGAATCAAAATATCCATAGTAATCTATATCGTGATTATACGTTCTATCTGCCGCTCCATCACCGCTCAGATCCGCATAATCCGGATAAGCCTCAAAATAGAGCTGATGGTCATTGGACATGGTCAGCATGACCTGAGGAGTCACTGACTGGGTGACGAAAAGAGGCACCTGGGCAATATTCGGGTCAGCCTGGACCTGGGAGGAGTTTGCCAGAAACAACACAGCAAAACAGAGTGATAGAAACAGTGTGTTCCTCAAGCAGCTATATGTTGATGCCATGTTGTTACTCCTTGAGGATGATGTCATGAGAAGCTTATCTCTTAAAGATGGCTTCCAGAATAGTTCTCGCGTCGGCGCTCCCACCAGCTGATTGGGCGGTGATCCGGTACAAGCTCGGATCAGGAATATTGAACGTATCCGACTCCAAGCTTTCCAAAGGTTCGGGAATCGGAGGAAGTTCACGAATAAAAAAACCGGGTTCTGATGGAAAAGAGTCACCAAATAAATAATGTAGACAGGGTATATCCTTTTCAAAATCTGGTGGTGAGTCATTAAATGAAAAAAAACAATCTTCCGTGGTCATAATTTCAAATTCATCTCGCAATGCAAGCTCCGCATCTCGCAGTGCCGCTTCAGCAAATTGAAACGAGATATCCTTGTCCCGCATGTTCCCGGCCATGCGCTCCTGGGTTGAGGTACTTTGCACGCCTGCAATAGCCATCATGGTCAAAACCAGCAGGATAACCAGGGCTATGACCAGAACAGAACCGTGTTCAATTGATTGAATCCTCGGGGGTTTCTTAAACAAAGTTATCATGGTCACGGTCTCCTATTGTAGTCGATTGCGAATGCCAATGGATGCTTCGAAAACCCGGCGTATACGCCTCCGGTCGTCTGTAGCAAGGGGGATCACATCCCCAAGCAAATTATAACTACTGTTGGGGTCCGGTTCCATCCTCCGGATTTCCTCCGGGGAGGCGGCCAGCAAGGCGATCCGGACGCTACGAACTTGTCCCCAGTCCGTTACGCTGGCAGCATCCACAAAGTCATCCACATTCCGGTCATTGTTCGTGTCAATACCATAGCGGAAGCGGATAGCGTCGACACCTTCGACAATCTCTTGACGAGGTTCATAATTCAATTTCCGAAAAAGCGACCGAACACCAACCTCCACGCCATCCTCTACAATAAGTGTTGAACCATGATCTATCGTGTATTCGATCTGTGCGAGATTCATAATTTCACCCATATTGTTCGTCATAAAATTGTCAGGAATATCTATACCAACGACCTTCAAAGTGCCATTGTTGGAGTCATCGACGGCTGTCGTGAAGATAACGTCATTGCAATTGTTTACAACAAGCGCCTCTCCTGCTGAAAAAATAATTCCGTTATCGTCAATTTTTAAAATAGTAAAATCTCCTGATTGGTCGACTTCTTCTATACCCAGGATAGCTGCACGCTTGTCCATGGCTCTGCGAATTATCAACTTGTTCTCAACAAGCTCTTCCTCCAAGGCAATAAAACCACCACTAGGTGTGCCACTGAAACAACCCAAAAATCCGGCCATTCGAATATCGTTAAGTAGATAATCCATCGCAAATCGACCGCTCTCTTGCACTCTGGCCATGCCCTGCTGCATTCGGTACGTCAGAGAAGTGCTCTCAAATATTTGATAAACTCCACCCATCACGATCAATAGAATAACCATGGTCACCAGGGCTTCGACAATGGACAAGCCGGATTGGGTGCCATTCGGTGAATTCATACAAAAAATCTCAAAGCTCGGTTTGTGTCGTAAATGTCTGCCACTGAGCACCATCCTCGACATCTGTAATTTCCTCGGATGTCTCAAGCCATTGAATCGTAATATTGACGATAGTGCCATTGGTTAACTCGACACTTCCACGGCCGCCAGGACTGGGAAATCGTGTCTGCAAAAAAGTCTTCCAAGAATTTAGATCGTCGAAAACGACATCGGGCAGGGTCGCATTGTCTGGGAATTCTTGGAGCCCAATCTTGTAATGGCCATCCATGGCAAGCAAACGATTTGCTCGCATCTTGTCCAATATGTCATAGGCCTGAAACGTAGCCTGGGATCTGAAATACGCTTCGCTATTTTGCTTCAATGAAAGCATCTGCATCCCCGCCAACCCCAGCAATCCGATGGCCAGGATAATCAGGCCGACGAGGACCTCCAGGAGGGAGAAACCGGCGGGATGTGTGCGAGAAAGCCTATGCTTCAAACCATTCATGGACCAACCCTATGAACCACCAAGCCTGGATATTGGCATCTTTTTAATATCATTTGTATACTTCCCAGTCATCTACCGCGACAGGTTCAGTCGGGTTGATATATGTTATCGGCTTTCCTCGAATTTGTTTCGCTTCCTCCCACGGCACGAACTCGTCCTTACCTGCCGAGATATCCGCTTCACGCGCTCGAAGCACTTCACCATGCCACTCTGGCGATTCATATTCGGCCTCATGTCGAGATAAATCCACCCAAAGTTCTTCCATGACCCGGTGTTTTTCAGCACGGGTCAGTCTGGTGATGTCCAATGCTGTATTCATGACTCTATTTTGCTCCTTGATGCTACCTTTCTCTCGTCTTATCTTACTCTTGACCACCTGGTCAGATGGAACAATACTTCTCTGAAACCATTCACTTGTCTCGAAATATTTCAGTGACTCTCAGAAAGACTTCAGAAAATTCAGATGCCTCCGGTTGCACGTTGAGCGCACTCTCGCAATAATCGTAAAATCGTCCGGAAATTGCGTACAGTGTCGGCCGTAATTCATGAAGTGTATTGAAATGGTCGGCGATTTCAGAATAGTCGATCCCGTATTCATGGGCCGCCAAATTGCGGGATGTTCGGCAAAGCTGCCAGGAATCCAGCGACTCAATCACTCCAATTTTTTCATAAAATGAAAGCACCTTCAGAAATACGTCCGCTGATTCACCAGATAAAATCGCACCATGTCGCATGGCCGCGCCGAGAGAGTCCTGCAATTTTGAAAAACGCTCATTTATTGCTGAAAGAGTCTCGAAAAGTTCCACATTTGTTCTCTGGCTGCTCAAAAAATTCCCGGTCAACGGCCAAGTGATTTTCCGGGCCGAAGCATCCAAAAAGAACACGCACCGCTGAACTGCTTCCAACAGCCTGATGAGGTGCTCTTTTTCAAGGACTAATCCATCCCTCTTCATGGCTGACCTCCAATCGGCCGCCCCTTCATCCGCGCAAGCTCGACAAAAGGCGATGCCTCCGTGCCACGGGCATGAACAAGCACATCCACCGGCAAGCCGAGCAATTGTTCCAGTTCCATCTTCATCCTGGCATGGTCCATTCGGGGAACTTTTTCATCCGTTTCCACCAATAAATCCACATCCCCACCCCTGGCTGCGTCATCCAACCGTGATCCAAACAGATAAACCTTAGCCGTTTCGCCAGCTTTTCGATGCACAATCTGATTGATGGCTTGTACTTGCTCGCTATTCAGTCGCATAATTGTTCCGCATTTGATCAGCTAAAACACACATAATACCCGCCCGTCCTCGGAGCACCCCGAAACTCTATCAGCCCTTCGCTTTTCAACTCCTTGATCCGAGGCTCAACGGTCCTTCTCGGCAATCCCAGGGTCTGACTGATCTCTCCGGCGTTTTGACCCGGAAAGCCCTGTACATGGGAGAGGAGGCCATTCACCCCGCCATTTACTCCGCCACTTACTCCGCCACTTACTCCGCCATTGTCGACGGGAAACAGCGTAACCTTGAAACTGTGCGCCATGGGCTCGAAGAGAGGCGCTGGGGCTCCGGCCTGGAGCATGGTTAGGTGAACGCGGACAATTCCGGAGCCGTATTTCTCGATCAATCCTGCTTCCTTGAATATCCCGGCGATCTGCTTGTTCCTGGGGTTGGAAGCAGCCCGGCCGGCAATAATGTCTTCGAGAAGGAGGACTCCGGGCAAGGTTCCCGGGTTGAAGAACTGAAGTGCCCCCATCAGTCTGAATTCTCTACCAAAGCAAGAAGAAAATCCGTGAATCGCTCAATATCTTTTTTAACTTGGCCATGACAGGGCAGCACGTCCTCGGCCAAGGCGGCAACACGTTCGGGTCGGAGGTTGAACGTGTAGACATTGCGAACAAGGTGGCGGAAGGCGCGATATTCGTCCAGGCAATCCCGCGTTGACCGCGAAATGACCGCAGGCCTGACACCCTTCAACTCGGCTCCCATTTGGCGCAACAGTTCCTGGTGCCAATTCTTTCCCGAAGGCAGCGCCCCGTCCACGGTGCGGGCTATATCCTCGAAGCAGGACTCAACGGCGGCATAAAAAACATGCAGATTCAGAGCCACACCGTCCAGGTAACACTGGTCCCCGGATTGGCGGGCCTTGTCCAGCAACATCCCAGCCCGCTCGGCAACCCGCTTCGCATCCAGAAGAACCTGCTCAATCCGACCAGCCAAAGCCTGGCAAGCCTCGCCTGTACCTTTCATATCGGCCTCCCTTGGACCTCGATGGTTCGACGCAGACTTTCCGAGGCATCCTCGAAGACAACGAGATCCACGCAGATATCCGGGTCCAGGCTGGTAACCGCCGCAACCGCTTTGAGGATGTCCTTCTGACGAAACCCCCAGACGGCTACGTCCACGTCGGAATGATCATGAAAGAGGCCATCCTGAGGAAGAGAGCCAAACACCCAAACCTTTTGGGCATGAAAACGCTTTTGAAGCAAATCGCCCGCCGCACGGGCAACTTCCCAGGCCCTTGCTCTGCGCTCATCCCGCTGACGGGCCAAAGCGTCAAATCGACGCTTCGCGGTTACGCGGTAGCGCTGAGCGCTGCATGGTTTGAGGGTCTATGGTTGTCGTTAAAAACATCGGAGTCCCCCCCCATCTGACATTCAATCACACGCCCCACTCTCAGTCCTTATTCGCCCGGCCGAATTGACCCGGATGCACCTCGATCGTCCTTTGCTAGTAACATTAAAGCCATGTCCTGCATCATCGCCTTCCTCATAACCGATTTCATCGGCAACTTCTTTAACGAGACGGCCATCAGGTCGAAAAGCGATTATTGCATTGTCTTCATCAAAATATCCGAATCCACCAAATGACTCAGGCTCTTTCAAGCCTTCCCGCACTCTAATAGGAATATCATTATTGTCTTCGTCAGTGAAATAAACCAGCCACCCCTGGCCCCAATCCCCACCTGTCGCACAGCTTGTTCCATTGGAACTTCTGCAGACATATACATCGACACCCCGCTTCATCGCCTCGCTCCTCGCCAGATTCAGCGCCGAAACAAACTCGTTGGCCACGGTACTGGTCCGCGTATTACCGATGAACACGTTGAACGCCGGAATGGCGATGGCCGTGAGGATGGCGGCGATGGCCACCACGATCAGGACTTCGATGATGGAGAAGCCATTGTTTTTTGGTGACATTATTATCCTATCTAAAACCGAATGGGTCACTGACAGGTGGTCTTTTCCGTCCTGACCCTCCCGGCCCGGGCCAGGACAAATTTCACCCCGCGTTCCTGACGGCAGAGGGTCAGGGTGCCGGCCTGGAACGCGCCGCTGACGTACTGGGTCGAACCGTTGCCGACGTATGACACATAGTTGCGTACGGGCATGTTCCCGGTCAAGATCGTCTCGCCGCGCAGCGGGCCGCGAACTCTGAGGATGTCTTTGGCTTCATCCACTTGAGCCAGATTGCCCGCATCCACGAACACGATCCATCCCTGCTCCCAGCCTCCCTGGGTAACACACTGCAAACCGTCCGCACTTTTGCAGATCGTGACCCGCTGATTGCGCTTGATGGCTTCGCTGCGGGCATAGCTCAGGGTGGACAAAAACTCGTGGGCCGTGGTGGACATCCCGGCACTGCGATACATCCCCGCCAGATAGGGCGCACTGACCGCCATCAAAACCAAGGCGATAAGAATGGCGACCAGAACCTCAATAAAGGTCAGGCCGGAAGAATTTCGAGGCGAAGAGCGAATGGGCACAGCCGGTTCAAAGAGATAAAATGCTGGAGAAGGGTTGCCCGGTGGACAGGAGCATCGAAACAAGCGGAGAAGTGAAAAGAAAAGAGCATTGCCGGTCCGGCGGAAGGGAACGAGAGCAGGGAGAAAGCAGGAGGAAAAACCCCTCTTCGGTCCGGCGGCCCCGCTACCCTGTTTCAAAACGAAATGTAGGCCGGTGGCTTTGCGTCGCACCCTTTCGGTGTGCTTTGCCCTTGTCAGACACTTTGGGATTCACTATATTTTGCTCTCAAATATATGTCCAGTAGTTTTTCCGAACCAAGGTAATCCATTCTAAACTTTCTTGGAGACTTTTTCAGAAGGCGCACACAAACCCGTGCCGGAACAAAAGGAGATGTCCGTCCCATGTCGACCGCGATTCTCAGCCACCCCGTCCGACTAAATGTCTCGATTTCTAGAGAGATGAAAGACCGTTTGTCGATGATATCCGAGACGCGACAGAAAAAGATTTCCGCTCTTGTCAGAGAATCCATCGATGAAAAAATCAATAAGATCGAAGAAGAGTTGATTGCTGACCAAATGAAGGCCGCTTACCAAGCTTTAGCGGAGGAAAATCTACGTACCAGCGATGACTTTAAATTCGTGGATGCTGAAAATCTCCGATAATCCACCAGAATCCGATCATGACCTTACAACGTGGCGACATATATTACGCCAAACTCGATCCCGTTATCGGGAGGGAAACCGGGAAGACGCGGCCGGTGCTCATCGTCCAAAATGATATCGGCAATACCTTCTCGCCCACGACAATCATCGCTGTAATCACTGAGTATTCAGAGAAAAAAGCATCATACCCCATCTGTGTGCCCATCCCTCAAGGAGGCGGCCTGCGAAAGCAGTCTATTGTCAATTTGTCGCAAATCAGAACCATAGACAAAAGTCGACTCGTCTTACCCAGACTGACGCACCTTTCTCAGGAACTTATGTCCGACGTTGAAAGAGCTCTCCGATTAAGTTTGGCATTGTAACAAAAAGGGGCCAAATGGCCCCTTTTTTATTTGCGTTGACGGACCGGACGTACAAATTACTCCTCCCCCAGCTCCCGGCTCCGCTGCTCCGCCTCGTGCACGGCGTCAATAATCGAGCCGCGGACCGCCGTTCTGTCCAGGTGATTCAGCGCGGCAATGGTCGTACCCGCGGGGGAGGTGACCATATGCTGCAGGGTGCTCAGGCTGAAGCCGGTTTCCTGGGCCAACTTGACCGAGCCTTCCAGCAACCCGGCGACCATCTGCTCGGCCTGGGGCCGCCCCAGACCCGCTGAGACCCCGGCCTGGACCAGGGCGTCCATAAAATGGAACACATAGGCCGGTCCCGAGCCCACCAGGGCGGTGAAAGCGTGGAAATACCGCTCCGGCAGAATGTGGACCTGACCCAGCAGACCCAGGAGTTCCATGATCGTTGCTTGCCCAGCCTCGGTCAGCTTCGGGTCTTCGAAGCAGACCGCGCTGACCCCGGAGCGGACCATGGCCGGAGTGTTGGGCATGACCCGGACCACGGCGCAGCGCTCTTCCGACCAGGCCCGCAGCTGCTCCATCCCGATGCCTGCGGCTATGGATATCAGACAGATCTCCGGTCGCAGGGCCGGAAAGGCCTCGGCCAGAACCTTGGACATGATTTGCGGCTTGACCGCCAGAAAAACAAAGTCCGCGTCGCGAAGCACGTCTTCAATGCTCCGCGCCGCGACAAAGCCCGACACTCCAGCCAGGTTTTGGGCCTTGCTCCGGTCCGGATCATACCCGTGAATGGACGTGTCCGGGCGAGTGGAGACGGCCTTGATCAGAGCCGCCCCCATGTTCCCGAGCCCGATGCACCCGATGCGCAAGGCACTCATCCCTGCTGCTCCATGGCATTGAAGAAATAGGGAATTTCCTGACCCGCGGTCTCCGGGGCGTCGGAGCCGTGCACCGTGTTCCGCTCCACGTCCAGGGCCAAATCCTTGCGAATGGTGCCTTCGGCTGCGTTGGCCGGATTGGTGGCACCCATCAGGTCCCGCCAGCGGGCAATGGCGTTGTCGCCTTCCAAAACCGCGGCCACGATGGGTCCGGAGGTCATGTAACTCACCAGGCTCTGAAAAAACGGACGCTCCTTGTGCACCGCGTAGAAGCCCTCGGCCTGAGCCGTGGTCAGCCGCAGCTTGCGCAGAGCCACGATCCGCAATCCCGCGGACTCGATCCGGGTCAACACATTTCCAATCAAATTCCGCTCCACGCCATCCGGCTTGATCATGCAAAGGGTACGTTCAGACATTGAAAAAACTCCGTTGGTTTATGTTGTATGGTTGGTGTATCGCAATCGAAATCGCAATCGAGATCGAAATCGAGATCGAAATCGAGATCGAAATCGCTCTCTCCGTCATTCAATGACGTACTTGTATTGCTCGATTTCGATTGCGATTGCGATTTCGATTTTAATCCTAACTCCTAACTCCTGACTCCTGACTCCTGAATCCTGACTCCCGTTTCCTGAATCCTGACTCCTGAATACTCTCCCCCATCACACCAACAGCATCTTGTCCGAGGCAAAGGCGTCCTGCTTCAGGCTGTAGAACCGGGCCAGCAGGTCGTCCACTTTCAGACGCTTCTTTTCCTCGCCGGTGATGTCCAGAATGATCTCGCCCCGGTGCATCATGATCAGCCGGTTGCCCATGCGCAGAGCCTGGTGCATGTTGTGGGTGACCATCAGGGTGGTCAGTTCCATGCTTTCCACCAGGCGGTCGGTGAGTTCCAGAATCTGCTGGCCGGTCTTGGGGTCCAGAGCCGCGGTGTGCTCGTCCAGCAGCAGGATGTCCGGGCGGACCAGGGTGGCCATGACCATGGTCAGGGCCTGGCGTTGCCCGCCGGAAAGCAGCCCCACGGCGTCCTGGAATCGATCCTCCAGCCCCAGGTCCAGCATGCGCAGCTTTTCCCGGAACAGATCCCGGTCCAGACGGCGCACCCCGGCGGACAGCCCTCGGAAGCGCCCCCGGCGCAGAGCCAGGGCCAGGTTCTGTTCGATGCTCATGGAAGCGCAGGTGCCCAGCAGCGGGTCCTGGAAAACCCGGCCAATGAACTTGGCCCGCTTGTATTCCGGCCAGCCGGTGATGTCCCGATCATCCAGGAGGATGCTGCCCTGATCCGGGAAAAAACATCCGGCCAGGCAGTTCAGCAAGGTAGACTTCCCGGCCCCGTTGGAACCGATGATGCAGATAAAGTCCCCGCGACGAACTTCCAGAGAGACGTTTTGCAGGGCCAGGACTTCGTTGACGCTGCCCCGGTGAAAGTACTTGATGACGTTTTTCAAGGACAGCATCATGAGAAAAACCGGGCCTTGATTTTCGGCGCGGTGAGCGCCAGGACCACCAGCAATGCCGTGATCAGATTCAAGTCGCTGGGAGTGAAGGAAAAGGTGCCCAGCTTCATGCTTAGGGCCATGGCAATGGCCAGACGGTAAAGAATCGAGCCGAGCAGGGCCGCGATCACGGCGCGCATGATTCCGCCCCGGCCAAAGACCGTCTCGCCCACGATCACCGATGCCAGCCCGGCCACGATGGTTCCCACGCCCATGTTCACGTCCGCCGCGCCCTGGTTCTGGGCGATCAGCGCACCGCTGAAGGCCACCATGGCGTTGGATAGCCCCACGCCGATGATGATCACGCTGTGCGTATTCACACCCTGGCTGGTGATCATCCGGGGATTATCCCCCGTGGCCAGCATGGTCTGGCCGAACTCCGTATGCAGAAACCAGATCAGGAAGATCACGATGGCCGCGCCGATGAACGAAAACAGGACGATGGAGGACAAATACCCTGGCAAGCCCATGCCCATCAGCGGATCGAGGATCGTATCCCGGCCCAGCAAAGATACGTTGGGGCCGCTCATCACCCGAATGTTGATGGAATACAAGGCGATCATGGTCAGGATGGAGGCCAGGAGGTGCAGAATGCCCAGCTTGGTATTCAGAAACCCGGTGACCATCCCGGCCAGAAACCCGGCGAACATGGCCAGGAAGAGGGAAAGGAACGGGTCGATCCCTGAAGTGATGGCCACGGCGCAGACCGCGGCCCCCAGGGGCAGACTGCCGTCCACGGTCAAATCCGGGAAGTTGAGCACCCGAAAAGTCAGGTACACGCCCAGGACCATGATTCCGTATACCAACCCCTGCTCCACGGCGCCCAACAGCGCGTACCAGGTCATGGGCGGACTCCGGATTCGTCGGTGCCGAAAACGACGATCAGCTTGAATATGTTCATGGAAAAAAGAACGCTATATACCTACTCAGCAATAGAGTACTGCTTTTGCCGGGGGCGGTATCGGCATCGAAAACGAGAGGAAGCGGCGCTGAATGGCTCCAGTTTCGATACCGACCCCGACACCGATTGTCGAGTCAGAGCAAACATACATTATTGAGCTGAATAGATACGAATGGGTTAAAGCCGCACTGTTCGTGCTCGTGCCCAGCGAGACGACTGAGCACGAGCAGACAAGAGGATTGTTGATTATTCGAGAATCTTCCCTGCCCGGTCCAGGAGTGCCTGGGGGATGGTCACGCCCATGGCCTGGGCCGCTGGGAGATTGATGTGCAGTTCGAGTTCCTGCTGGGTTTCCACCGGGGTACTCGCCGGATCGGCCCCGCGAAAGATGCGCCCGGCCATGGCTCCGGCCTGACGGCCGTGCTCGTAATAATCGAAGCCCAGCGCGGCCACCGCGCCACGGGGCACGGAATCCACGTCCGCGGCGTACAGGGGCAGCTTGTTGTCCTGGCAGACCTTGGCGAGGGCCTCGAAGGCAGAGACCACGGTGTTGTCCGTGGGTACGTAAACGGCCTGAGCTCGGCCCACCAAGCTGCGGGAGGCCTGGAACACGTCGCTGGACCGGGCCACGGTGGCCTCCTCCAGTTTGATCCCGGCCTTGTCCGTCTCGGCCTTGAGCAGATCCACCAAGGCACGGGAATTGGCTTCCCCGGAATTGTAGATCACGCCCAGGGAGGTCAATTCCGGATGAAACTCCCGAATCAGGGCCAAGTGCTGGTCCATGGGGGTCAGGTCCGAAGTGCCGGTGATGTTCTCACCAGGATTTTGCAGATCCTTGACCAGCCCGGCGCCCAGGGGATCGGTCACGGCACTGAACAGGATGGGCGTCTTCTGCATCGAAGGGTTCTTTTTCACGGTCTGGGCCATGGCCTGGGCCGAAGGCGTGGCAATGGCCAGTACCAGGTCCGGACGCTCGCCCACGATCTGCTGGGCGATCAGATTGGCCGTGGCCATGTTGGCCTGGGCATTGTGCACCCGATAGTCGACCTGAAACCCTTCTTCACGCAGTTGGTCCTGAAAACCGCGCAGCACGGAATCCAGGGCCGGATGCTCGACGAACTGGTTGACGGAGACGACTTTCGCCTGCTCCGCGCCGGCCGAAACGGACATCCCGAACAACAAAACAAGACATGCCGACAAGACGAAACGGTTCATCATAAGGTCTCTCCTCGCATGAGCGTCAAGTAAAAAGGAAAAGTGATCGAAAAACGTTGATGGATATCCGATATCCCGGCAAAGGACAAGAAATACTTGTCATGCCATAATCCTTTCATATTCTCCAAATCGCCGCCAATCCGGCCATCCTTGACACCATCCTTGACAGATCGGTCGTGAACGGCGAATGAATACGTGTAATCTGATCAACAAGGAGAACCATCATGCTTAAAGTCAACGATCTGATGACCAAAAAGGTCTTTTCCCTTCAGGAGCACGACAACGTGCAGACAGCCCGCTCGATCATGAACCTGGGCCGCATCCGGCATATCCCCATCGTGGACGGGGAAGAACGCTTCGTCGGCCTGCTGACCCACCGGGATCTCTTGGCAGTAACCATTTCCAAACTGGCCGACATCGAGGACGAGGTCCAGAACGAAATCGACGCCTCCATTCCCATCCATGAAATCATGCGCCGGGACGTGACCACCATTTCCCCGGACGTCGACCTGCGCGAGGCCGCGGAACTCCTGCTCCAGCACAAATACGGCTGCCTGCCCGTGGTGAAAAAAGAAAAACTTGTGGGTATTTTGACGGAAGCCGACTTCCTCAAGCTGACCATCAGTCTGATGGATGCCCTGGACAAGATGGAGGCATGAAGTGGGCAAAACGACCACGGCCACGCTCCTGGAAATGAAGCGCCAGGGCGAGAAAATCACCGTTTTGACGGCCTATGACTGGGCCACGGCCAAACTGCTGGACGAGGCCGGGGTGGACGTCTTGCTGGTTGGCGACTCCCTGGGCATGGTCATGCTCGGCCTGGAGAACACCCTGTCCGTGACCATGGAAGACATGCTCCACCACTGCCGGGCCGTGGCCCGGGGGGCGCAGCGCTCTCTCTTGGTGGGCGACATGCCCTTCATGAGCTACCAGGTTTCGCCGGAGCAGGCCCTGGTCAACGCCGGACGGTTCCTGCAAGAAGCCGGGATGCACGCGGTCAAGGTGGAGGGCGGACGGGAAATCCTGCCCGCCGTGCGCAAGATGACCCAAAACGGCATCCCCGTCCTGGGCCACGTCGGCCTGACGCCCCAGCACGTCCACCAACTCGGCGGATTCAAGGTCCAGGGCCGGACCGACGCCGCGGCCCAACGCATCCGGGAAGACGCCGTTGCCCTGGAGGAAGCCGGGGCCTTCGGCCTGGTCCTGGAATGCGTCCCAGCCCGCCTGGCCCAGACCATCTCCGAACAATTGACCATCCCGACCATCGGCATCGGCGCCGGACCGGGCTGCGACGGCCAGGTCCTGGTCTTCCACGACGTTGTCGGCCTCTACGACCGCTTTACCCCGAAATTCGTAAAAAAATACGCTCAGGTCGGCGCCCTGATGGGCGACGCGGTGCGGGAATACGTTCAGGAGGTCAAGGCCGGGACGTTTCCGGGGGAGGAGCATGTTTTCAAATGATGAGAGTCCGTAATCCGTCCTCCATTGCACCAAAGTCGTCCGGCACGACGATCTCTCCGTCCACGAACCCCAACCGTTGAGCATCCGAAGTCTCACCCTCCGGCCCCACTTCACCCGGTGGAGTTGGGGACCTCCAAAGGTTCCAGAAGCATTCGCTTCAGATACGCCATATCAAGAGACACGTTGGTCATAATGGAAGGCCTGGGTTGACTTTATGCAACTATTGCATGACCCTGGATCTCCCATGCCGGTCATCAAACGCTTTCCTCAATATCGCCTCGTGATCAACGAGCGAGACCACAACCCGCCTCATTTCCACGTCCGGATGAACGACGGCCGCGAAGTCTCGGTGAAAATTGACGGAATGGAAATTATCCATGGGCGTGTCGCTGCGCGGGAGATCGCCGACGCCTTGAAATGGGCCAGGGAAAACCGCCTTTTTTTGATGGAGAAATTCGAGGAATTGCAGCAATGAGCAAAAAGCATTTTCAATTGACGAACGTAGTAGCCAAGCCTGAACAGCAGCTTCGTCTGACCTATGCGGATGGACGATCCTTTGATGTCGATCTGTCCGAATGGATCGCGACCTCTCGCGGCCTGGCCAGATTACAGGACCGGGAGCTGTTTTCCCAAGCCAGGCTGGGATTTGGGGGATGGTCCATTGAGTGGATCGAGGACGAATTGGATCTTGGAGCCGACAACCTCCGAAACCTGGCCGTGGAACAGGCTGGCGGCATCGGCCATGAACGGATATGGAACTGGTTGCATGAAACCGGGTTGACCTTGGACCAAGCCGCTGAAGCCTTGGGAATCTCACGACGGATGCTGATCTACTATCGCGACGGTGAAAAGCCGATCCCCAGGGCTGTCTGGCTGGCCTGCCTGGGCTGGAAAGCGGTTCGCCCCAAAGGCCGGGACCTGCCCAAAAACATCCCCTCTCCCAGCGAATACACGGCCCTCCATATTTAGCGCCGGATACGACAATGCCCAACACCCGACTCCCCTGGGCATTGCCTTGACCGGCAAGCCTGGATAAGAACCGCCTTGGCCGTGAATGACGGGCCAAATCGCCATTGTTACGATCTCAAACCAGCCAGGAACAGAACATATGGGTTTTTTCTCCAAGGTAAAAAAATGGTGGTCCACCGAAGAAACGACCGAAGCTGAAGAATCGGTGGAACAGCCGGAACCGAAGCCGTCCCCGAAACCATCGGATTCACCGGATTCATTTGAAGCTGTTGAAGAGGTTGTTCCGGCGGACCAAGAGCCGACAGCGCCCGCGCGAGAACCGGAGCCGGTCGAGCCTTCTCCGGAACCTGTCGTGGAGGACGCTCCCGAACCGGGACCGGAAGAGGAAGAGGATAAGAAACAACCGACGGCTCCGAAGGGCATTCAGCCTTCTCCCTCGGAAACCGTCACGCGAACTGTTCCGGAATCTCTTTCCGAGCCTCGCCAGGAAGCCAGACCTGAGCCTGTTTCCGGGCCTGTTCCAGGGCCTGTCCCCGAATCCGTTTCCGAGCCTTCTCCGAAACCAGCCCTTGAAAGCGAAGAGCAACCCGATTCCAAGGCTCGCCCGGGCCTGTTTTCCCGACTTTTTTCCCGTCAGCCCCCCAAACCGACACCAACTCCGACACCAACTCCGGAACCGACCCGGAAGCCGGAAGCCCCAGCCGCAACCGAGCAGGAAAGACCTTCCGAACCAGGACAAATAACCGAACCTCCCGCATGGCAGGCCCAGGTCATGCAGGCCCTGCGCGGGGCCGAGCCCAAGCTCAGCGTCTGGCTGGAGCACACCCTGTCCGGGGTGGAGACCATGGGTGACGAGTTGTGGGAACGGTTGCGCTTCCTGTTCCGGGCCCTGGAGGCCCCGGAGGACGAGGCCGAGCTGTTCATCACCAAGTTCCGGGAATGGCTGGAGGACATGGGCTACGAGCAGGTGGCCGAATTCCGGTCCGAGCTGCAGTACCGGCTGGCCCTGGCTCTGGAACTGGAAGACGAGGAGGACGAGCGCGACCGCCTCTTCCTGAAGCTCTCCGAGGGCCTGAACAAGACTCGTGAACAGCTCACCAAGCGCATCGACGCCCTGCTCTCGGCCCATCGCAAGTTCGACGACCCGTTCTGGGAGGAGCTGGAGGAAGTGCTGATCATGGCCGACGTGGGGCACCGCTCCGCGGTCATGCTCCTGGACCGGCTCAAGGCCCGGGTACGCGGGGAAAACATCAGCGAATCCGAGGCGTTCCGGGAAATGCTGCGCCAGGAACTGGCCGCCATCTTCCCCGCGCCCAAAGTCGTCGACCTGCCCCAGGGGCCGGAGATCGTCCTCGTGGTGGGCGTGAACGGTGTGGGCAAGACCACGACCATCGCCAAACTGGCCCACCGCGCCCAGATGCAGGGCCGCAAGGTGCTCGTGGCCGCCGGGGACACCTTCCGGGCCGCGGCCATGGAACAGCTCGCCATCTGGGCCAAGCGCACCGGCGCGGACTTCTTCAGCAAGGGCGAAGGCGCGGACCCGGCCGCCGTGGCCTACGAGGCCGTGGACGCGGCGCTGCAAGGCGGTCACGACGTGGTCTTTCTGGACACCGCGGGCCGGCTGCACACCAAGGTCGATCTGATGGACGAACTGCGCAAGATCAAGCGCGTCCTGGCCAAAAAGCTTCCCGGTGCGCCCCACCGCAGCCTGCTGGTGGTGGACGCCACCACCGGGCAGAACGCCTTGTCCCAGACCAAACTGTTCAACGAGGCGGTCAGCGTGGACGAGATCATCCTGACCAAGCTGGACGGCACCTCCAAGGGCGGCATCGTGGTGGCCATCGCCCTGGAGTTCAACATGCCCATCAGCTTCGTGGGGCTGGGCGAGAAAATGGAAGACCTCCGGCCCTTCAGCGGCGAGGACTTCGCCAAGGCTCTGGTGAACTGAACCAGATACTGACTACTCGGAGGATTCCGCGCATGAACATAGTCCGGAGCTGGATTCCCGCCTTCGCGGGAATGACCTCTCCGACCATGAGGATTCCAAGCACGTCATACCGGCGAAGGCCGGTATCCAGGTCTTTTTATCCAAATTCCGCCAAATCCTTTCTCCTTATAAACTGAATCTGTTGCCGCGCTTTCGTCCCATGCTCTCCACTCCCCGCTCCCCATCCGCCCTTTGGCCACTGGCCGTTTCCTGCATCCTGCCGGTCTACAACGAAGAAGGCTGCCTGGAAGCGCTTCTCAACGAGCTGACGGCGCAGCTGAACGGACTGGGACGGCCCTCTGAAATCATCTGCGTGGACGATTGCAGCCGGGACGGCAGCCTGGCCCTGCTGACCCGGCTGCGCACCGACCACCACCGGCTTCGAATCGTCCGGCATACCCGCAACCTGGGCCAGAGCGCGGCCTTCGCCACCGGGTTCCAGGTCGCCCGGGGCCAAATTCTGATCACCATGGACGCGGACATGCAGCACGACCCGACGGACATCCCCCGGCTGCTGCGCGCCCTGACCCCGGAAACGGACATGGTTTGCGGCATCCGGGCCAACCGTCGGGACAACTGGATCAAGCGCGTTTCCTCCCGGCTGGCCAACCGGTTCCGGGACATGGTCTCCGGGGACCGGATCGCGGACGCCGGCTGCACGTTCCGTGCTCTGCGCCGAACCGCCCTGCCGGAGCTCCTGGTGTTCAACGGCATGCACCGCTTTTTGCCCACCTTGCTGCGTTGCCGGGGCCTGACCGTGGTCGAGCTGCCCATCAACCACCGTCCCCGGATCAGCGGCGTTTCCAAGTACGGGATCGGCAACCGCCTCTGGCGCGGGCTGCTGGACTGCGTCGCCGTGCGCTGGTACGCTCGTCGGGCCATCCCGGCACGGCGCTGGGAGCACGTTCCCAACCCCGTCTCGCCGCCCCATGACTGACCATCGTACCCCAGCCCCCCCCACGAATCAGACCTGCACCCCACCCCTCTCGGAGTCTCTCGAGCCTTCCCTCTCAGGAGCCGACGCGAAAACGGGACGTGGATTCTGGACCCGCCCACGCTTGGTGGGCCTTGTTCTGATCGGCGTTGTCCTCCTGGGGCTGGTTCTGATGAACGTCACGCCGCTGCGCTCCCTGCTGGCCAGGACCGAACTGCTCGGGGCCTGGTTCACGCAGCGCGGCCTTTTTGGAATGGCGCTGTACATCGCCGGAGTGACCCTCCTGGTCTGCCTGGGCGTTCCCCGGCTGCTGCTCTGCTCCATCGGCGGCATGGCTTTCGGTTTCTGGCAGGGCCTGATATTGACCCAGGCCGGAACAGTGCTGGGCTTTTACGTTGTCTTCAATCTGGTTCGCCACGCGGGATGGAGCTTTTCCTTTCTCCGCCACCGGCCCAACCTGAACGCCGTTCAAAAACGCATCGGCAAGGGCGGGGTGATGTCGGTGTTCGGGATGCGGATGATGCCCCTATCCGGCTTCTATTCCACTATCATGATGGGCATGTTGCCCCTTCGACATGCTCACTTTCTGCTGGGCACGTTTCTGGGCACCTTTCCCCAGGCCATCCCGGCGACCCTGATCGGTGCCGGGGCCACCCAGGAGACCCTCCAGACCAGCATTGCCTTCATCGTCGCCGCAGTGATCGCCTTTGTGATCATCTGGTTCGGCATCGACGCCTATCGCCGGAAAATACACCACGCCAACCCGCCATTGACCCCGTAACCCTCCATCCATATGACAAAATTTCTCGACGGCCCCTTCGCAGCCACTTTCGGATACCTGATCCTAATCTGCCTCTGCCTGGTGCTGTTCCTGCCGGGCATGACCACCCTGCCCCCTTTTGACCGGGACGAAGCCCGTTTCGCCCAGGCTTCCCGGCAAATGTTGGAAGAAGGGGACTACATCCGGATCAAATTCCAGGAACAGGATCGCCACAAAAAGCCCGTGGGCATCTACTGGCTCCAGGCCGCCTCGGCCCGTCTGACCAATCCCGAGGTCCTTTGGCCCTATCGTCTGCCGTCCGTGCTGGGGGCCGTGCTGGCCGTGCTGCTGACCTTTTCCCTGGCCAGACGGGCCCTGGACGTCCGCTTCGCCCTGGCCGCCGCGGCCCTGCTGGCCTGCACCATCCTGCTGGTCACCGAGGCTCACCTGGCAAAAACCGACGCCATGCTCCTGGCCTCCATTACGGCCATGCAAGTAGCCCTGGCCCGCTGCTACATCCGCCCGGCGGACCAGCAGCCGGAACCCTGGCTCTGGCTGTTGTTCTGGGGAGGCATGGGCGGGTCCATCCTGCTCAAGGGTCCGGTGGGGCCGATGATCTCCGGCCTGACCCTGCTGACCCTGTTCATCGCCGATCGCCGTGCCCCGGAAACAATCACTTACGGACGCTTTGCCTGGCTACGCGGGCTGCGGCCCAAGGCCGGCCTGCTCCTGACCGCGGCCATGGTCCTGCCCTGGCTTATCGCCGTCAGCCTGGCCACGGACGGCTCCTTCGTCTCCGACGCGGTCACCGGCGACCTGCTGCCCAAGCTGATTTCCGGCCACGAATCCCACGGCGCTCCTCCGGGGATGTACCTGCTCTTGTTCACCCTGACCTTCTGGCCGGGATCGCTGCTGGCCTGGCCGGCCCTGGTCCAAACCTGGTCCCTGCGAAAGACGGACCGCTTGGTCCGTTTTCTCTGGGCCTGGATCGTCCCGTCCTGGATCGTCTTTGAGCTGGTACCCACCAAGCTGCCCCATTACGTTCTGCCCATGTATCCGGCCATCGCCCTGCTCATCGGCGTCTGGCTGGCCACGCTCTCTCAGCGGGCGGCCAATCCCGGCGTCTCATCCACGACTGCAGGCTCTCCAGGGCGATTCGCGACCTGGATTCCCAGGATCGGCGCCGGGCTGTGGCTGGCCATCGGGGTCGTGCTGGGCATCGGCTTGATCGTGGCCCCGTTTTACCTGGACAAGGCTCTCTCCTGGTGGGGCGTTCTCGCGGCCCTGATCGTTATGGCCATGACTGCTCTGGCCTGGCGAGCCTATCGCGAGGGACACATGTTCCGGGTTTGCGGAATTCTCCTGCTGGGCGCGATCCTGGTGTTTCCGGTCATTCTGGGCAAGGGGCTGCCCGAACTGCGCGGATTCTGGGTCAGCCGGGCCGTGCTGCAAACCGTGGACTCCCTGCGCCAGGAGCATCCGGACCTTCGCGGCCTCGTCGCCTCGACGGGCTTTCAGGAACCCAGCCTGGCCTTTCTCCTGGGAACCCCAACCCGGCTGGTCAATCACCTGGACGCCGCGGCCCACCTCCAGGAACATCCTGACGGCTTGGCGCTGGTCGAATCCCGCCAGGAGCAGCGCTTTCATGAAGCCGTGGGCAATCTTGGCCTGGACGTGGAACGGCTGGCCATTATTCGCGGTTTCAACTATTCCAAGGGGCAGTGGGTGACCATCGGTTTTTACGCTACCCCCCGCCAATAATGATTTCCCAACACACCCATGCGCTACTATCCCATTCTTCTCGATCTGCACGACAAGTACTGCCTCGTGGTCGGCGTGGGCCAGGTGGGGACGCGCAAGGTCCGCACGCTCCTGTCCTGCGCTCCGGGACGATTGCGGATCGTGGACACCCGCGAACCGGAGCCCTGCTGGCGCGAACTCATCGAGCAGGGCTTGGTGGAATACCATGTCCGTACGTTTCTTCCGGAGGATCTGGAGGGCTGCTTCCTGGTCATCGCCAGCACCAGCGACGAAAACCTGAACTGGCGAATCAGTCGGTTGTGCGCCGAACGAGGGATCCTCTGCAACATCGTGGACCAGCCCGAGAAATGCAGCTTTATTCTTCCGGCCATGCACTCCCAGGGCGACCTGACCATTGCCGTGTCCACGTCCGGCTCCAGCCCGGCCCTGGCCAAAAAAATCCGCCAGGACCTCGGTGCCTGCTTCGGACCGGAGTATGCCCGGTTCCTGGCCGTAATGCGCCGCCTGCGCCCGCTGATTCTGGAACTGAACCTGCCCACGTCGGACAATACCGCCCTGTTCCGGGCCTTGACCCAATCCCAACTGCTGGATGCCGTGCAGTCAGGGGATGACGCCCGAATTCTGGAAGTGTTGCGACGTCATCTCCCCGAAAGCCTGCATCCTCGCTTGGAGGACGTGATCGGTGAATCTGACTGAAACCCTCGAACTAGCCGTTCTGGCGCTCTATTTTCTCGGGGCCGTGCTGCATATTCTCGCGGTGCTGATCCGCGGCCCCCTGCTCCGTTCCGGTGGGCAAATCGCGACCCTGCTCGGCTTCGGCCTGCATACCGCCGACATCGGACTGTATATGGCCCGTTACGGTGGAGATGCTCTGGGTCACGGTCCGTTTTACTTCAGCCTGATGGCCTGGACCTTGATCATCGTCTCCCTGGTCCTGAACTGGCGGCTACGGATGCACTTTCTGGCCCTGACCTCCCTGCCCCTGGCTCTTATCGTCTACTCCTTCGCCACGACCCTGCCCAGCATGGAAGTCATCCTTCCGGAAAGCTTCATGGGGCTGTGGTTCGGGCTGCATATCGGCACCCTGTTCCTGAGCATCTGCCTGCTGGCCATGGCCGCCAGCGCCGGGGCCGTCTATCTGTTCCTGGAAAAGAAAATCAAGGGCAAGACCAAGATCACCGGCCTGAGCAAGGATCTGCCTTCCCTCTCCCTATTCGACCAGGTCAACGCCTGGGCCGTGAACCTTGGCTTTCCGCTGTTCACCGTGGGCCTGCTGTCCGGATTCCTCTGGGCGCACTTCACCTGGGAGCGCTTCTTCTCCTGGGATCCGAAAGAGGTCGCGGCCATCATCGTCTGGCTGCTCTTCGCCTTTCTCTTTCACCAGCGCCTGGTCAACGGCTGGCGCGGCCGCAAGCCTGCCAAACTGGCCATCTGGATCTTCGCTTTGTCCCTGGTCTCCATGCTGGGGATCAACTTTTTCCTCGAGACCCATCACAGCTTTCAACCCTGAGTCATGAATCAATCCATCTGTCTGCTCGGACTCAACCACCGCACCGCCCCGGTCGAAGTCCGGGAGCGCTATGCCCTGCCCGACGTCGATCCGCGGGACCAAGGGCTGATCGCCGCCGGGTCCGGTGTTAAAGAGGCCATGATCCTTTCCACCTGCAACCGGGTGGAACTATTAACCGTTGGCCGTGAAGACAAGGATACGGCCCGGGAAATCCTGCGCTTTTGGGCCGACTGTTGCGGGGGCGACGTCCATGAATTGCAGGACCACACCTACACCCACCGTAATCTGGACGCGGTGACCCACCTGTTTTCCGTGGCCTCCAGCCTGGATTCCATGGTCCTGGGCGAACCCCAGATTCTCGGCCAGCTCAAGCAGGCCTACCGGAGCAGCGTCAAGCAGGGGACCTCCGGCGTGGTCCTGAACCGGCTCCTGCACAAATCCTTCTCCGTGGCCAAACGGGTGCGCACGGAAACGAAAGTCGCTTCCAACGCGGTTTCCATCAGTTTCGCCGCCGTGGAACTGGCCAAACGCATCTTCGGCGACCTCTCCAACCAGACCGCCATGCTCGTGGGAGCCGGAGAAATGGCCGAGCTGGCCGCCACCCACCTGCTCTCCGCCGGGGTCAAACGGATGCTCATCGCCAACCGCACCCACGCCCGGGGCTGTGAACTGGCCTCCCGCATCAAGGGGGAGGCCGTGCTCTTCGCCGAACTGTTCGAGCGCATGGCCGAAGCGGATATCGTCATCAGTTCCACCGGCGCGACCCAGACAGTCATCCAACGCCGCGACGTCCAATCCATCATGAAGCGCCGTCGCAACCGGCCGATGTTCTTCATCGACATCGCCGTGCCCCGAGACATCGACCCGGACGTGAACAACCTGGACAACATCTACCTCTACGACATCGACGACCTGAAGGAAGTGGTGGAGGAAAACCTGAGCCAGCGCAAGACCGAAGCGGCCAAGGCCATGGTCATCGTCCAGGAGGAAACGGAAAAATTCGCCTGCTGGCTGCGCTCCCTGGATCTCAAGCCCACTATCCTGGACCTGCTGGCCGGCGGAGAACGAATCGCTCGAAAGGAACTCAAAAAGACCCTGCGCCGCCTTGGCCCGAAAGCCGACGACCCGGAAGTGAGCCAGGCCCTGGAGACCCTGGTACTCTCCCTGGCCCACAAGCTGTATCACCAGCCGTTGGACTTTCTGAAACGCCGCGCCCAGGAAGAGGACGCCGGAGCCCGGTACATCGACGTCACCCGCCGGATGTTCAACCTGGACAATGAACCGCCCAGCCCGGACGCCCATCCGGATCGACGCAAACCCAAATCAAGCGAGGAATGATTCTTCCAGAGCCTCGCTGCAAACACCCTTGGAGAAACACCATTGCGCGCCTACCTGATCGATGAACTCAATTCCGCGGACATGCAGAGCCTTTTGGCCTGCCTGGAGGCCAAAGCAGTGAAGGCTTCCGTGGAGGACATGTACTGGCTGGAAATCCCCGACAACCTCCTTTCCGCGGAACAGCGCGAGCACGCGGCCCAGTGCGGCCCCTTCGTCTGCTCCCTGGAAACCGGCCCGAACTGGCTGAAAGTGGAACTGCTGATCCGAGGCCGAGGCAAGCTGCGCTGCTCCTGCATCGCCTACGCGGACCAGGCACAACGGGAGTGGGTACTGGACCAAATCGACGCCATGCTGGCTGAGTCGGACATCCCGGTATAAGGGCTTTCAAAGGCGCAACCGTCCGGATTTCTTCAGACACAATATGCCTTCCTCCGCTCCGCCCACTACCATCCAGGACCTGCCACCCACCTGGGCGCGGTTTTGTCTGGGCATTGAGCGGTTTCTCCTTCACGACCTCGTCCTTCCCCTTCGCCATCGCCACCTGTTGCTGGCCTGCTCCGCCGGGAGCGATTCCACGGCCCTGCTGTTGATCCTGCATTGTCTGGCCCCTCGCCTGGGGCTCACGATCAACGTCGCCCACCTGGACCATGGGCTGCGTCCGGAATCCACCCAAGAGACGGGCCATGTCGCGGAGCTCTGCCGACGTCTCGGCGTCCGGATCACGGTGGGAAGAAGCAATGTCGCCCGGTACGCCCGGATTACCGGAACCGGCCTGGAGGAAGCCGGACGCACCCTGCGCTATCGCTTTCTCTTCGGGGTGCGGCGGAAACTCAACGCTGACATGCTGCTCACCGCCCACCATGCCGACGACTTGGCCGAGGATGTGCTGATGCGCCTGGTCCGTGGGACAGGGTGGCCGGGATTGGCCGGAATGCCATGCTGGGATTCAGCGCGCTTGCTTCTACGCCCACTGCTCTACACACCCAAGCAGGATCTCCGGGATTTTTTAAACGACACCGGAGTGTCTTGGTCCGAAGACGTCAGCAACGCGGACCCGAACCACACCCGCAACCGTATTCGCAATGACCTTATCCCCCTGGTGCTCCTTGAGAACCCCCGGTTCCTGGAGGCCATCACCCGCCTGCACCGGCAGGGAGAACTGGACAGCGACCTCTTTGCATCCCTGATCACCCCCCTGGTCCCACAGGTTGACCAATCCGGTCGCTTTCTGGAATCCTCTTTATTGCGCACCCTGCACCCGGGGTTGCGACTGCGCCTCTACAAAGCCGTCATCGACGACCTCGGGCCAGGCCAAGCCCTGCACAACTCCCTTTTACGCCTGGACAAGGCCTGGAAAGACCGCCGAAGAGAAGCAACCCTCCAATTCCCGGGCGGCAAGACCGCCATGATCAATTCAGCGGGTATCCGCTTCGCCACGTCCCCCACATTCAGCTCACAGGAGACTTCCACCTCATGCGACTGAGCGTCAAACTCTTCCTCGGCATTTTGTTGATCGCCGTCATGGCCTCCGGGGCCACGGGCTCCTACTTTTACTATCAAGCCAGAAGCGCCATGTTGGATTCCATCCGAGATCAACTCAAGGCCACGGCCAAAATTTCCGCTATGCTCGTGGACGGCGACATTTTACAGGAGCTGACCGAGCCGGGCCAGATGATCTCGCCGGAATACCTGGAAATCCAGGAATTAATGGGCATCATCGCCCAGACCAGCCAGGAATATCTTTTCGCCTACACCATGCGCATGGAGAACGGTCAGGTGCGATTTATCGTGGATTCACCGGCCCATGACGACGATGGCGACGGGGTCATCAGCGAAGACGAGCTTCCGGAGCCCATCGGGGCCCTGTATCCCGATCCGCCTATGGAGCTCTTGCAGGGATTCGTGCGGCCTTCCAGCGATGAACGTCCGCATTACGACCAGTGGGGCGCGTCCATGTCCGGTTACGCCCCGATTCACGACTCCGCGGGGCGACCCGTGGCCCTGCTCGGCATCGACATGACCGTGGCAACCGTGGAGGGCAAACTGGCGGCCATCCGCCAAGCCGGCTTGATCTCGCTGTTCATCGCTTTGGTCGTGGCCCTGGGCATGAGTTGGTACTTCAGTCGCAGCATTTTTCGTCCTTTGGGCAAGCTGCAACAGGCCTTGGGCAAAGTCGGCGAAGGTGACTATTCCCAACGTCTGGATGAGTCGGGACCAAAAGAAATCGTCGCTTCAGCGCGGAGTTACAACGCCATGGTCACGGAATTGCGCGAAAAGGCTCTGATGAAAAACAGCCTGGGCAAAATCCTCGGGACCGAGGCGATGGAGCACCTGTTGAAGAACCGTCTTGAGCTGGGCGGTGAAATGCACAACGCCACGCTGTTGGTGTGCGACCTGCGCGGTTTTTCCCGGTTGTGTCAGAAACTCCCCCCCAAGTTACTGGTGGGACTTCTCAACGACTACCTCACGGCCATGGTCGAGGTGATTCAGCGTCACGGCGGCATTGTGGACAAGTTCGTCGGGGACATGGTCCTGGCGGTTTTCGGACATCCCGTTCCCCTGGAAAAGGAACAGCGCGTGGCCTTGAGCGCGGCCAAAGCCATGGTCGCCCGGTGCGACGAGTTGAACGAGCAATTGCGGCTGGGCCCGGAACTGCGCCTGCGTAATTCCATCGGCCTACATTCCGGCCCGGTCCTGGCCGGAATCATCGGCAGCCCGGAAAGGATGGAGTACACGGTCATGGGCCATTCCGTGAACGTGGCCAGCAGGATCGAGCGACTAACGAGACCACTGTACGTCCGGATCGCCGCGAGCATGGACTTCACGCTCAACCATGGCCAAGGCCACGGGCTGGCTTCAGTCGGAACGCAATCTTTGCCGGGGATGGACGCGGAGATGGAAATATACGTCCTCCGAGGTGGGGGCGAGGAGCCCAGTTCCGGGTGAAGACCAACCGGCAAGCGCGATGGAGAAAAATGAAAAAGCGGCGGCTCCCATGATATCATGAGAGCCGCCGCTTTTTTATGATCGCGGATGTGGGCGCGTTCCGTACATTCAGCCCGTTGGCTGCCCGCTCTCAAGAACTCCGGGAGTCATATTCGCCAACTCGTCCCGGATGCGCTCCATCAGCTCGGCATCCTCCGGTTCCAATTCCAGAACCCGCTCAAAATGTACACGGGCCAGTTCCGGTTCCTCCAGGTAATGCTTGTAAAGCATGCCCAGATTGAAGTGCGCCCGATGATTATCGGGCTTGATTTCCACGATCCGCTCGAATTGTTCGGCGGATTCGACGTACTGTTCCATGTTGTAGTGGGCCACGCCCAAGCCGTTCAAGGCCCTGTCCAGGGAAGGATCCAGGGCGATGGAGCGCTTCCAGAAAGCCGCCGCCCGTTCCCATGATCCCATGCGCATGAACTGATCGCCAAGGGCCATCAGCGTAGGCAAATGGTTCGGTTCACTGTCCAGCCGGGCCATTAACTCGGAGATCTCATTCATGGCCATGGATGATTCCGATGGCCTGGCCTGCATGGTCAAACCCGGATTCTGCAGGCGGTAGATGATCGATCCGACAAAAATCAAAACCAGACCAAGGGCGATGACCGCCACGACCAGACGGCGTCCCTGATCATGCGGACCGAGTGTCGTGCTGCTCATTATCCAGAGCCTCCAAGTGTTGTAATCGTTGCTCCATCGTGGCCTGGCGGCGGGCTAGAAAAAAAATGTAGCCCCCCAGGCCGATCCAGACCGCCGCATTGGCGGCCAACAAATATTGTGCCGTATCCATGAGATTGCCCTTCATCCCGGAAAGAGAGGTGGGTAAAGGAATACTGTATGCATTTCCAGCGGATTCGTAAAGAAACCGCTTTTGTGAAAAAAGCAGTAAAAGGCCCAAAAAAAGGGAAGGGCATGGCCGNNCGGCCATGCCCTTCCCTTTTTAAGTTGTCGAGATGTTCCCGCAAGAACGCCTCGCACCACTCAAGTTGCTGTTTATTCCGCCGCTTCTTCCTTCTTGGCAGCCTTCTTCTTCGGCTTGGGCGGGGTGCCTTGCTCTTCGATGATCACCTTGGTCGTGGAGACGGGACGCCACGTACGTTTGTGGTGCAGGCATTTGGTGGGGCAATGGTCGCCGCATGTACCGCAGTAGACGCAGGCGAAGGCGTCGCAACTCCAAATCCCTTTTTCCTTGTCCACGGTGATGCACTGAGACGGGCACTTCCGGGCACAGGTGTTGCAAAATATGCACTTATCGATATCAATGTACAACTCGCCCCGGTTATTTTCAAAGGGCTCCCGGACTGTAAAGGGATAGAGCCGGGTGGATTTCTTGGTGAACAGGTTTTTCAGGACATTGCCTGTCATTGGCGTGACTTTGAACATGACTCGTCTCCTAACGTTCCGTGCAGCTGATGCAGGGGTCAATGGAGAGAACGACCACCGGTACGTCCGCCAGCTCGATCCCCGGCAACATGGCGGCCAGGGGCGGAATATTGGCGAAAGTGGGGGTGCGGATGCGCAGACGTTCCAGGTATTTCGTGCCATTGCCCTTGATGTAGTAGTACAGCTCGCCCCGCGGCTGTTCGACCCGGGCCACTCCTTCACCTTCAGGATTGCCCTTCACCTTGACGTTGATGGGGCCCTCGGGAAGCTTGTGCAAAGCCTGTCGGACAAGGTCGATGGACTGATGAGTCTCCCGATACCGAACTTTGCCTCGGGCATAGCTGTCGCCCTCGTACTCGACAATGGGCTCGAATTCCAGGTCGCCGAACGCCGCGAACTTCAACTGTCGCATATCCTGGGCAACGCCGCTTCCGCGCAGAGTCGGTCCGGCGGCACCCAATTCATAGGCCTGTTCCTTGGTCAGGACCCCTATGCCCACGGTTCTGGCCTTGACCGTATAGTCGTCGAGAATCGTGGATTCCAAGGCCTTGAGTTCGCTTTCCACGAGTTCCAGCTCGGAAAGAATCCAGCGAATCTGTTCCGGGGAAAGATCGTTTCTGACCCCACCCATCACGTTCACAGCCACGATGACCCGGTTGCCGGTGGTGGCTTCATTGATGTCCATGACCCGCTCACGAATCTTCCAGAGCTGATAGAACAGCGCCTCGAAGCCGAAAGCGTCGGCGAAAAGACCCAGCCACAACAGGTGCGAGTGAACACGGTGCAGTTCCGACCAGATCACGCGCAGATACTTGGCCCTGGGCGGAACCTCGATCTTCATCATCTCTTCCAGGCACTGGCAGTAGCACATGGCATGAATTTTCGAGCAAATTCCACACACACGCTCCACGACCTGGATCATGTGGTGGTAGTCCCGGATATCACAAAGCTTTTCCAGCCCGCGATGCACGTAGCCCAAGGCCGGCACGGCCTGGGTCACGATCTCGTCCTCCACTGTCAGGGACAGATGGATGGGTTCCGGGAGGACGGGGTGTTGCGGACCAAAAGGGATAATGGTCTTGGCCATAAAGTCTCCTAAGGTAATTACCAGCGATAAGGATGATTACTGGGCTTCCGATTCTTTACGAATCACGCTGTATTTGCAGAAGGGGGTTCGAGCGACTTCTTTCTCCAGGTACAGATAGTTTTCAAAATTCAGCACAAGCCCTTCAAAGCAGATGCCGAACTGGTCCTGGATTTCGTTTTCCACGAGAAAGGCCGCGAACAGAATGTCGGAGATGGACAGCGCGGGCTGAGCCTTGGGCTGTTTGAGACGATAGTGGACCATCTCCAGATCGCGGTCAAAAGCGTAGATCAGGTCGACGTGATCCTCGTCCAGGTCGACGCAGGTCATGGTCACGAAACGATATCCGTCAGCCTTCAGCTTGAGCACCTCGCCTTTCAGAGCGTCGCCGGCAATATCGGTCGCCGGAAGGATACCGACGATTTTTTCTTTGTCTTTGGTTTGAGCTTCAGCCATATTCCAACTCCTTACGACTTGGCGGCGAACAATTCCAGCGCTTTGACCACGCCGTCGATGATCGCTTCAGGTTTGGCCGGACAGCCTGGGACGTAGACATCCACCGGAATGACTTTGTCCACGCCGCCGACAACGTTCGGCGCTTCACGCATCACCCCGCCGGTCAGACCGCAGGCCCCGATGGCAATGACGGCCCGGGGCTTGGGCATCTGATCGTAGAGGTTTTTGAGCACCTTTTTGTTGCGGTGATTCACCGTGCCGGTAACCAGCAACACGTCCGCGTGCTTGGGGTTGCCGATATTGATGATTCCGAAACGCTCCACGTCATAGACGGGAGTGAGCACTGCCAGTGTCTCAATGTCGCACCCATTGCAACTTCCGCAGTCGAAGTGCATGACCCAGGGGGACTTGATCCGAGATGATTGGATAAAATTGGATATGAAGTTCATAGTGTCTACCCGTAATACAGCCAAAGCAGGTTAATCAGGGAAAACGTAATGCCTGTTATCCAGGCGGTCCCAAGCATCCAACGCCACGTCATCCGCGAAGTGGTATTGTCGACCAGAATTTCCACGAAATAGGTGATGCCCAGGAGCAGCACCAAGCCGACGACGCTGGTGGACCAGAACAGGGAAAGCAGGCCCAGGATCAGGACGATCTCGAACCAATGGGCGATCTCCACGATGGCCAGATACGGACCTGAGTATTCAGTGTACACGCCTCGGACGATTTCCTGGTGCGCATGGTGCGACGCGGAAATGTCGAAGGGGGACTTGCGCAGCTTGATGGTCAGCGCGATGCCGAGGACCAGGAACAGCAAGGGCAGTTTGAACAACAACGGCTGCTCCATGGCGTACACGGCCTCGATTTTGAAGCTGCCGGTGGTCAGGAAAATGCCGACGATGACCAGGATCAACAACGGCTCATACGCGATGATCTGGAGCAGTTCCCGGTGTGCGCCGATCTGGCTGTACGGCGATGGAACCGTCATCGCGCCGATCACCAGAAATACCGACCCCACGGCCTGGACGAAGAAGATCAGTAACAGGTCCGCCTGGAGAAAAAACAGAACCACGGACGTCACGGCTCCGGCCAGATACAGCAGAGAGCAGAAGGCCAGCCAATGGTTGGCGAGCATGGGCTCCTTGCCCAGCAGCTTCGCGATGTCGTAAAACGGCTGCAAAATAGGAGGTCCAATCCGAGACTGCAACCGAGCCGTGACCCTTCTGTCCACGCCGGTGAGCACGCCGACGGCCAGGGGCGCCAAGAAAAGTCCCGCGATCAATGCCAGAAAAACTTGAACGCTTGTCATGTTAGAGACCCCCTCCGAGCATCAGGAGAATCAGCACCATGGCCGTGGTGTTCACCCAGCGGTTGATGGTGCTTTCGCCGAAAATCTTCTCCAGGTAGTAGTTGGATGTTGCCGGCAAGATGGATTGGCGCAAGGGACCGATATACTCGTTCTCATTATCCGGGGATTGGGCGCCGGACAGATACGGACCGGTGGGCTTGACCTTGCCGGCGACCTTGTAAAAGTAGATGGCCGCGAACAATCCCAGGGCCGCTACGAGAAACAACGGAATGACCGGGAAGGAGCCGCGTTCCATGACCAGAATGCCCCAGGAGGTCCCGGGGACCGCTTCCGGCATGGCCAACGGAAGAATGGAAATAGCCGGATAGATCAGCGAGTTATAGATTGCCGGGGCGTAGAAGGAAAGCAGCAACGCGCCGAGGATGAGTCCGAACAGCGGCAGCCGCGTCATCGCGGGCTGCGACTCTGCGTAGATCCGTCCCTTGAAGGGATAGGTCATGAACAGACCGGCCCAGCGCGCCCAGTAGAGCACGGTCACGGCGCTACCCAGGGCCAGGATGATCACCAGAACGATGTTGTGGGCCGAAGCCTCGATGGCCATCCACTTGCCCAGGAGCATGCCGAAGGGCGGCAGGATCATGGTCAGGGCGCCCAGCACCGCGATGAGCGCGGTCACCGGCATGACGGCGTACAGCCCGCGCATGTCCTCGATATCGCGGCTGGCGATGCGCTGCTCAATGGTCCCCACGCACAGAAAGAGCAGGGCCTTGGTTACGGCGTGAAACATGATCAGGAACATTCCCGCCGCGATGGCGGCCGGGGTGCCCACGCCTGCGCAGGCGATGATCAAACCCAGGTTGCTCACCGTGGAGTAGGCCAGGATTTTCTTGCCGTTGGACTGGCTGATGGCCAGGGCCGCGGCAGCCAGGAAGGTAAAGGCGCCGACAAGGGCCACGGTCGTGGAAAAGAACGTTCCGGAATAGGCAGGTGAAAAGCGCAGGAACAAATACACGCCGGCCTTGACCATGGTCGCGGAGTGCAACAGGGCCGAAGTCGGGGTGGGAGCGACCATGGCGCCGAGCAGCCAGCTCTGGAACGGAAGCTGGGCGGCCTTGGTCAGTCCGGCGAAGCACAGCAATCCGATGGGCAGCAGCAGGAAAGCGGCCTCGGGGGTCATGGCCAGAATCTGCTGAATGTTGACCGTACCCAGATCCAGGGAGATCCAGAGCAGGCCGATCAGCAGAGCCAAGCCGCCAAGACTGTTGATCCACAACGCCCGGAGGGAGTTGGCCTTGGCTTCATCAGTGAGGTCGTGCCGGATCAGCAGAAATGAACACAGCGTGGTGACTTCAAAGAAAAAATAGAAATTTCCAAGATCGTTGGTCAGAACCAATCCGTTCATCGCCCCGAGAAACAGAACCATGACGGCGAAAAACTGCGGCTGACGTGAAGTGGTCAGGTGCAGGTGTTCTTCGTGATTCTTCATGTAGGGCAGAGCGTGAATGACGATGACCGAACCAACGACGCTGACCACGAAAACCATCAGCTTGGCCAGGGGATCGACGAGAAACATGGCTTGCCCGGTGGCCTCGGCCGGGGAAACCAGCTTGAAGACGGCCAAAAGCACGATCTGTGCTCCGGCGAGATAGATGATCAGCCGGTGTTTCGCGCTGAGACCTACCGCTAAGATGATGAACAACACCACGAAATCCAGAAGCACGATCAACGGCTGCGGGTTGATGCCCAGCAGCGTCGACGAAAAGGCGACCGTTTCGTGGGAAAACAAGGCCAGCGAGGAACCCGTCAAGAGAACCGCGGTAGCCAAAACCAAAACCATGCGCAGGGAATCGTTCCGTAGCGCGTAGAGCCCCAGAGCGGCAATGAATGGGACCACTACCAGGATAAACAGGAGGGTATCAGGCATACCTTCTCCAATAGGATAAAAGGGTTAGACAAATTCCTTGGGCTCCAAGTGCTTCGCTGGCCCACAGGTTTCCTCAGTGTCACCTCATCAAAATCTTACGGAACCCTATGCCGGATGGCCATGTTTCCGTCAACCCCAAACCGAATTCTCTGCGGATATGTATATTATTTTCCAGATTGTATAATTTACAATCTACTTATTAATCAAATTGATTCATCAATCTATCTTTTCTGAACTTGCCTTTTCCTGCCTGACGGCGCACAACCACGGCAACTACCCCCCATGGAGGACTTCGTCGTTGTTTAACCCGTTCAACCGCCTGGACTATTCCCCCGAACATCTGCGTCACGGGCTGAAAACCGGCCTGGCGGCGGTCCTGGCATATGCCGTGGTTCATGCTTTCCGTTTGGAATATGGCTTTTGGGGCGTGCTCTCCGCGGTGATCGTCATGCAAGTCAACGTAGCCGATTCGCTGCGGATGTGCTGGTATCGTCTGACCGGGACCGTGATGGGCGCGGCCATCGGCATTCTCACTCTGCTGGCCTTGCCCGGCCCCGGTTGGCCCATGGCTTTGGGCCTGTTTCTTTCAGTGGGCTTTTGCGCCTATATGACCCGGTACAATCCCCGCTTCATGATGGCCGCGATCACCGTGGTGATCATCGTGGTCGCCGGAAGTGAGGAAGAGCACCGCATCCTGTTCGGCCTGCACCGAATCCTGGAAATCGGTATCGGTGTCGGGAGCGCCTTTCTGGTCACGGTCCTGATCTGGCCTCGTCGAGCTGGAAGCACGTTGCGCGAACAACTGCGCACCCAGTTCGCCGAGGCCGCCCGATGCCATGAGATACTGGTGGAAGCGTTTCTCTCCAAGCAGACCACCGTGGATCCGAGCCTTCTGGCGAACCTGTGCGCCGCCTCTCGGCAGGCCAGGGAACTCTTGACCAAGGCGTTACGTCATGAACGGCTGGTATCTTCCGAGGATCTGGACACGCTCAGCCGCCGCGTGACGGCCCTGGAGAACTGCGTGGAGCAGATGCGGACCATGCTTCGCGTGCTCAACGATGTTGACGAGGGGGAAGGCTACGATATCATCATGGCCGCCCAGGTTCGAAACCTGGCCCAGGCCGCCGGCGATGTCATGGTTGCCATAGGCGAAGGACGGAAAGTCGTCCTGAACGATCTGAAGAAGGCGGTGGAAAGCTTTGAAGCCCGCCTGGAGGAGTTGCGGGCCGCCGGGGTGACCAAACGCTTCAACCTGCACAAGCTGCTGCAGGTCTTTTCCTTTCTGCATGCCATGGAGTCCATGGCCAAGGGGCTTTTGAAGACCAGCGGCGTCCGAAGTTGATCCGGTGTTCTCCGCTTGACGTCGGCGCGCCGAATCAGGCCCTCTGCCCGGCAACGAATCCTGACGACCAGGCCCACTGCAGGTTGTATCCGCCCAAGCGTCCGGTCACGTCCAGAACTTCACCGATAAAATAAAGTCCCGGCACGGCCTTGGCTTCCATGGTTTTGGAGGAAACCCCGTCCGTGTCCACGCCGCCCAAGGTCGCCTCGGCTTTGTCCAAGCCTTCCGGTCCAGACGGAAGAAACGGAAAAGCGTGAATCGTCCGTTCCAAAACCAGACGCTGTTTTTTCGGCAGGTTGCCCGCCTGGCCGGACCAGCCGTGACGGCGGCACAACAGTTCCGCCAATCTGGCCGGCAAGGCCGCGGCCAGAGCGTTGCGGATCTCACGACGGGGCGATTGGGCGAGCATTTCGCCGATGTCCCGTCCCGGAAGCAGGTCGATTGCCAGATGTCGCCCCGGCACCCAGTACAGCGAAGCGTCCAGGATCGCGGGACCGGAGATGCCCCGGTGCGTGAACAAGAGGGCGTCTTCAATGCTATCGGGAACTCGAGCCCCTTCCACGACAACCCGAACAGGAAGAGAAATGCCGCTCAATTCCCGACAAAACCCGACCAGGTCCTCCGAGGCCCGCAAGGGAACCAGGCCTGGACGCGCCGGAAAAACCCGCAAGCCGAACTGCTCGGCCAGGCGTAGGCCGAAGTCCGTGGCCCCGATCCGCGGCCAAGCCGGCCCGCCGGTGGCCACTACCAGGGAACGTGAAGCATAGGATCGTGTCCGGCAATGGACATGAAACCCGTTGTCCGTCGCCGAGACCTCGCGGATGGATTCGCCCAGGGCCAAGGAAACTCCGACCTCCTCGGCCTCGCGCAGCAAGGCGGCGACAACCGCCGCCGCGCCGGGCACGCAGAACAGTCGTCCATGATCGGCTTCCACCGCCTCCACCCCGTGCGCGGCCAGAAAGGCCAAGAAACGTTTCGGGGGGTCCTGAGCCAACGCGGACTTCACGAAATGTGGGTTGGCGCAAACATAGTCCTCGGCCCGCACCCGGCGATTGGTCACGTTGCAGCGTCCCCCGCCGGAAATACGCACCTTGCGACCAGGGCGATCCGCATGGTCCACAACCACGACCCTTCGGCCCCGCTTGGCGCACTGGGCCGCGCAGACCAATCCGGAGGCCCCGGCGCCCAGAACCACGACATCGCAATGGGTCATGACGGTGCGACGGCAAACAATGAGCGGATTACTATTCTCCCAGAATGGTCATGCTGGTCACCCGTTCCACAAGCAGGCCCTGGGGTCTGATCAAGGTGGGGAGTTCCGCTCCGGGGGTCAGGGTGGTGATCACTGTGCGCCCCAGAACCCATCGCCCGGGCGTACTGACCCGCGGCCCCCTGGCTCCTGGCTCCTCAATCCGCAGCCCCCAGATGGAATGCAGGACGACCGGTCGCCCCGAGGCCGGATCCGGGCCGAGGTAGAGCATCACGTGACCAGGCAGATTCACGATGGTAAGCAACGGGACACCGTGTTCAAGGATGCGCCGCTCCTTTTGCGCCGCGTCCAGGTCACTCAAATCAACGACCCGCCCCGCCTGGGCCTGAGCCCGGGAATTCCTGGGCATGGCGATCCCGAACAGGGCCTGGAGGTCCTGGACCAGGGCCGAGCAATCCCGGTTTTCATACATTCCGCCCCAACCGTAGGGCTGGCCCAAAAGCCCGTCCAGCACACGGACATATCCGTCCACGGTCGGAGGCAATGGCCAGGGCTCGGCTCCCTGCTCCGAAAGAAACGCGGTATGCGACTCGGCCCATCCATCCGCCCGGCGTTGCGGCGTGAGCACCGCGACCATGCCCGCCGGAGCGGGAGCGTCGGAGCGCGGCAAGAGCATGCCCACCCGTCCGTGCAGGGCGTACATGCCCTGCGGGGTCCGCGCCACCTCGTGGTCACGGGTCACCGCGATCAGGTCCGCGCCGCGAAACGCTTCCATGAAGGACGCGTCCACCCAGGCCACTTCCCAGGGACGCACCCAGCCGGAAACATGCGGTGCCGTCACCAGATACCAGGCCCCGTCCGCGGAGGCGTGGACCACCCGCACCGGAGTTCCCGCCGGGATCAGGGAATTCTGGAGCATGTCGAAGGGAAAACCTTGCCCCGCTGAAGCGGGATCATTGAAGAGCGGAGCAAAAGAGGGCAAAACGCGCAGCGAAGTCGGCCCGACGGTCACCGCCGGATGCACCAGCGAAGGAAAAAGTTCCGGCGCACTGCGGCGAGTCATTTCCTCCAGCCAGCCCGCCGGAACGGGCAGCAGGTTTTCCCCGTACACTTCCCTGTCCTGGTAGTGCCGCAACCCCCAGAACAGATCCAGGCCGCCCGCCGATTCTTCGTTCCAGTCATCCCAGGGCGCGAAGAATCGAGCCAGAAAATCGGCTGCCAAGTGTTGCTGATCTTGCGCGGAAAGCAGCGGTTCCGACTCTCCGAGGCTCGGTACGTACCAACCGGTCTTCTGAGGCAGCAAGCGCAGATCCGACACCTCCCCCGGTGGAGGGAACTTGGGTGCGCAGGCGGAAAGCAAAAGCCCCAGAAAGAGATACGCCGCGATTCGCAGAGGATGTGTGGTCATGGCTTGAGCTCCGACAAAAAGGTCGTTCCAGGATAAAAACTACGTCACGTCCCAGACCTGCCCCCCCGGCGTATCGCGGACCTCCACGCCCATTTCAGTCAACTGCCCCCGCAACGCGTCGGCTTTCTGAAAATCTTTGGCCAGCCTGGCTTCCAGACGCGCGGCAAGCAGTTCCTCGACCTGGGCGACGTCCAACTCCTTGCGCTGAATCCGCGTCTGCTTCAACCAAGCCAGCCACTGCTCCGGTTCATCCTGGAACAGGCCGGTTGCCTGGCCCCAGTTTTGTAAATCCCGCAGGATCCGCGCCCCCATGTCGCGACCGCCGCTGCTTTTGCGCAAGCCCTTGTTTTCCAGCATGCGGTTGGCCATACGCACCACGCCGAAGACATGGCCCAGGGCCCCGGCGGTGTTCAGGTCATCCTCCATGGAACGGGTCCACTCGGCTTCCAGGGTGGCCAACTCGGTCTCCAGTTCCGAAGCCAGGGCTGCATTGCTCCACTTGCTCCCTTGCGCGTGCTCCCGAAGCAGGGCCATGGTCTGATAGATGCGGTGCAAGGCCTTTTCAGCCTCTTCCATGGACTGGTACGTGAAGTCCAGAGGGCTGCGGTAATGCTTGGACAACAGGAAAAAGCGCAGCACTTCGGGCTGAAACTTGGCCAGAATATCCCGGATGGTCACGAAGTTGCCCAAGGATTTGGACATTTTCTCGGAATTGACCTGCACGAAGCCGTTGTGCACCCAGAAGCGGGCGAACTCGCCGCCCGTGGCGGCCATGGACTGGGCCATTTCGTTTTCGTGGTGCGGGAAGGTCAAATCCTGTCCGCCGCCGTGAATGTCCAGGGGCAGGCCCAGCAGATGCTCGCTCATCACCGAACACTCCAGGTGCCAGCCGGGACGCCCCTGTCCCCAGGGGCTGGGCCAGGAAGGTTCTCCCGGCTTGGCGGCTTTCCATAGGGCAAAATCCAATGGATCTTCTTTGCTTTCCCCAGGCTCCACCCGGGCCCCGGATCGCAGCTCCTCGATGTTTCGTCCGGACAGCCGACCGTAACCTTCGAAGGCCCGGACGCGAAAATAAACGTCGCCCTGGTCCGTGGCATAAGCGTAACCCTTGGAAATCAGGGATTCGGACAGGCTGATCATGCCGGGGATATGTTCCGTGGCCCGCGGCTCAAAGTCCGCCCGGAGGATTCCCAGGCGGTCCATGTCCTCGTAGAACGCGGCGATATACTTCTCGGCCACCTCCGAGGAGCCGATGCCCTCGGCCGCGGCCCGGTTGATGATCTTGTCGTCGATGTCCGTGAAGTTGCGGACAAAGGTGACCTTCCAGCCCTTGTAGCGCAGATAGCGGACCAGAACGTCGAAGACCACGGCGGACCTGGCATGCCCGATATGACAGTAATCGTACGCCGTGATCCCGCAAACGTACAAGCGGGCATGATCGTCCCGCAACGGTTGAAATTCTTCCTTCTTTCCGTGCAAACTGTTGTAGAGGAGCATAGCGACTCACATTGTCTCGACAGTGTTTGTTATCTAACTCATTTACTTCGAATCGAGGCGCCGCATGGCCGTGACCACGGCCATGGCCTTGATGCCCTGCTTCGCGCCGGTGAATCCCAGCCCTTCTTCGGTACTGGCCTTGACCCCGACCCGTGAGTAGTCCAGGCCAAGCAGCCGGGCGACATTGCGGCGGATTTCCTCGCGCCGGGGGGCGACCTTGGGAACCTGGGCAACGACGGTCAGGTCCACGTGGGTCAGGACCAGCCCTTCCCCTTGGGCCAATTCCAGAACCTCAGACACCAGTACGGCGCTGTCGATGCCCTCGAACCGCGCATCCGAATCCGGAAAGAGTTCTCCAATGTCGCCCTTGCCCAGACAGCCCAGCAGGGCGTCGGCCAGGGCGTGCAGGAGCACGTCGCCGTCCGAGTGGGCGATGATCTCCGGAGCACCGGGAAAAGGCACGCCGCCCAGCTTCAACGGACGGCCCGGGCCAAAGCGATGGACATCGTAGCCAAAGCCCACGCAGGGAATGGAAGTGCTCATCTCGACGGATTCCTTGAGCAGGTTGAGATCATCCGGGTTGGTAATCTTGATGTTGTCGGGGTCTCCGGGAATCACGCGCACGCCCCTCCCCAGCCGCTCCACCAGGGAGGCGTCGTCCGTCACCGTCCATTGCTCTTGCAGGCAGCGTCGGTGGGCCTCTTCAAGGACCGCGCGGTCAAAAACCTGTGGGGTTTGCACCGCCCGCAGGACGGCCCGGTCCAAGGTGGCCGACACCCGCCCCTGGCTGACCTGCTTGACGGTATCAGTTACGGGAAGGCCGGGAATCACTCCGACTACGGCTTCGTCGCCGACGTCGGACGATTCTTTTTCCCGCAATGCGGCCACCAAAGTCGTGACCAGGGCCGTGACCAGGGCCGGACGGACAAAGGGCCGGGCCGCGTCGTGGATCAGCACGACCTCGCTTTCCCGCGGAACCGCGGCCAGACCGAGCCGGACCGAATCCTGCCGCAACGCCCCCCCCTGGGCCGTCAGCACGGGAATCCCCGGCCGCTCCGCATCCACGAGCCGCCGGACCCACTCCTCCCCCACGGCCAATTCTTCGGCCGGAAACACCACGACCACCCCGTACAGATCCGGTATTTGCGCGAAAACCCGAACACCGTGCCAGAACAAGGGCACGCCCCGCCAAAGCAAAAACTGCTTCCTGGTCCCCACCCCGGCCCGCTCCAAACGGGAGCTTTGACCGGCGGCCAGCACCACGGCCCAGGGACGACGCAAGGAAGATTTCATGGATAAAACAGAAGTGGGGGTCATGGAAGCATTTGGTGTGAAAACGCGGGAGTCGGGCGATAAGCCGGGTTCTGTCTCCCCGCGCCCACTTTGTCCTGGCAAAGCATCATGACCCGACGATCCATCAGGACAAAGTGAGCGCGGGGCGATTGTCATTCCTCTAGGACCGGAATTGCTTCCGGCCTCCAGCAACCTACCCGAGGACTTCGACCGGGCCGGCCTCAAGCGTCCTCCTATTTGGTCTTGCTCCGAACGGGGTTTGCCGAGCTTGCCGCGTCACCGCGGCAACTGGTGGGCTCTTACCCCACCGTTTCACCCTTACCCCGCGCTCACCTTGCCCTGGTCTTCCCTCAACTGATGAGAAACGTACCAAGGCAAAGTGAACGCCGGGCGGTCTGTTTTCTGTGGCACTTTCCCGGGGTCGCCCCCGCTGGACGTTATCCAGCGTCCCGCCCTATGGAGCCCGGACTTTCCTCCCGGGACGCGCCTTGCCTGAGCAAAACACGCCCCCGACGACAATCTGCCCGACTCCCGCGAAAAAGAATATAGAACAGCGCCCATCCCAGGTCAAAGAGTCTGGGTAAAACTCAAATGCAACTTTGTCCTCTTTCACGTATTTTCGGACCAAGTCGAAATCGAGATCGCAATCGTAATCGAAAGCCGTGCCGCGGGAAGTTGCCCCGGTGCTCAGAGCGATGCTTCCCGCTCACAAAGCACTGTACCAGAGGCGGCCTTCCCAGGCTGCTTTCAGTGCATTTCCAGGCCAAACCACGGACTAAGCCGCGGCTGCTTCGGTCTCCTCAACTTCGTCTTCCTTGGAAAAGTGCTCGGACCAGTAGATGATTCGCTGACAATTGGGGCAGCTCAGGATCTGCTCCCCTTTTTGCAGGACATTGTAGGTCTGCGGCGGGATGCTGATGTTGCATCCCTTACAGATTCCCTCGCCCACCGAGACCACTACGGGCTGGGACAACCGGGCCCGAATGAATTGGTAGCGGCTCAGGATCGGCTTGGGAATCACCTGTTCGGCCTCGCCGCGCAGCCCTTTCAGTGTTTCCAGGCGAACCTTGGCGGACTGAAGCTTCTGGTTGATCTGCTTCTTTTTCTGAGTGATTTCCTGCTGCAGAGCGGTCAACTCGGCCTGGGTCGAAGCCAGGGTCTCCTCCTGCCGGGCGAGTTCCTCCAGCAGGGATATCTTTTCTTCTTCCCGGACGCGGTTGGTCTTCTCCAGGTTGTCGATCTCCCGCATCATGGCCTGATGCTCCTTGGAGTTGGTGACCATCATCAGCTTGTTCTTGCTCTTCTTGATCTTCCGTCCGGAATCCTCGATATCACTGTCCAACTGGTCCCGCTGAGCGACGATCATGGCGATTTTTTCCTTCAAATGCGCCACCGCGTCCTTGAGTTCAAGAAGACGCGCCTCCATCCGTTCCATCTCCAAAGGAGCGTTTTTCAAGAACGTGTTCAACTGCATGATCTCGTCGTCGATCATTTGCAGGGCGACCAATTGCTCAATCTGTTTCAAATACAGGCTCAATGTTTTTCCCTCCTTAATTCCGATCAATATCCCGCTTTATCCGACCCGTTTCGTGCCCCGGTCTCGTCCCCGCCCGACTCCGACATATCAAGAAGACGAGGACAAAAAGTCGATTCCGGGGAAAAAAGCCACCTCCACGGCGCCGTGGGTCAGCTTGCGCCGCAATTCCTCGGAGAATACGCGCATCATACGCTCCTCCAGGGCGAAATGGCCCACGTCCACTACCAAATACCCCAGCTCACGAGCGGCCTGCGCGTCATGGTACTTGAGGTCGCCGGTCACGTAGACCTGCGCCCCGACCTTGGCGACCCGTCCAAGCAGCGATGCCCCGGACCCCGGGCAACAAGCCACCCTGTTCACCTTCTCGGGAACAATTCCGGCCAACGCTTTCGGGGGGCCAAGAAGTCTCTTGAGAGCCTCGGAAAACTCCCCCCAGAGCGTCGGTTCCGGCATATCGCCCACGAATCCGAAACCAAGAGGTTCCTTCGGCAGGTCCAACTCGTGGGAAACCACCCGAAGCGCGTCATCTTCCACGCCGGAAATCACCCCATACACCTCAAAGTCACTCCCCGGAGCGGCCACCACCTCCAAAATCCGCGCACCGAGTGCATAGACCTCGACGCCAGGACGTCCTTCAAGCTTTTGCGCGACCTGCTCAATCCGGCCCTCCGGACCCAGTATCCGAAACCATCGCCCAAGACGGCTTCCAGTCTCCTCCAGCACGGAGATGTTCTTCAATCCCAATTCCCCGGCCAGCCATCGCACCGGCCCTCGAGGCTGAACGTCCAGGCTGGTGTGCGCGGCGTACAGCCAGGCGTCATGGCGCAGCAACGCCCCGAGGACATGACGATATCCATTTGGCAGAGCAGGCAATTCCGGCTTCAAGGCCAACGGGTGATGCACAAGAATGAAGTCCGCCCCCCAGCCCAAGGCTTGGTCGATCAGTCCGGGGGTGGGATCCAACCCAACGGCCAGTTTACCGACCCGCTTCCTGCCCGCGGCTACCTGCACCCCGCTTCGATCCCAGGACGCCGCCCATTGCAGGGGAGCGGTCGCCTCGATCATGGCGATCAGTTCATGAACGTGCATGGTCAGCCCTCGCTCTGTTCATGGTTTGACGGATTTTTCGCAAAAAAAAAGACAAAAAAAAGGTGTTTCCCGGATAAACTTTTCCAAGAAACACCTCTCGTAAGAACGGCGAACAATATTTCAGCAATGCGGGTGATGTCTTCGTACGCGCCTGAGGCACCTGAATCCTCTTATGGTGGGCCTACCAGGACTTGAACCTGGGACCTGCCGGTTATGAGCCGGTGGCTCTACCAACTGAGCTATAGGCCCATTAAGAATTTGCAAAAGAGAAAACTGTTACCCTGGAGCAGGAAGTCCTGTCAAGCGTAAATTCATCACTCTTTTGGACGAACTTTCTTGACGTGCTCGATGGCGGACCTAGCGGCCAAGGCACCTTCCCCCACGGCTACGCTGATCTGCAAAAAACGACCGACGCAGTCTCCGGCCGCGAAAATCCCGGGGATGTTGGTCCGCTGCTGTTCGTCCACCTCGATGAATTGCTTGCGCATCACCAGCCCCAGGCTGACGGCGAAATCGGAAGTCCCGGCCTGGCCCATGGCGATGAACAGCCCGTCCACGGGGTCATGCTCGCCGTCCTCGTATTGCACGGAGGACAGACCGTCCTCCCCTGCCAATTTGGCGATCTTGCGCTCCGAGACCGGTATTCCGGCCTCACGCAGCTTGTCCAGAAACTCCGCCCCCATGTCCAGAGCCTTACCTTGCGTGCAAACATGGACCTTGGGCGTATAATGCAGCAGTTCCAGAGCCTGATTCGCCGCAAAATTCCCCTCGCCCAGAACCATGACCTGTTTTTGACGGAAAAAGAAGCCGTCGCAACTCACGCAATAGGAAACGCCCTTGCCTTCATAGTCGTGCAAATTCTCGATACCCGGCCGGACCCTGGCCACGCCGGTGGAGAGAATCACGGCCCAAGCCTCGTACTCGCCCTGTTCGCTCCGGACATGGTATCGACCCTGCTCTCCCAGATGAACCCCAAGGACGCGGTCGCACGCAACCTCCGTCCCGAAGCGTTGCGCCTGCCGCGTGCCGCGTTCGATCAGCTCCCTGCCGGAAATGGTTTCGTCGAAACCGAAATAGTTGTCGATGTCGTAATCCCCGGCGACTTTCGGCGCGCAACCCAGGACCACGGTCTTCATCCCGGCCCTGGCGGTGTAAATGGCCGCGGACAATCCCGCCGGTCCCTGACCAATGATCAGTACGTCAACCTCGCGCATGGCATGCTCCCTGCCCGATTGTCGGGCAAATCGTTGAAAATCGTTGATAAAACAGTCAAGGTAGAAGGGCCTGACCGAATTGTCAAAACCGCTGCTCACAGCTAGAGTGCCCCGAAATGCCCAGCAGAACGCCCCCTATTCTGGATATCCGCGCGGCCACGGTCTACAGAGGCCGGAGCCGGGTTTTTCATGACCTGAACCTGACCATTAAGCATGGTCGACACACGGTAATTCTCGGCCCCAACGGCGCCGGAAAGACGACCCTGCTCAAACTGTTGTCCCGTGAACTCTATCCCGCGGCGGAGCCGAACACGGTCCTGCGATTGTTCGGCCGGGAACGATGGGATATCTGGGAACTACGCTCCAGGCTGGGCATCGTCTCCTCCGATCTGCAACAGGACTATCAAGGCACGGCCAGCGGACGGGAAGTGGTCCTTTCCGGACTCAGATCATCCATCGGCACCTATGCCCACCAACGGTTCTCCCGGGAAGAACACGAACGGGCCGAACGTATCCTGGAAGAACTCGCCGGAGCCGACTTGGCCCAAAGACGTTACGCTTCTTTGTCCACAGGGCAGCAACGCCGCCTTCTGCTGGCCCGCGCCCTGGTCCACGATCCCGAGGCCCTGCTCCTGGACGAACCAACCTCGGGTTTGGATATCGCGGCCTGTTTCCATTACCTGGCCACGATCCGCGAACTGATGCGCCGCGGCAAAACCATGATTCTGGTCACTCACCACATCCACGAAATACCCCCGGAAATTGACCGGATCGTCCTGCTCAAGGAAGGCCGAGTCGTGGCCGACGGCCCCAAGCAAGCCGTGCTCACGGAACAGGCCCTGACCGACCTCTTCGCCGTCCCCTTGCGCCTGCTGGAATCCGGCGGCTTTTATCAGGTGGTTCCGGGCTGAATCCAGTCCGACGCCCTTGTCCTCCAGCCTGCCGGTCACAACCACAGAATCGTACGCAACCGTGATTCCAGAGGCAGATCCAGTTGGCGAGCCAAATCGGCCGCTTCGACCTTGGCCTTTTCCAGGCCGAAATGCACCCCCGGCAAAACCAGTCGGCTCCTGCCGCGTAGCTCGATCACATGAGCCAGATAGACGGGACGCAAATCCCCGCCCAGTACGGTTGCAACGCCCACCGCCCGAAACTCACTGAATAAGAATCCCCGGTGGCGCTCCCGAAACAAAATCCGCCGATACTTTTCCACCACATCGGCCCGCTGATCGATATGCACCTCATGCCGATATGAGAAACAGCCCGCGGCAACCACAGACAGGACCACTCCGGCGAAAGCGCTGAATTCCCCTCCAGGACGCAACCATATCCAGACCAAAAACAGGACCACGGCCATTCCGGCGGCAAACCCGCCGATAGTCCGAGAAATTTCCGTATCCGCGCGAATGTCCATCAGGCGGAGTCCAGGAACATCAGGGTTTGCTCGATATAGACATTGACCCGTGCCAGCAGGTCGTCCGGAACATCCGTGAACATCAAACCGAGTCTCGCTTTCACACCACTTTTACTCAGTTGCCTGACCGTGCAGGGAATCTCCGCTTGATCCGCCTCGAACAGCAGCGGGCATCGCAAAAGCAACACATCGCCGATTTCCACGGAGAGGGTTTGCTCGTCGTTGGTTGGCAAGACGATGTTGCAGCCGGATATACTGATGTCGGACAATGCTCCGGCAAGACATACGTCTTCGAGAATCACCGTGGCCGGGAACAGGCAGTCCATCCGGTCGACCTTACGCAGATTGAACGACTCAACATGCTCGGGATATTTAAAAAAAAGCAAAGGAAAGGGTGAGAAGGTAACGTGCAGGATTTCCGTGGTGAACCCCAGCACCGTTCCGGAGTGAATATACCGGACCGTCACGGAGTTGCCCTTGTACAAATGCTCCATGAGCATTTCGCGATTGACCTGCGGCACCACGGGAACGACGGTGATCACGCAGCGATTTCTGATGTAACCGACGAAAAAGGACTGGAGCTTGTCCTTAATCCCGGCCAACTCCATCATAATTCTGGTTCCGGGCTCGATTCTGTTCAACGGGAACCTCCCCTTGCCTTCCCTCCGTCGGCCAGAATGCCGGAAGGACACGAAAAACCTGTGCTACAACGTGAACGATTCGTAGACTCGAAACAGATCCTCGTAAGCGACGCCCTTGCGGATGCCCAGAAACATCTCCACGGACATTTCCATTTTGTTTTCCATGTCCGCCAGGATTTCCTTACGCAGCAAGATCAATCGGTACTTCACGAAATCGTGCTCAAATCCGTCCTGGATCAGGGCCATGCCTTCGGAAAAGTAATAGGACCGGATATATTCCGAAAACACGACCATTTTTTTCAGATCATTGCGCCGGGCGAACATGGAGTAGACCATCATGTTGATGATCAAGGCTTCGATCTTCATGGATTGATCGATGAGCAAAAACCGCTCCCTGGTCTTGGGGTTGTCCAGACTTTGAAGGGCCTGTTGGGCTATCTCGAAGACTTCCTTCTCGAAAATCGGCGAGATGGAAAACTTGGATATGATTCGGATCAGAACTTTCTGCGGGTTCTCATTATCCGCGATGCCCAACAGGCAGATGGCCAGCAGATCAAGCTTGCGATGCAGGTCCCGGAGTAAATTGCGCTGCTTGATCCCGGCCAGGCGTCGGCAGTCTTCGGGAGAAAGACCGGATTGCAGGAGCTTCAACAGGTGCTTGATGAACGGCTCGGTGGCGTGCTTGGCCTCTTCGGGTAGAAATTTTCCATTCTTCCGTTGATCCAGGGTCTTTTTCAGGGAAAGCCAGTACGCGGCCACGGCTTCCAGGGGCGAGTGCACCAAGTCGACCAGCCGCCCATCCGGCTGACTGCCATGCGCGGATACATATGATTTCGTTAAGTTGTCACTCACTCTCGCCTCGCTGTCCCCATAAACAGTCTGAACGTGCATTCCAAGTCGGTCATCAGCTTGACGACTGCGTTCCACCCAAGGCCTTTTGCAGAAAAAAGCCCGCGACGAACAAGCCCGCCAGAACCAGTAGCGGCCACATCACGTCCAGGGTGAACAAGTCTCCGACCTCGTCGGCGTCCACGACATTATGCAGGATGGACGCGTAGAGCATCCCTTTGACCAGGTACCCTAAGATAGCGCTGGAAACGAAGCGTTTCAGGGGTACCCGCAACAGTCCGGAACCATAGTTGATCACGGAATGGGGAAAGCCGGGCAAGGTGCGCATGGCGCAGAGCATCAGAAAGTTCGTGTTGCTCCGCAAGACCTTGTACACCTTTTGCCGCCGAACCTGCTCCACCCAGGAAACCGCGATCTTTCCAGAGAAATAGTAGGCCGCCATGCTGCCCATCACGCCTCCGGCGGCGATCATCGCCGCTGCAGGCAGCGGATCGTAGAGCAGCCCGATGACCAGAAACATGACCGAACCGGGCAAGGCGAAGGCGAAAGGCAGGGCCTGGGCCAGGACCAATACCGGCACGAGCCACCAGGCATGGGTCCACTCGGCGGCCTTAACGTGGACCATGCTCCAGTCAAAGGCAGCTCCCAAAGCCGCCATGACAGCCAGCATCGCCACCGCGGAAGCCCAGCCCGCGATGGTCAACGCGGAGGTCCCGTGCAACCGGTCACCAGCACGACTCATCAGCGACATAATTCCTTCAGAAAATCATGTTGTTCAAAAACAATCCGTTGCGATGGCCCAGAGTCAACGGAGTGGGGAATCACCACATCCACAAATCCGCAAGGGAAGACATACCTCTGACCAAGCTAACGGAAAGCACGGATCAGGTACAGCCCGCCCCAGAAGGAAACACCCTTTACAATAACGTAAACATGGAGCTGTTTATTACGCATTTTTGTCGGCCTAAAATGGCTTTCCCGGAGACGGGTGCAAATAAAATCATATAATTCAAATTATTATTATTTTTGCATATCTGGAATACTTTTTGCGATACCAACGAGTATGCGTCCAGACACCAGAGATCTCAAGCTGAAAGTCCTTTCCAGTATCAGTGAAGTTATCGCCAACCTGCCGGACCTGGAAAACACCCTCAGGGACGTGCTGCGGATCCTCTCGGAGACGCTGAGCATGAAGCGGGCCACGGTGACCCTCCTGGATCGCAAGACCGGCATGCTGTTCATTACCGCCTCACATGGCCTGAGCGCGGAAGAAATGCGCCGCGGGGTGTACCGCCTGGACGAGGGCGTTACCGGGAAGATCTTTCAGACCGGCAAGCCCTACGCCATCCCGGACATCCGCAAGGAGCCGCTGTTCCTGAACAAAACCCAATCCCGCACCCTGGAAAAGCAGCACCTGACCTTCATCGGCGTCCCGGTCATGCTTCAGGGACAGGCCATCGGGGTCCTGAACGTGGACCGTCTCTTCGAAGACCATGTCTCCTCCCAGGAAGACATCGAATTCCTGCAGGTCGTGGCCGTGCTCATCGCCCAGTTCATCAGCCTGAATGAAAAATTCCAGGAACTGCGGGCGGAAAACGCCTCTTTGCGCTACAAGGTTTCCAAGGGATCCGACGGCCCGTACATCGTGGGCCGCAGCCTGGCCATGCAGGAAGTCCAGAGGCAGATCGAGCGGGTCGCCCCGACCAAGGCCACGGTGTTGCTCCAGGGCGAATCCGGCACCGGCAAAACCTTGATCGGGCGGATCATCCACGATCTTTCCGAGCGGAAGAACTTCCCGTTCATCAAGGTCAACTGTGCTTCCATCCCGGAAAACCTTCTGGAATCGGAGCTGTTCGGGTATGAAAAAGGGGCGTTCACCGGGGCTATGGGAACCAAGCCGGGAAAGTTCGAGGAAGCGCACAAGGGGTCAATTTTTCTGGACGAAGTGGGCGAACTGCCCTTGGGGTTGCAGGCCAAGCTGCTCCGGTTCATTCAGGAGAAGGAATTCGAACGCTTGGGCAGCAACAAGACCCGCAAGGTGGACGTGCGCATTTTGGCGGCAACGAACAAGGATCTGGAAAGCCTGGCTAACCAGGGAGCTTTCCGTCCGGACCTCTACTACCGCTTGAACGTCTTTCCCATCCACACCCCGGCTCTGCGGGAGCGCAAGGAGGACATCGAAGGCCTGTTGATTCATTTCCTGCGCAAGGTCAGCCGGGAGTACGACCGGGAAATCCACTTCTCCGTGGAGGCCCTGGAACAGCTCAAGGGCTACGATTGGCCGGGGAATGTCAGGGAGATGGAAAATCTGATCGAACGGCTGGTGATCCTCAGCGAACAGGAGCGTATCCAACCGGAGCTGATCCAGCCTTATCTTTCGCCCCGACCCGGAACGACCGAGAGCCCGGCCCATGCCCAGGGCAAGCCCGCTCACTCAGGCACTTCGGACAAACCGGCCCTGCTGCGAGAGATGGAAAAACGAGAGGTGATCGCGGCCTTGCGCCGTAACGACTGGATCCAGGCCCGGGCCGCCAAGGAACTCGGCCTGACCCAGCGCCAGATGGGCTACAAAGTGGCCAAGTTCGAACTGGACGCCATGGTTTCCGTTCAAAAGGTCAAAGCCAGAAAGCGCAAAGTCGAGCAACACCCCGAAGCTTGACGGCCAAGGAACTCTGCCTCACGGACGCCACGTTCCCCTCCGGACATGCCGTGGTTTCCGGATGCAAAGCTACTTGATCAGCCGTCCGCGCATCGCCCGCACCGCCAGTCCGAAAAACACGCCGCTGAACAAAACCAGATATCCCAGGCTGATCACGGCATTGCTCTCTATCCGCCCCATGGTCGCAAGTCTGGACAGCTCGACCAAGTGATAAAGCGGGGACAACCAAGCCACCACCTGGGCCCATTCCGGCAACCCGGCCACGGGAAAGAACGTTCCGCTGAACAGGAACAACGGGGTGACGAACAGGAAGATCGGCAAATTGAACATGTCGATGCTCGGCGTGATCCCGGTAAAGTACATGCCCACCGAGCCGAAGGCCATGCCACCTAAAAAGGCCAAGGGCAGAATCCACAAGCCCTCGGGAAGCCGAACCAGCCCGAACAGGGCGATGACCACCAGCATCAGCCCGGCGGCCAGGACCGATTTGGTCGCGCCCCAGAGGATCTCCGCGGTGATGATTTCCTCCAGGGACAGCGGAGTGGAGAGCATGGCGTCGAAGGTTTTCTGGTAGTACATGCGCACGAACGAGGCGAAGGTGGTCTCGTAAAAGGCGTTGAACATGATCGCCACGGCCAACAGGGCCGGAGCGATGAAGGCCACATAGGTCAGGCTTTCTCCGGCATAGGACACCTCCCCCACCAGCCCGCTGAACCCGATGCCGAAGGCCAGCAGGTAGAAGAGCGGCTCCAGCAGCGGAACCAGGAAGTTGACCTTCCAGATTCGCCGGTAGACCACCAAGTTACGCCGCCAGACCCGCAACAGCCGCAACGAATACCTTCCGGTCCGGATCATTCCCGCAACCCCCTGCCGGTCAAACGTAAAAACACATCTTCCAGCGATCCCGGACGGAACGTACAGGTCTGGGCGCAGAATTCGTCCCGCAACCGGTGTTCCAACTCCGGCCCGAGGGTGTTGTAGATGATGATCCGCTCTCCAAGGTCATCGTGGGCCAGGCCTTGAGAACGGACAAACACTCGCAGTTCCTCTGAAGGCGACTCCACTTCCGCCACCGAGTCCCCGGCATGCTCCCGGATCAGGTCTTTCGGCGTCCCTTCCACCAGCACCCGGCCGTGGTCCACGATGATCAATCGGTCGCACAGCCAGGCCGCCTCTTCCATGTAGTGCGTGGTCAGGAGCATGGTCAGCCCCCGGCTCCGGAGTTCCTTTAGTTTGTCCCAGACCTGATGCCGGGACTGCGGGTCCAGGCCGGTGGTCGGTTCGTCCAGAATAATCAGCTCCGGCTCGTTGATCAGGGCCCGCGCCAGCATCAACCGCCGGGCCATGCCTCCGGAAAGATGCTCCACCTTGGCCTGCTTCTTGTGCTCCAGGGCGAAGTACTCCAGCAGTTCCCCGGTCCGTCGGCCGGCCTCGACCTTGGGTAAGGAAAAGTATCCGGCGAAGACCAGCAGGTTCTGCTCCACGGTCAGATCCGGGTCCAGGGTGTTCTCCTGCTGGCAGACCCCCAGCCTGGACCGAACCTCCCGCCATCCCCGCCCGATGTCCAACCCGAAAACCCGCATGCTTCCGGAGGTCAGAGGCGAAAAGCCGTAGATCATCCGAATGGCCGTGGTCTTCCCCGCCCCATTCGGTCCCAACACCCCGAAAAACTCACCTTTCTCCACGCGAAAGCTCAGGTCGTCCACAGCCGTGAACGACCCGAACCGCTTACGCAGATTACGGGCCTCAATGATCGGCGGATTGGATTGCGAGGGCACAAAAACCATACTCTTCCTGACTCCATCAACAAAAATGTTCTGAAAGTTCGGCTAGGGCCGCACGCATTCATTCCCAAAAGCGACGCCAAGGCCAAAGCCCATTGCTCCGTGGCCCGGACTCACGGCCTTGAAGCCTGCAATAGCCCCTTCGTCCAACTCAAGCAATCACCAGCATTGCGCGGCCCACGACCACCCGAGATGTATTTCCCTTGAATACTCCTCTTTATACGCGGCACTCCATTCTTGCTCCCCACCCCCTCAAAAGGTAACCTCAATCAATAGAGCCCAGGCGCGCACCCTCTTCCCGCAATCCCTGGCTGTTTTTCCAGAAAAAAAACTTTTCTCGACCAACTCCATGCCCTCCCTCCCAATCCCCCCCGACCTGCTTGAACGCTCTCCCGACGTGGAGTTGGAGTTTCTGCGCAGTTCCGGACCGGGTGGGCAGAATGTGAACAAGGTTTCCACGGCGGTGCGCCTGCGCTTCGCCGTTCACTCCACCCCGCTGCTGCCCGAGGACGTACGCCAACGCCTGATCTTTCGAGCAGGCAGGCGGATGACCGACGAAGGGGAATTGATCATCGAGGCTCGCCGACACCGGACGCAAGAGCGCAACCGTTCCGACGCCTTGCTTCGCTTGGCCGAACTGATCGCCGAATCCTGGCGTCCGCCTCGACCTCGCCGTCCCACCAAGCCGAGCCTGGGGGCGCGGCAGCGCAGACTGGATCGAAAGAAACGCCGTGGAAACGTTAAACAAACCCGTAAAACCGTGGACGAGGAGAAAGGATGACGTTTTTTCTGACCGCGAGCCTGGTCTATCTGTCCATGCACCTGCTGGTCTGGGCGCGGATGGGCGCACAGCTCGGCCTCGGGCTTCGGAAATGGCTGATCGGCCTGCCGGCGGTCCTGGCCCTGACCGCGACCCCGTTTCTGGCCTACTTGATCCCTGCGGACTGGCCTCACCCCCTGGTGCGCATCCTGTGGTGGCTGGTCTTTGTCTGGATGGGGACGGCCTTTTATCTGTTCTGGCTGCAAATCCTGAGTCTGGTCTTGCAAGGACTGCTCAAACTACCGCCGGCCGCCAAAACTCGCTGGTTCCCCCGCGGCCCGCGCCAACTCCTCACGGTCCTGGCCCTGACCGCGATCATCGTGCTCTACGGCCTGTACGCGGCCACGCAGTGGGAAACGCCCCGGATCGAAATTCGCACGCCCCTGGTGACCGCGAACACCCGCATCGTGCTGGTCAGCGACACCCACTTCGGCGTGATGACTCGACAGGCCTGGGTGGAGCGGCTGACCGGGTTCGTCGACGAACTGGAGCCGGACTTGGTGCTGCTGGCCGGAGATCAGATCAACGACCATCCGGAGTGGCTGGAACCCAAGGCCGCCGCCATGGCCCGCCTCGCCCCGCCCCTGGGCGTCTTCGGGGTCCTGGGCAACCATGAATTCTACGTCGGCTTGCAAACCAGCCGAGCCTTCCACGACTTGGCCGGAATCCGCCTGCTGCGCAACGAGACCCTGATCCTGCCGGACACCGGCATCCAGTTGATCGGCATCGACGACCCGACCTGGGGCTTCATGGACCGCGAATTCATGATCCGCCACCTGGACCGGCTCTCTCCCGAACTCTCGCCGGACCACTTTCAGATCCTGCTCACCCACCGGCCCTGGGCCTGGGATGAAAGAGCCGCGCCCCAGGGCATCCACCTGATGGTCGCGGGCCACACCCACGGTGGCCAGATTTTTCCATTCCACTGGTTCGTCAAAAGGCAGCACAAATATCTCGCCGGTCACTTTCAGCAAGGCGACAGCCACCTCTACGTGACCACCGGCGCGGGCACCTGGGGCCCGCCGCTGCGCGTCGGCGCACGGCCTGAAGTCGTGGTCATCGACCTGGTCCGAGACACAAATTGACTTTCCCGGCCACAACTACTTGCCAAACGAAACTCAAATCTATATGTAACCAAATTCTTGTTCGGGAGGCACTCCCTCCAAGGGCGAGGTAGCTCAGGTGGTCAGAGCATGCGGCTCATATCCGCAGAGTCGGGGGTTCAAGTCCCTCCCTCGCTACCAAGCAAAATCAAGGGTTCCGGTCGGTTGGCCGGAACCCTTTTTCGTTGCAGGGCGATTCGTCCACCCCCTGCCCAACCAACGAAAGCCAAGCCAATCTGTCAAACTCATCAGTCCAGTCTGCGTATCCGTCACCGTCCCGTTCCCATTGTCCACGAACCTCTGGGCCTGGGCTTCGTCGGACATGACCAGCCCGGTCAGGCAAAGCATTGTCGTAACGACCACCATTCCGATCCATTTACCAAAAGTGCGTCCCATGATGATCTCCTTGCCGCTGCGAAGTACAGTATTGTCATGCATTTTGCGTTGACGATTAACGCCACCCCTGCGGATCCGTACACGTAGGATTGTTGCAGAGCAGATCGCAAAAGCCAGGGTGATCGTCCATGCTGACATAATATGGGATATGTAATGGTCCGTAGTTATCCTCACATACCCCGCCCATGCACGTATAGGATTTGAACTGACAACCGACGAGATGTCCCTTCACAATATTTCCATTCACTAATTTTGTAACTGCATATGGATGAATCGTACACCGCTTTGAAAAATAGTCTGTATTTTTATAGCATATTAGGGTTCTTGCAAATAGACTGCCAGCAGTAAGCAGCGTTGCGACTATGATTAAGAACATTGTTGTTCCGACGCGCAAAGCAATTGTGCGAAACATGGCGATGTCTCCTGTCATGTTTTTATTCTTAAAAATTCTCATATCACTATTTATAATCACTTCACTTATTTAATGACAAATATGAGCATCATTTCCTCCTTTTCCGCAGAATTTTATTTTATAGTCACAACCTTCCCTGCACATCCTGCGCTCTGCAAACAGTAGCACATGGGTGAAGGTTTAATTCCGATGATGTTTGCTTATAAGCACGATCCATGCCGGAATAAAAATACTATAATTACAACATTTTGCAAAAACATGCCAACCAATCGAGCTCCTGCTGTTTGCGCCCATTTCGTTGGCACCGACAACACTTCTGGCAAACATCAAAGCGCCCTCAAGCCGTTTTCTGGCCGCGCTGGGGTGGTGTGACTTCTGGGATGGATGTGAATATCAGGGGCAGATGGTGGGGCAATGAGGGGGACCACTTCAGTGGAGAGTCTTGAAAGGTGATGCTAGCGCCAACAACTCATTCCGTTGTCGTATCCGCTACGGAATGAAGTGGCCCCAAGGCGTCCAGGTCGGTGGCCCTGATCTTGGTAGACGGCTCCAGGACGATATTCGCGGGCTTGCCCCGCTCATCAAAAAAACGCCACCCGGCTGATTCCAGCAGCTTGTTGATCTTGATCCTGGCTGTTGCTTCCTTTCCTGGCACCGCGTCTCCTTTTCAGCTTTGGTCAGGGTGTCGTTCGTCGAATATTCTCTTCGCACCTTATCGCCTACGGGGTGTAACCCGCGGGGTACCCTACGGTCTGAGCAAGAACGATTCTCTGGTGCTCAGCGAGATTCAACGCCTTGCCGAGCGATATACGATCCAGATTTGCCCTGACCACAGTGGCCAATCCCTCGGATGCGCAGAACAGGTAGACGTTCTGACTGACAAAACCAACGTCCGCACCGATGTACAGATCGATGCCGTCCGCGGAAACCCCAGTCATTCTGGAAATGTCCGCCACGAAAACCAAATTCATGGGTGCTGTCGCGGCAAACTCCTGACGGCCTGTAAGAGCTCGAAGATCGCCTTTTGCCACGAGTTTCAGGCTGTGGGACTCTGGCTCGTAGACATAGGAAGAGTCCTGCATCACAACGTAAACATCCACCTCCTGCCAGTTTCTGGCAGATGGCGCGGTACGCCTCCCGGAATCAGGCCGGTTGATCCCAAACGTGGCCCACAGCAGATCACTCAGCATCTGATCAGACAGGGTATGATCACTAAACGATCTCGATGACTGGCGCTCTCGCAGGGCCTGCATGAGCGCCATGCCGCCTTCAGTGCGGGGTGGCGGCAAAATCTTGTCAGAAGAGTCATTTGCAAATGATGGGATGGGATAGGCAAGCATTGCCAGAAGGAAAATGAACAGAGGTAGCAGTATTTTCATGATTATAGCTCCAAAGTCTTGGCGAATTCAGAATAGCCGCCTTGCAATTCTCGAAGGATCGCTGGTTTGTTTTCCCGGATATTCTGTCCGCGGGTGTCGGCTTGATTAGAGAGGAGGGACTTCAAGTCCCTCCCAAGATACCAAACAAACGACAAGGGTTTCGGTCGGTTGGCCGGAACCCTTGTCGTTTTCAGATGGCTTGCCGGAGAATAGCCCCACTTCTTCCCCATGCTGTTTGCTCAGTTCAGGCCTGCAAAAACGCCTGCAATAATGAACCTGAACTCTGTTCGGTCGGCGCATCGGCAAGCCAGTCGAGGACCATCAGCGTGATTTTTCGTGTTCCCGCGAAACTCCACGGCAAGAACATGGGTACCCAGGGCATCCGGCAAAACACGGCCATCCCGTTTACTTGCCCTTTTTCTGCTTCTCCTTCTTCGCCTCTTTCTGCTTCTTGTCCTTGGCCTTTTCCTTCTTGCCTTTCGTGTCGCCCATAAAAAGACTCCTTTTTGGTTCAGCCAGGTTGTGCGCAGGATGCGCCTCAGCTTTTATCGCCATTTCCCTAATTCAAATCTCCCCCCGAAACAACGTCGACAGCCGGGATACGACCATCTTGAGCAACTCCGGAGCGAGGAAGATCGAAACATGATTGATATCCGCGCCAGGCCTGCCTTCCACGCACCTGGGGAAGACTACTGTCAGATCATGGAGGAAACACTTCGCCGGACAAGCCGCGGAAGACACCGCGGCAAGAGGCATGATCGAATCCGCACGAGTACGCCTTTTCGAGTTTGAATCCTCATGTTCGAATCACAACGCCAGGGTCCAGCAAGCCAACAAGCCGCCTCAGGCCTTGGGTATCCTCATACACTGGCCGATGTTGATCTCCAAGCGCATATTTTGGTGGATATTCTTCGCTGGACACATGGCGGGGCAAATCCTTGAGCGTTGAGGGACAATTGTTGCAGACTTTCCCATCTGACCAGACCCAATCCAACAAAAAAAGCCCTGATTTCTCAGGGCTTATAGTATTTTACCGGACAGCGCCGGATCATGTGCTGGCGGAGGGAGAGGGATTTGAACCCCCGGACGAGTTTCCCCGTCAGCGGTTTTCAAGACCGCCGCCTTCAACCACTCGGCCATCCCTCCGTAAGGGGTTACGATGTAAACCGAGACATGGATTCTGTCCAGTATCAAAGCAATCGTAGACAGCTTCCGGCATGCTCTACCAGGGGATAAACCCGCTGGAGGTTGCGCGGCATCTCTGGTAGAGACGCTCTCTCCATGTCCAGCCCCCCAAAGAACACCGCGGGCCAAGCCGCTCCCTTCGCCCCTTCCCTTCACGAGCCTCCGAAGTATACGTTTTTGAGCATGATCGGGGTGAACATGATGGTATTCATGGCCACCCTGGACATGAGCATCGTCAACGTGGCCCTGCCCAGCCTCGCCAAGCAACTGGACACGGACTTCGCCACGGTGCAGTGGGTCATCCTCAGCTACGTGCTGGTGGTGGCCTCCCTCCTGCTGCTGGTCTCGCGCCTGGGCGATATGCGCGGTAAAAAGCAGATCTTCAGCCTGGGCCTGGGACTGTTCACCCTGGCATCCCTGCTTTGCGGGCTCGCGCCCAGCGTGGGCTGGCTGATCTTTTTTCGGGCCTTACAGGGCGTGGGCGCGGCCATGAGCCAGGCCCTGGGCATCGCCATCGTCACGGAACTCGCGCCGCCCTCTCGACGAGGCCGGGCCATCGGTCTGATCGGGGCCACGGTGGCCATGGGACTGGCCCTGGGACCCTCCCTGGGCGGGCTGATCATCGAATTCATCGGCTGGCGCTGGATTTTTCTGATCAATGTTCCTCTGGGCATTCTGGCTCAGTGGATCATCGCCAAGTACATGCCCGCCCTCCCCCCCAGGCAGGGTGGGCAGCGCTTCGACATCCCCGGCGCAATCATCGCGGCCCTCACCCTGGCCGCCTATTCCATGGGCATGACCCTGGGCCAGAAGACCGGCTTCTCCGCCCCGATGAGCATGTCGCTGCTCTCTCTGGCGGCCATCGGGCTGGTCGCCTTCATCCTGGTGGAACGCCGCGTCCAACAGCCCATGATCGACATGAAGCTGTTTCGCAACCCGCTGTTCAGCATGAATCTGGTCATGTCCCTCCTGGTCTTCATTTCCCTGTCCGCCGGATTCATCATGCCGTTTTTCCTGCAATACGCCCAAGGCCGTCCGCCCAGCGAAGTAGGCTTGTTGATGATGGCCATTCCCTTGAGCATGGGCCTGGTGGCCCCTTTCGCCGGAGCCCTTTCCGACCGCTTCGGGCCACGAGGGTTGAGCCTCCTGGGCCTGCTGATCCTGATCAGCGGCTGCCTGGCCGTGAGCACCCTCAGCCTGGATACGCCGTGGTGGGGCTTCGTGATGCGGGTGCTGCCCGTGGGCCTGGGGGTCGGGCTGTTCCAGGCCCCGAACAACAGCGCGATCATGGGCGCGGTGCCCCTGGAACGGTTGGGCGTGGCCTCCGGGCTGCTGAACTATTCCCGTGTCTTTGGCCAGACCACGGGCCTGCCGTTGATCGGCTCCATCTTTACCCTGTTCGTGGTCTCCGTTACCCTGGAACCCGTGCGCACGGACTTCGCCGCGGTCTCCCCCGAAGCCCTGTCCGCAGGCATCACCGGAGCTTACCAATTCCAGGCCCTGCTGCTCCTGGCGGCCGTGGGCCTGGGCATAGCGGCCTGGATCATCGACCATCGTCGAACCCGCAACAAAATGTCGCGTCATGCCTGAACCTCGCCGCATCCCCTGTCTCGTCCACGAATTCCAGGACTACCCGACCACCCTGGCCGCCCTGCTGGACGACCTGGACGCACCCCGCGTGCTCAAACGCCGGCGGCGGGTGATCATCAAGCCCAATCTGGTCAACGCTTCGCCCTTTCCCGTGACCACCCACCCGGACATGGTCCGGGCCTTGGCGGAGTATGTCCGTCGACACACCAAGGCCCGAATTATCCTGGCCGAGGGCTGCGGGGACGCCTGCCTGGATACCGGCCAAATCTTCGCCGACCTGGGCTATGCCGCCTTGGCCGAGGAACTGGACCTGGAGTTGGTGGACCTGAACCAGGCTCCCCTGACTCGCCGTAAAAATCCGGAGTGTCGCTTTTTCCCGGATATCTATCTGCCCAAAGCGGCCATGAGCGGCCTGTTGATCTCCGTGGCCGTGCTCAAGCGGCACAGCCTGGCCCAGGTCACCCTGACCATGAAAAACATGCTCGGCCTGCTCCCGCCCAGCCGCTACCAGCGCGGCGGCTCCTGGAAAAAGTCGGCTCTGCACGCGGACATGCAGCGCTCTATTTACGAGTTGAACCGCTACCGCGCCCCGGACCTGGCGATCATCGACGCCAGCGTCGGCCTGGCCGAATATCACCTGGGCGGAGCCACCTGCTCCCCGCCGGTGAACAAACTCGTGGCCGGGTTCGACCCCGTGGCCGTGGATGCTCTCGGAGCGGGCCTGCTAGGCCTGGATTGGCGCTCCATCGACCATATCCGGATGGCTCACGGCCAACTTGGCTTGGCCGAAGCTCCGATCTCGCCATCACCTTAACCGCGCCGAGGAAAAGACGTGACCCGCCATCATTCGCGCCTTGCCGTCCAGAGTTTCTTCCTTGCAGTCATGCTTTTCGTCCCGCTGTTTTCGCCTTTTTTTTCCCACGCAAGCATCGATAGTCCAAACCTGTTCGCGGGCGAACAAGAAGTCGAATCCAATCCATCTTCCTTTGCCTGGTTCTCCTTCCCCGCCACGCCGGACTTCACGCATCGCGTCAGCCTGTATGCCGGAAAATACACCACGCAAAGCATGGGGGACACAGCCACCTTTTGGTCCGTGGACTTTGAGGAAAACCATCTCGTGGCCCTGGCTTACGCCCGGGACATGCTCGACCTGGCCTACGACCTGCGCCTGGGCCCGGAGGTCGGGGTCGCCTCGCGGTTCGGTTGCCGCTGGTCCACGGAAATCTGGGCCGGCGCGGCTCTGCGACATCGGGGTATCGTGCTGTTCGATCGCCTACGCCTCGAACCGGCGATCACCCTCGGTCTGAGCTGGATAGACCGCTCCATCGGCATCGAGCGGAACCGGGAGGAAACCCAGGACGGCGACGCGACCTGGCTGGTTTACCTCGGCCCGGAACTGGCCTTCTCCCTGCCCCAGCACCCCCAGTGGGCGATATTCTACCGGCTCCAACACCGTTCCGGGGCCTTCCGCACCTTCGGCAACCTCAAGGGCGGCCATAACGCCAACACCATCGGCCTGCGCTACAGCTTCTGACCCGTCACCGTTTGTCACTCCAAACCCCAGCCATGACCGCCGCCTCCGACATCCCTCTTCCCGAGACGTTTCCCCACGTCCTGGTGGTCCAGGCCTCTGCCGGAGCCGGGAAGACCTACAGCCTGGGGCTGCGATTTCTCCAGCTCCTGGCCAGGGCCGGCAAACCGTCCGTCGCCGGGCTGGGGCACATCCTGGCCCTGACCTTCACCGTGGCCGCGGCCCAGGAGATGAAGTCCCGGATCGTGGCCTTTCTCAAGGAAATCGCCCTGGAAACCCCGTCCGGCCGAGAGCTCCGCGCCCAGAGCGGACTGGACCCGGAAGCCGCCGGGGTCTGGCTGGAGCGGATTCTGGATCAATACCAGCGCTTTCAGGTCAAGACCATCGACAGCCTGAACTTTCAACTGGTCCAGACCCTGGCCCGACGCATGGATCTCTGGCCGGAACTGGAAGCCGGGTTCAACTCCGAGGTCTGGGCCAAGGTCGTCCTGGAAGGCCTGCTGGCCCGTACGGACTGGAATCAAATCGCGATCCCCCACCCCATCCAGCCATCAGGCTCCACCGACAATCCGATCACGACGGCTGACCACGATCCGGAAGCCGCCCAGTCCCTCTCCGCGCTCTGGGAAGGCATCTTCCAGGTCTATCTGCACCAGGAGACGCGCACCGGGCTGCGCTTCCTGCCCTGGCTGGAAGAGCAGGTCACCGGGGTGATCCGCGACCTGAACCAGATCTTCGAGCCCCTGGCCGTCACCTCTCTGGACGACCTGCGCCGGGCCAAGGCCGCGTTTCTGGACGCCTGCCGGGAACTGGCCGCCACCCTGGAACGGGTCGGACTGTCCGGCCACGTTTCCCGGTTCAAGCCCCCGAAGCTCGATGAGCTCCTGAACGATCCCCTCGGCAAGCTGGAAAGCGCCTTTTTCGACAAGGCCACGCCCGAGGACCTGTTCAACAAGCCCGCCCTGACCAACCCGGACCTGCCCCAGGCCTGGGACGCCTACCAGGCGGTCCGCCGGGCCAGGAACGCCTTTCTCCTGACCCGGGCCAGACTGTCCGTGGCCCCTCTGGCCAAATTGCATCACGTGGTGAACCTGGAACTGGACCGGCTGGGCCGCACCCAGGGGCTGTTGCCGGGCGGCTGGTGGACCCGGCTGATCCGCCTGCATCTCGCCCAGGGCGACCTGCTCCAGGAAGCGGCCCTGATCCTCGGCCTGCGCTGGAACCATCTGCTCATCGACGAATTCCAGGACACCAGCCGGGAACAATGGGACGTGCTCCGGGAACTGGCCCTGGAGGCCCTGGCCGAAGGCGGAAGTCTGTTCTGCGTCGGCGACGTGAAGCAGGCCATCTACCGTTGGCGCGGCGGGGACTGGAGGCTGTTCTTCGAGCCGCTGGACCCGGCGGTGCTGCCCAACGTGTCTCCGGAAAACCGGCTACGCGCGGTCCTGCCCTTCAACCGCCGCTCCTGCCCAGAGGTGGTGGACTGGATCAATGCCCGATTCGCTCCCCTGGAACAGCCGGAGTCCAGCGCAAACCTGGCCCGGGCCATGATCACGGCTCCAAAAAAGGACGATGCCCGCGCTTTGCTGGCCGCAACCTCGGCGGCCCTCTACGTCGACGCAGCCCAGACTCCCTGGAAGGACTGCGTCGGCGCGGTCCGGATCACCGACATCCCGTTGGACGACCTGGAAGGTGGAGCCGAGGCATATACGACCCTGGCCCTGGAAACTCTGGTCGCCCAGATCCTGGCGCTGCGCGGGAATGCAATCGATCTGGGCGACATCGCGGTTCTCGTGCGGACCAACAAGGAAGCCAGGTCATGCGCCGCCGGCCTGCTGGCCGCGGACATCCCGACCATTACCGAGCAAAGTTTGGTCATCTCCGCGCATCCCGCGGTCCGCGGCCTGCTGGCTCTGCTGACCTGGCTGGACCACCCCGGCGACGACGCCGCGCTGTACGCCCTGTGTCGCAACCCCCTGCTTTTTCGGGAAGGGATCCCTGGTCGCCCGCCGGACATGGTGGCGCTGCTCCGGACAACCGAAGACCAGTCCCAGGACGTCGCGACCGCCCGCTCCCTCTCCCTTCGACTCCAAAAAGAGCACCCCGAATTCTGGACCGAACACCTCCAGCCCTTCTGGGAACGGGCCGGGCTTTCCGGGGCCTATGAACTGCTGCTGGCCGCCGCGGCCCATTTCCGGCTTCGCGAGCTGCCCCTGGGCCAGTGGGCCTGGGTGGAAAAACTGCTGGAAACAGCCTTCCAGGCCGAAAATCAGGGCCAGGCCACCCTGTCCGCCTTTCTGGCCTTCTGGGAAGAAAACGCCGGGTCCTGCGTGGTCGGGCTGCCCGAGGGGCTGGCCGCGGTTCGGGTGATGACCGTGCACAAGGCCAAGGGCCTTGAATTTCCCCATGTCTTTCTGCCTCTGCTGGGCTATGGCGAGAAAAACCGTCCGGCTCACCTGCTCCTGCCCACCGAGGATGGCCGACCGGGGTTGGTCTCCACGACCAAGCCCCGGGCCGACGAGGTGGCCCTGATCATGGACCAGGAGCAGGTCCACTCCATGGCCGAGGAGCTGAACCTGCTCTACGTGGCCCTGACCAGGGCCCGGGAGAGCCTTCGCCTGTTTCTGCCCAAGGGCAAGACCTCCAAGGGCTCACGGGCCGCGGACTGGCTGCGGGCTCTGATGGTCGACAACCCAACAACACCCCAATAATGCGCGACCCCTTGTTTCCCCACCTGCTCCTGGCCCCACCGGACGCCTCGTCCTGGACCGACCCGTCCGCGACCTCGCGGCGGCTGCACGGCGACGTGGCTCATCAGGCCCTGGCCCTTCTTGGTCCCGGCGAGACCTCTTTGGTTGCGATGACCCGTCGTCTACAGCAGGCGCGTGCCTTGCTGGGCGTGCACCCGGCCCGCTTGGACCTGGCCCCGCTGGCCTCGGCCATGGTCCGAACTCTGGCCCATCCCCTGATGGCCGAACTCTTCTCCGAAACGGCCCTGGCCCTGGCGGAACAGGAAATCGTGATTCCGGCCCAGGTTCGGGCCCAGGTCTCGGCCCATCCTCACGGTCCGTCCTCCACCGCGTCGCACGCCCTGGTCCGGGTGGACCGCCTTGTTCTGCTGCCGGACGGCACGGCCTGGGTGCTGGACTTCAAGCTGGGTGCGGGCGACCCGGACGCGGACCGGACCCAGGTCCGCTCTTACCAACGCCTCCTGGCCGACCTGCTGGGCCGGGAATGCCATGGAGCGCTGGTCAACCTGGAGCGAGCCGAGGTGGCCGCGCTCCCGCCCGTGCAATCACGACTCCGCCCGGATTCGTCCTCTGAGAATCCAGGATCATCGACCTGCCCGTTTCCAGAAGCCCTGCTCCCGAGCCCCCCGGAGGACCACGCCCCCCCCATCCGCGTCCTGCCCCTGCATGCCGACCCCATCACCCTGCTCCACGACCACCTCAGAGCACGCTGCGCCGACGCCCCATTCCTGGCCATGGCCAACATCCAGGTCATTTTTCCCCACCGTCGACCGCGCATCTATCTGCATCAGGCCCTGGCCCGCTCCCTGGACGCACCCTTTCTGCCACCGCGCTGCTCCAGCTTGGAAGACTGGATTCTGCGCCAGGCCTGCCTGGCCTCGGACGATCCCCCGGCCCTGGCCGCCCCGTTGGATCAGGCCTGGCTGCTACACGAGATCGACGCCGCCATGATAGGCAAACGGGAGACGACGCCCTGGCATCGGTTTCTGCCCTGGGGCCTACGTTTGGCCCAGGTTCTGGACGAACTGGATCGGGAGCAAATCACGGCCCAAGCCCTGGACCACCCTCCGGACGACCTGCCGGAAGCGACCGCGCGGCTGCTGGCCGACCTGGGAGCGGTCCAGACCGCATTCCACGAGCGTCTCGCGGACCGCAACCTGGCCACCCCGGCGACCCTGGCCGCCCGAATCCCACCGGAACGCCATCACCGGGAGCACTCTCCATCAAGCGGGAGCGTTTCGCCCCTGGACGGCCCGACCTACCTCTGCGGCCTGTTCGCCCTGACCCGGACCGAGGCAGACTTGGTCCAGTCCCTACGCCGGGCCGGAGCGGAACTCTGGTGGCAGGCCGACCACCCCCTGCCCGACCCCTTGCAACGCTGGGCCGCGGCCTGGAAGGCCGATCTGGACTGGGAATTCGCGCCCGGCGACCAGGATGAAGGCCAGACCCAGGGATTGGCCCAGGGTTTGGCCCAGGGATTGGCCCCGACCTTCATCCTGGCCCATGACCTGCACTCCGAATTGCGCCGTCTGGCAGAGGACGCCGCATCCTGGAGACAAGAAGAAAAAGTGGCCGTGATCCTGCCCGACCCGGCCCTGCTGCGCCCCGTGTTGGCCCACCTGCCCATGGACAAGGAGGTCAACGTCACCCTGGGCCTGCCCCTGGAGCGCTCGGCCCTGGGCCTGCTCCTGCACACCCTGACCCGCATGACCCGGGACGGTCGCCTCACCGGCGTAGGACCGGCCAGTCGGGATTACCTGGATCTCTGGCAAAATCCCTGGGTTCGGCGGCTGTTGCCCAGCGGAGGCCTGGCCCGCCTGCGCCGCCTGATCCAGGGACAAGGTCATGCTTTTCTGGATTCAGCGGCCCTGGTGGAACTGCTTCGGGAGTGCGTGGCGGCGGACGTCGAGGATGTGGCTGGAGCGGAGGTCGTGTACGAGGACGGGAACGAGCACGAGGACGGATATGAGGGTAAGTTTGAGGGCGGGCGGGAGGAGACCGATGCCGCGAAGCCCGCGGAATCCAGCATGGCCGGGCTGGCGGCCCTTTTTCACGAAGCCCTGGGCCTGACCACCCTGAAGGAATTGGGCGAATTCCTGCCGCGCCTTCTGGACGCCCTTCAGGTGCGGGAACGGGCCCCCTCGGTGCTGGAGATGCACGCGGTCCACGCGCTGTACTCCACGGTTCTTCCAGGCCTGGAGCAGACCCTGAGCCGGAACCGTGCGCTTCCTCCGGCGGCGTTGTGGAGCGTGTTCTGGAATTGCCTCGGTCTGGAGCGCATCCCCTTCAGCGGGGAGCCGCTCACGTCCTGGCAGGTGATGGGATTACTGGAAAGTCGGCTGCTGTGCTTCGACAAGGTGATCGTGCTGGAATGCGTGGAAGGGGTTCTGCCCCGGACCGCCGCGCCCAATCCATTGCTGCCCGAGGCCCTGCGCCCGGCCCTCGGCCTGCCGCCGGGCTATGCCGAGGAGCGGATCATACACTACCATCTCCAACGATTGATGGCCTCGGCCGGGGAGGTCCGCCTCTACAGCCGCCAAGGCATGTCCCCCAATCCATTGGAAGGCCGGACCATGCCCAGCCGGTATTGGGAGCGGGAACTCTGGAACCGGGAAAAGGCCGCGGGCAAGCTGCTGCATGGAAGCGTTTCCCGTGTGGCCCTGGAGCTGGACCTGAGCCTGTCTCCGGGGCGTCCGCCGGAAAAGACGGCCATGACCGAACGGCTGGCCCGGCGCCTGGAACGAGGCCTGTCCCTTTCCGCGCTGCGCACGTATCTTCACTGCCCGCTGCGCTTCTTCAAGGAAGAGGTGGCCGCTTTCCCGCCCCGGCACGACCCGCGCGACGACCCCGGTGCCGCGGTCATGGGCCGACTGGCCCACGACATCCTGGAACGGCTGTTCCGGCCTCACGAGCAATCCACCGTGGCGCCCAGGGATCTGTTGTCCGGGTTTGACGACATCTGGTCCGAGTTGGCCCCCGGTCACCTGCGGGAGGCCCCTTTAGCCACGGCGGCCCGGTTCTTCCAGGCCCGGCTGCTGCAGGAACTGCTGCGCAACTACCTGCGCCAGTCCGACCAGCCGGTCCACCTGCTGGCCGTGGAACAGTCCGCCCAGCGCCCTCTGCCCGGAGCCGCGGCCAAGATCGTCCTGCGCGGCAGGCTGGACCGGATCGACCAGGATCTTGCACTGAACATCCCCATGATTCTGGACTACAAGACCGGCGGGGCGTCCCGGCGCAAGCCGCTGGACATCCTTCGCCTGGAAGAACTGGCGAATAACCTGACAGACCTGTCTCCGGGCGACGAAACCGCGGCCCACGCGGGACTGACCCTGGTCAACACCCACCTCCCGGACCCGCAACTGCCCGGCTACCTCTATCTCCACGCCGCGCCGGCCCTGTGCGGCTACGTGCATCTCGGCGAATGGCAGGCCCAAAAGCGTTTCGTCCCGCTGACCAAACCGGGCAAAAAAGACGAGACCGAACGCCTGACGCATCAATTCCTGGACTGGCAGACGCAAGGCCTGCCCGCGATCCTGGAATGGCTCGGCCGCCACATCCTGGAAGCCCCCCTGTTCTCCCCCGCCACCCAACCCGGAACCTGCCCTTCCTGCCCCTGGCGGATTACCTGTCCCTGGGCCTTGGCGGAATAATCCCCTTTCGCCTACCTGAGTGTTGAAAAAGTCCTTATCCTCAGTCCTTTCAAAAACCCCAAGTGCAAGGAACAAAAAAAGTTCACGGTCGAAGCGTATTTATTCATACGCGAGAGTTTGAACTTTTTGCGGCGACGCAGCAATTGGGAGTTTTTCAACGGACTGCTACGTGAACCGACCATCCGACCTTTGCTCGGCCACGGTCTCTCCCGGCGTCTCCAGCCAGCCGGCCCGGGCTTGCGCGTGGGCGTCGAATTTCGGGACATAGGGCTTGATGTCCAGCAACGGAGTGCCGTCCAGGACGTCCACGTTGCGGATATGCAGCACGCCGTCCTCGATCCGGTCCAGTTCCACGATGGACAGGCCGATGGGGTTGGGCCGCTTGGGCGCGCGGGTGGCGAACAGACCTCTGGAGACGGTGTCCATGAACGGGACGACCTCGAGGTTGAATCCTTGGCTGCCATGAAAATGGTACAGCAAGATGAGATGGGAAAAACCATCCAGATCCTTCAACCCGGCTTGATATGCCTCCGACATTTCCACCGTTCCCCGTACTCCCGCTGCTCCGGCGGGCTGAATCGGCATGCCGCTCAGCTCCTTGAACGGGCTGCGGATCATGCCAATGGAATGCATTTCAATCATCTTGTTCTCTCCTCACAGGAAATCATGCTCTGAACAAACCAGCTACCTGGGCACCGGCCCCTGCTGCGCCGAAAACACGTCGACCTCGCCGGACAACGACTCTTCTCGACGAGGGACCGCTTGAAACTCGCCTTGCGTTAAACGCATGCGGTATCCGAACGTCAAGAAGACGTCCTTGTCCGAAGGAACTGCTTTAAGCGGGATGGCAAAGGAAAAGTCCACCCCTTTCGGGTCCATCCGTCGCACAAGATAGGAATTGTGATCCCGAGCGAAAACGACTCCTTGCTCATCGCTGATATACGCGAAAAAATCCAGATCCTGGAACCACTCAGCCCATCCGGGCCAGACTGTGGTATTCGGCAGGGCCTTTCCGGTAACGCTATACCGATCGCCCTCCATCCGGGCCATATACTGAAAATTCCAGAAGTCCAGCGAAATGACGTCGGTTTGGTTCGGGAGCAGTTGATTCCGCGGCAGGTGCTTAACACTCAGGTGGGAACATCCGGTCAACAGAATCAGGAAGCACAAAAAGATAAGGCTTTTTTTCATTTCGTCTCTCCAGGACAAGGGGCTACAGGAAATCTCAAATTCACCGGAGTGATGCCAGGACTTTCGATAGCCTCATCATGCAATCCGAATCAAGCACTGAACAAGTTGAAGAAACTCGGCGACAGGCAAAATCATCGTCCTCCTCGTGACAACACCGCTCCCGCCGTCCATCTCCAGGTGAACAGAGCCAAGAGCACTACGGCGGAGACAACGCCCGCAAGCCTTCCCTCCTCTTCATCCGCGCCAATGCGCCAATTCCCCAGGACACCAGCCATAAAATCAGTTTGTCCGTAAACCCAGTCCACCAGCAGGCCCAGGGCCAGGGTGCAGATCACGATCCCGGAAACGTAGATCACAGTGGCCCGGCGGCCAAGAATTTTGGAGATTACGGTCAAGGCCGCGGCGTTGACCGCCGGACCGGCCAGTAGAAAGACCAGGGCCGCTCCCGGGTTCAGGCCCTTGAGCACCAAGGCCGCGGCAATGGGCGTGGAGGCCGTGGCGCAGACGTACAGCGGCACGGAAATCACCAGCATGGCCACCATGGCCAGCACGGGATTTCCCAGCCACCTGGAGACCATTTCCGGTGTGAGCCAAACGGAGATCCCCCCGGCTATGAGCACGCCCAGCAGAAACCATGGAGCGATGTCCCGAAACAGATCGCCGAAGGCAAAGGCCATGCCCGCACGCAGGCGGAGCAGAGCCGAGGTTTTAGCCGGAGGCTGGTCAGGCTTGTGGTTTTGAGACTGCCCTTGAGACTGCACTGTAGCGCAACCGCATCCTGCCCCGGTCAAGCACGGAGACGAGGACGGGAACGGGGACGGACTGGGGGAAGGAGAAAACTGAGGCTTGGAAGGAGGCAGTGCCTGCGGTTCGTTGCTCCGATCCAGGGCCTGAACCATGGTCCCGGTGACAAGGGCCGTGAAAAATGCGGACAGCGGGCGGACAATGGTCATGAAAGGGTCCAGCAGAGCCCAGGTCACTGCTATCGAATCCACGCCCGTCTCGGGCGTGGAGATCAGAAAGGCCGCGGTGGGCCCCTTGGCCGCGCCCTGACGACGCAGGCCCGCGGCGGTGGGCAGCACCCCGCAACTGCACAGCGGGATGGGCACGCCCACAGCCGCGGCTTTGATCAATCCCGAAAATGACGATGTGCCCAGATGCCTGGCCACCAGGTCGTCCGGCAAAAAGGCCTTGAGCACTCCCGCGAAGAAAAACCCCAAAAGCATGTACGGCGCCGAGGCCACGAGCACGTCCCACCCGGCCAGGGCCACTTGCAATCCCCAATCCATGTTCACCTCCATAAGCGTCCCCAAAAACGTCCGGGCCGTTGAAAAGCCTTCGAGGTGAACATATGACAATATGTTCAGATGTTCAAGAAAAAAGTTGTCCTGCTTCAGGGCGGATTTGTTCCCGATCCTCTGGCTCTATCCGGATCGGTATCGAAATCGAAATCGTGATCAAAATCGATTTCTGATAACTTTCCGATTTCGATAGCGATTTCGATTTCGACTGATGCCGGGCCACCCTGGGGACACGCCCTGAACACTCAATCGTCTACTATACTGGGAATTTTGATGTTCCACAGAGATCAAAATTGCCCTGGGCCCTGCTTCAGCAGACTGGACCATCAATGCAACCCGCTACTCCGCCACATGCTCCTCGGCCTGCTTGAGCAATCCCACGATGTGCGCGTCGTCCAGGCTGTAGATCACGTTCTTGCCGTCCTTGCGATATTTGACGATGCGGGCCGCTCGCAGCACGCGCAACTGGTGAGACACCGCCGATGAACTCATGGACAGCAGCTCGGCCAGGTCGCAGACGCACAATTCGGAAATGCTCAAGGCCTCCAGGATGCGCACCCGGGCGGGTTCGCCCATGGCCTTGAACAACTCGGCCATCCGCAGGAGGGTCTCATCCGGAACCATCCGTCCCGCCACCCGCCGCACCGCGTCATCATGGACGCACACCTCGCCGCAAACGTCATCCAACCGCTGATCCATGTCTACCTCGATGAGACGCTCTCAATCGTCAATTTTCTCTGTTCCTTGCCCTTGGTTTTTTCATGGCATCACTCAATACCCGCCCGAAACCACCACATCATACGTCCCCCGCACTGAATTGAGCAGCATGACCCGATCGGCCCCACGCAGATCCTCCGGCCGAAGCACCCGCTCCTTCAGCTCTCCCCGCTCCACCATTTCGGCCCGCATCGTCCCGCCCAGCAAACCGCATCGGATCGGCGGGGTCCAGAGAACGCCGTCCAGGTTAATGGCCAGGTTGGCCCGGATGGATTCGGTGAGTTCGCCTCGCTCGTTTTGCAGCAGGATGTCGTCGAATCCGGGATGGGCGGCCAGGGTTTGGGCGTAGACTTGGCGATGGGTGGTCTTGTGGTAAAGGAAGATGTCCGAGGAATCCACCGCCGACGTGGCAAGGGTCACGCGAAGGGGGACGGAGGACGGCGATGGCGGGGGCAGGTGTTCCAGGGCAACGGCCCCGTCCTTGTCCAGAAGCAGGCGGACCATTTGTGATTTTTGGCCAAATCCCGCGGACAGCCCGTCCAGTCGATCACGGACCAGCTGCACGTCCAGGTGAAAATCAAAATACTCGGCCGAAGCGCCCAGCCGGGTCAGGTGCCGCTCCAGCAGCGCATACCCGTGTCCCGGGGTCCAGAGCATGGTTTCCAGGAGCCGGAATTCCGGCATTCGTCGATGAAGCACCTCGGCCTTGGTCCGACACTCCGCGTACTCGCCCCGAACGTTCGAATCCCAGACGATTCCCCCGCCGACCCCGTATTCGGCCCGGTTCCGGTGCTGGTCCACCAGCACCGTGCGAATGGCCACGTTGAACGCGGCCCGGATTCCCGGTTTGGCGCCGGAGGCTGAACGGGTCGCCCGCGGCCCCACGTATCCGACGCAGCCGGTATACAGGCCGCGCGGGGAGGATTCCAAATCCGCGATGATGTCCATGCTGGCGGCCTTGGGCGCGCCGGTGATGGAGGCCGGAGGAAAAAGGCCAGCGAAGATCTCCGTCAACGAATGGCTTGTCCGCGCCCGGACCGTGGAGACCATCTGCCAGACCGTGGCGTGCTTCTCCACCCGGCACAGGTCGTCCACCACCACGCTGCCGGTTTCAGCGATCCGGCCCAGATCGTTGCGGACCATGTCCGTGATCATCACGTTCTCGGCTCGATCCTTGGGCGACCGGCGCAGCTCATCGGCCAGGGTCTGATCCTGCTCCAGGGTCCGCCCCCGAGGCCGGGTGCCTTTCATCGGCTCGGAAACGATCTCCTCGCCGTCCAGAACAAAGAACCGTTCCGGCGAGAAACTGCATACCGCCCAATCCGGCAGATGGACATACGCGGCATGAGACGGGGGCCGGTCCCGGCAGACGGACAGGAAAAAATCCCAGGGGTCGCCAGGGAACGCGGTTCGCAGCCGGAAGGTAAAGTTGACCTGGTAGCACTCCCCCACCCGCAGATGCTCCCGGATGCTCCCGAGGGCCTCCCGGTAGCTGGATTCGGAAATGGACGGGGACCAGGCCAGCGGCGCGGACACAGGATCCGTGCCTCTCAGGAAGTCGAGAGGCGCGATCCGCTCGACCCGCTCAAAGATCCCGAACCAGAGCAACGGCGGGCCGTCCTCGGTTCGCGGGCGGACCCTCAGCGCGGGGTCAAAGGCCGGAGCGGCCTCGTAGGACACGAACCCGGCGGCGTACAGACCCTGTTTCGCCAAACCGTCGATCCGCTCCAGGCATGGCCCGACCCGTTCCACGCTTTCAGCCCGGATCACTTCGCACGGGTCGCGAAACGTCAGCCAAAGCCTGGAAGCCGCGTCCCAGAGCAGGACGCGGTTCTGGTCGTCGGGGATGCGGGACATGCGGTTTTGGATGCGGCGCACGATGCGCTTGGAACGCGAGGACGAAAGCGGGCGGGGTTCAGGCCGTTACCGTCCCGAAACGTGCGTCGCACAGGAAGTACAGCGGATTCGCGGGCCGGAAGCCGGTTCGGATGCGTCGTCGCCACCCAGTTCCTGGAGCGAACGGCTGGATATCGTGAAGGGCAGCGTCACCTTCACGGTGGTCCCTTGACCGAGGACGCTGCGCAGGACGATTTCGCCATCCAGCAGACGGACCAGGCGATGGACGATGGTCAGCCCCAGACCGGCCCCTTGATGCCTGCGGGTATAGGAGCCGTCCACCTGGCGAAAGGGTTCCAGAATGTCGTTGAGCTTGCTTTCGGGGATGCCGATGCCCGTGTCCGAAATCGTGAAGCGGATTCGGCACTGGTTGCCGTTCATCGGCCCGTCCAGGCTGATTTCCAGTCGTACCTCGCCCTTGTCCGTGTATTTCAGGGCGTTGCCCACCAAATTGAACAGAACCTGCCGAGTCCGGATTTCATCCCCGATCAGGACCAGGGGCACCGAAGGTTCCAGGGACAGGCTAAGCCTGAGCCCTTTTTCCTTGGCGGCCAGAGCGAAAAGGGCGAACAAGCCTTCCCGCAGTTCCTGGACTGAAAACTCCCTGGAGTGCGGGGTCAGTTGCCCGGCTTCCATGTCGCAGAGGGTCAGAATGTCGGAAAGCAGGGTCGTCAGTCGGTCCGCGCTGTTTCCGGCCAGGGCCACGAATTGCTGTTGATGCTCGTCCAGATTGGTACTTAGTAATACCTGCATGCTTCCGATAATGCCGTTCAGCGGCGTACGGATTTCATGGCTCATATTGGCCAGGAATTCGCCCTTGGCCTGATTGGCAGCCTCCGCGGCCTCCTTGGCTTCGCGTAGCTCCACCAGAAGCCGCTCATTGCGCTCGCGCAGGAGCATGACCTCCAAACCTTTTTGAATCCGCTCCGAAAACTCCGGCGGATTTAATGGCTTGCTGAAATATCCCTGGACCTTGCCATTGTTGATGGCGTCCACCAGTGGATCGTAGTCGCTGTAGCCCGTGAGCATGTAGCGCAGCACGTTGGGAAATTCGCGAGCCGCCTGCTCCAGCAGAACCGTCCCGGACATTTCGGGCATCCGCTGATCGGTCACAAGGACGTGAACTTCCTCTTTACGCAGGATATCCAGGGCCTGCTGGGCCGACTCAGCCAGACGGATGTCGTAGTCGCGCCGAAACAACGCCTTGAAACTGCTCAGATTTTCGGACTCGTCGTCCACGTAGAGGACGATCGGCTTTTCGGAATCGCTCAAGGCCAGCATCAGTTTTCCTCCGGTGTTATCGGCAAAAACAGCAGAAACGCGGCACCCTCGCCGACCTCGTCGTCGATTTCCAGGAAGCCGTGGTGTTCCCGCGCCAGATTGGCGCAAATGTACAGCCCGAGCCCGGTTCCCTTGCCCACCGGCTTGGTGGTGAAAAAGGGATCGAAAATCCGCCCCCGGATGTCCGGAGGAATGCCCGGCCCGGCGTCGGCGACGCGCAGCACGGCATAACTCTTGCCCGCGCGCTCACGGACCTCGGTGGTCAGGGTGACCCGGCGACGGGCCCGGTCCTCCAGAGAATCCACGGCGTCGACGGCATTGTTCAGGAGATTGATCACCACCTGGCTGAGCTGACCGTAATTGCCTGGAATCGGTGGCAATGAATGAAAATCCCTGCACACGTCCACCCGAGTCTTGTAACGATTGTGCAACATGACCAGCGCGGAATCAACCAGTTCGTTGAGATCGATGTCCAGGCTTCGGGCGTCGTCCGAACGGGAAAAGACGCGCAAGCAGCGCACAATGTCCTCGGCCCGCCATAATCCTTCAAAGATATGGGCCAGCAGTTCGGGAATCTCCTCCATCAGGGTGGGATAGTCCACCCGCTTCTCGAACTCCGCCAAAGCGGCCCGCTGCTCCTCGGTCATGGCTCCGCGGCAATGGTTCACCAGGGAAATCAGGTCGGCGATGTCCTTCTCCAGACCGTGGCAACTGTTCTTCACGAAATTCAAAGGGTTGTTGATCTCGTGGGCCACGCCCGCCGCCAAGACCCCCAGCGCGGCCATCTTTTCCGAAAAAATAAGCTGATTCTGAGCCTTCTTGAGCTGATCCAATGCCTTTTGCAGGGTCTTGTTCCGTTCCGTCAGATCATGCTCAGCGCGGCGCAGGGCCAGATGGGTGCGAACCCTGGCCAGCACTTCCTCCACGTGAAAAGGCTTGGTGACGTAGTCCCGGCCTCCGGCTTCAAAAGCCCGGACCTTGTCCGCCGTGTCCTCCAGGGCGCTGACGAACAACACCGGGATGTCCGCCAAGGCCGGGTCCGCTTTCAGTCGACGACAAACCTCAAAGCCGTCCATGCCCGGCATATTGATGTCCAAAAGGACCAGATCAGGCGGCAGACGCCGGGCCGCCTCCAGGGCCATGGCTCCGGAGGTGGCCGGACGGACCCTGAACCCTTGCTCCTTGAGAATCCCGGACAACAGATGCAGGTTGGCCGGGACGTCGTCCACGATCAGGATGGATGGGGTTGCGGATTCGTTCACGACGCTTTCTCCAACTCAAAAAGACGTTGCAGTTCATCGAACAGGTAGTTGTCCACCAAGTAGAGTATCCCCGCGACCAAATCCGGATGCTCCTGGTCGATCCGGGTGCAAATCTCCCGCAAAGCGTCCACGTCCAGGCTCCAGGCCGCCTCGGTCAGTGCCTCCAGTAAATCCGGCGGCAAACCGGCAAGCTTTTCCGGATTCACGGAAGGGCGTTCCGCCGTTTGCGTCCCCGGACCGCTTCCCGGCTCGACAGTGTCAGCGTCCGGGTTCTGGTCGTCCTCCTCAAATTCCACGTCCAGATGCTCCCGCAGCAAGCCGAAGAGTTCATCGACCTTGAACGGTTTTTTCAGAAACGCCGCGGCGCCCGCGGCCAGAACCCGTTCCTTTTCGGCCATCAGCACGCTGGCCGTGACCGCTATGACCGGGGGCGAATTCTGACCGTCCCGGTCGTGAATATGCCGCAGAACCCCGAACCCGTCCATCACCGGCATGATCATGTCCAGCAGGACGAGGGCCGGTCGCCATTGATCGTACACCCGGCACGCCTCTTCACCATCCGCCGCCTCGCGCACGGTGAATCCGGCCTGTTCCAGCATACGCACCAGAATTTCCCGGTTGGACTGATTGTCGTCCACCACCAGAACCCGCACCTCGCCCTGGCCGAACTTCAACAAGGCCACCCGGCCCTGGCGCTCCCGGCCCCGAGACGCGCCCGGGGTTCCTGGCACGACCCGGACCGTGAACGTAAACGTGCTGCCTCGGCCGGCCCGACTTTGCACGTCGATGTCGCCGCCCATCAGTTCCACGTAGGCCTTGGCGATGGCCAGGCCGAGACCGGTGCCGCCCTTCATGCCGCTGCCCGGCACGAGTTGCTCGAAGTGGGAAAAGATGGATCGACGTGCCGCGTCCGGAATACCCGGGCCGGTGTCCTCCACCTCCACGGCCAGAAAAAAGGCCTCCGGATCGATCGCTTTGGAATCCGCCTCCGGTGCGGGTGTCGGGGCGCGGCTTGCAATCCGGAGCACCACCCCACCTTGATCCGTGAACTTGACCGCGTTGCCCAGCAGGTTGTTCAACACCTGATGCAGCTTTTGTTCGTCGCCCCGAACCCAGCGCGGCAGTTCCGGGTCCGAAACGACCTCCAGGGACAGACCCTTTTTCCGGGCCAGGACCCGAAACATGGCTTCCAGGTCCTCCACCAGGGCGTACAGATCAAAATCCTCTTCGTTGAGAATGATCTTCCCCGCTTCGATCTTGGACATTTCCAGAATATCGTTGAGCAGATTCAGCAGGTGCTCGCCGCTTCGATATACGGTCCGCACCGACCGCCGCTGGTCCGGGCCAAGCTGTGAATCTCGCAATAACAACTGGGTGAAGCCCAGGATGGCGTTCAGCGGCGTGCGGATCTCATGGCTCATGTTGGCCAGAAACAGGCTCTTGGCCTTGTTGGCTTCGGCGGCGGCCTCCTCGGCCCGCATCCGCACGTCGATCTCCCGACTCAGGTTTTGATTGACCTTTTCCAACTCCTGGGTGCGCGCCTTGACCCGCTCGTCCAACTGGTTGCGCTCGCGCTCCAAGGCTTCCCTCGAGCCCCTGAGTTGGAATTCAGCCTCCTGCATCGCGGAAAGCATCTGGTTGAAGGCGTCAGCCAATTCCCGCAGTTCGTCCCGGGTGCTCACGGAGAAGCGATACCGCAGATCTCCGCTTTCCCGGACGTGCTGGGTGCCGCGGGTCAGGGCGCGTAGCGGCGAAAGGATGGAGGCGTATAGACCGGCCAGGGTGACCAGGCTGAGCAGGCCGATGGCCGCGGCCAGGAACCACAAAGTGGCGGCCACCACGTCTCGGACGTCCTTTTGAATTTTGCGATCAGGAAGCAAGGCCACCAGGGTCCAGCCGATGGCCGGGGAAGGATGAACGTAGGCGTGCAGAGGGTCCTGGGATCGGCCTTCCACATTCAGCACCAGATGCGTTCCGGGCCCGGCCATGGCCAGCCGCTCGCCGTCCGTGAACAGGTCGCGAACGTTGGCGAACAGCATTTCCGGGTCCGGAGCGGCCAGAACCATGCCCATCTCGTCCAGAAGCAGGGTTTGTCCCTCATGGCTCAGGGTAAAAGCGGTGACGTACTCCGTGAGATCGGCCAGGGTGATGTCCGCGCCGACCACGCCGAAAAAGCGGCCGAACTCGTCCAAAAGCGGCGTGACCACCCCGATGTTCACGTCCGGAGTGGTCACGGAGCGGTACGGCGGAGTACGCATCACCGCGTCCGGGTGCCCTTTGGCCAACACGTACCACAGCCGGTCGCGCGGATCGTAACGGGTGGGCCGCTCCCGAGGATGGGAACGGACGAAACTGCCGTTCTCCCGGCCCATGTATACGGAATTGACGTGGGGGTGGTAATGGCGGAAGGTCTGGAAGATATCAATGATTTCCTGTTCCCGCCAACCGATCCGGTACTCGAAGGTCGCTTCATCCGCATCGAGAAAACTGGTGAACTCCGCCTCATGGAACGTACGCACCCGAGCGTCCGCCGCCAAAATCAACAGGTCATTCTCCACGTCACGGACGAACCGGGTCAAGGCGAAGTCCAGATGCTCCAACTGCTTGCCCATCTGATACTCGATGGCCGCGAAAGTCCGTTCCTTGAGCACCAGAAACTGAACCACGCCCACCACCAGCAGGATCACCGCGCCGGAGGCGGCGAACAAGGCCAGGGTTTTGGATTGAAGTCGCATATTGTTTGGATTCCCGTAATCACTAGCCGACGGAAGTGATGGCGTCCAGGTTGTAGAAGTCGACCTGCGGGAAACATCCCGTTTCCCTTATTTTGAACTATCCGGATCTTCCGGGTAATTGCTTCCGGCAGAAACACCTACTGGGCATAAATATTATTCTGGCTTGTATCGTGATAAGAAGCGGCAAAACTATTCCAGATTCAGCGAGCGGAGCGCCGTTTGCACGGATTCCCGGTTCACCGGCTTGGTCACGTAGACGCTGGCCAGCCCTTTGAAAAAAGCCTGACAGACGTTTTTCTGGTCCTCCAGGCTGGAAACCACGATCACCCGCGCCTCCTTGCCCGGTTCGACCCGACGTTCCCGCTCAATGGCCCGAATCCGTTTCAGAGCCTCGTGGCCGTCCATGACAGGCATCATCAAGTCCATCAGGATCACTTCGTAGGGCTCTCCCAGGTTCAGAGCCCTGATCACGGCCAATACGGCTTGGTCTCCGTTTTCCACTTCATCACAAAAACCAAAGGATTCCATGATCTTTTTCAATTTGCGCCGACTGACCAACTCATCGTCCACCACCAGACTTTTCACCTCGACCTCCTTTCAACATATGCCAAGAGTCTACGATATGCCTCGCGCAACCTCTCCAGGGCCATGTCGCCATCCTCGCGTTCTTTCGCCGGTTCTTCGACCAGTCCATCTCCGCGGCCAATCCGTTCCAGATCCCTGGCTGCCCCGGCCAGTTCTTTCGCCAGCAGATTGGCCGCTCCGCCTTTGATGGCATGGGCCTGCTCGGCCAGGCTTACGAGATCTCCCGCGATCAGGGTCTCTTCCATCACCGGTATCTGACGGGCAACATTTCCCAGAAACCCTTGCAGGACCTCCTCCAGCAGTTCAGCATCCCCTTCGAATTCCTCCACGGCCCGGTGATAATCCATGGGTTCGCCGCTGGGATCGATCGTTTCAGGCCGGGTCATGATTGGCTGGATCTTCATAGGCTGAATGGAAACCAAGCCCTCCTCCATCTCCACCTCCGACGACCTGGGTCTCCCGATCCACTTGGTCACCATGGCCAACAACTCCACGCGCCGCATGGGCTTGGTCAAGTAATCGTCCATCCCCGCGGCCAGACACTTCTCCCGATACCCCACCACCGCATGGGCGGTCATGGCGATGATCGGCGTACGCCGATAAGAAGGCTGAGGAATAAAACCTGAAACCTGAAGGCCGGAAATCCGCTCTCCATCCTCCGACTCCTGTCTTCTGGCTCCTGACTCCTGACATCTTCTTTCATCCTCCGACCTCCTGATCTCCCTCGTCGCGTCCCAGCCGTCCATGATCGGCATTTGCACGTCCATCAGAATCAGATCGTAACACGTCTTCTGGACGGCGCTGACGGCCTGAAGGCCGTTTTCAGCCACGTCCACGACGTAGCCCGCTCCGTACAGGTGGTGCAGGGCCACTTGTCGGCTGGTGGGATAGTCCTCTACCAGGAGAATCCGGCCTTGGGGCGTATCGGACGTCGGAGCGGTCATGACGCCGGGCGTAAACTCCGTGTCCTTTCGTGGCGCGGGCGCGTCCGATTCGAAAGCCTTTTGCAGCTCCAGAACAAAGCTGAAGGTACTGCCCCGGTTCTCCACGCTTTCCAAAGAGATGGTTCCGTCCATCAGTTCCACGAACCGTTTGCAAATGGCCAACCCCAGGCCCGTGCCGCCGTATTCCCGAGTTGTTGAGCCGTCCACCTGAGTGAAGCTTTCGAAAATATGGACGTGCTTGTGCTCCGGAATTCCGATGCCCGTGTCGCGGACTTCAAACCGAACCTGAACCGTGTCGTCGAGAATCTCCAGCATGTCCGCGGAAATCAACACTTCACCGGCATGGGTGAACTTGATCGCGTTCCCACCAAGATTCAACAAGACTTGGCGTAACCGGCCCGCATCTCCCAACAAGGCCGAAGGGATGTCCGGAGAGACCCGGGAGGTGAACCGCAATCCTTTCCGCCGGGCCAGCACGGCCAAGGATTCCTCCACCTGACGGAACACGGCCCACAAATCAAAGACCGTCGATTCCAGCTCAAGGTGCCCGGCTTCGATCTTGGAGAAGTCCAGAATATCGTTGATGATGCCCATCAGCGCTTCGACCTCGCCGGAGATGGACCGCAGAGCCAGTTGTGGAGGAACCGTGCTCCCCTTGCCCCGCGCAAGCTCGGCCATCCCCATAATGGCGTTCAGCGGGGTTCGGATTTCATGGCTCATATTAGCCAGAAACTGACTCTTGGCCCGTGTCGCTTCCTCGGCCCGAGACAGAGCGGCATCCAACTCAAGGTTTTTACGGGTCAACTTCCGGGCCGAATCCAACATTTTCTCTTCGGCTTCCCGACGATCCGTGACGTCCAGAATGAATCCATCCAAAAAAACGGCCCGCCCTTGCGCGTCCCGAACCTCGCCGCCCTTTTCATAGACCCAGCGTTCGCCTCCGTCACGATGCAGCACCCGGTACTCCACTTCCCACGAAACCCCGCCGGAGATGGCCTGGGCCACGGACCGAACGACATACTCCAGGTCGTCGGGATGGATGATGTCCCGATGGTTCAGAGCGGGACTCGGGCCTAAAAAAGCATGTGCCGGAAAGCCGATAATCGTTTCCACCGGATCGCTGACGAACAGCAAGACGCGCCCCTTTCCCGCGTCTCGACGGTAGGTGGCGCCGGGAATGTTGTCGACCAGGGACTGGAACTGATTGCGACTGTCCCGCAAAGCCTGGGTCCGTTCGGCGATCAGCAATTGGAGTTGTTCGCGGCGATGGACCATCACGCCCACCACCAACCCGACGGCTCCGGTCATCATCAAACCGGAGAGGGCCGCCAACCAGCCGGCCATCATCGGATTGAGCCTCTCAAAGGCCCGGGTCGGACGGACCTCCACGACATAGGTTTTGCCGAAAGCCATCATCGGCCGGGCCACGATGAAGGAGGCATATCGCCGGGAATCGCCGTATCCAACGGTGCTCCCCAGCAGTATCTTGCCCTGGTCCGAGTCCAGTTGATAAAAGTCAAAGGATGCCAGGGGATCGCCGCTCGTTCCGGAATCCGCGTCCAGCGCGCCACGAACCAGGGAGTCCACGTCGACGCGTTCAAACAAGGAGGCCATGCCGGAAATATCGCCAGGGGAAAGAGAGCGAAAGCTCTCAAGAATCTGGGCCGACTTGAAGCTGGCCAGTAGAGAGAAGGTTTTGAAATGGTTCCGGTGTTCGGCTCGGTGCAGAGTCCAGGAGGCGGATACGGTCAAAATCAGGCCGACGACAACGGTCAGCACCGCCTCCAGGGGGAGCCGCTCTTCCCAGGCCGCCTCGGCCTCCCGCTCCCGGCGGGCGGACAGAAGAACATATCCGGTCATCAGCACGGTGGCCAGAATCAGGGTCATCACGGCCGGAAAAATTCCGGCTCGCATCGCGGACCGCCGCCAGTCTCCGGCTTCCACGTCGATGCCTACCACAGCCAGCACCCTGCCGTCGGCCGGATCGATCAGAGGAACCAGGGCGCTAACCCAGACGCCCCAGCGGTCTGTTTCCGGTCCTTCCACAAAAGCCCGGCCCGTGTCGAACACTTCCAAGAGGTCGTCCGTGGCCTCTTCATAAACCTGACCGGGCAAAGAGGCGTCCCAGTCCGTGTCCGGCTCGGAATCCAGATGAAAAAAAACGGTCCCGTCGTCATGGCGGCCCATCAGGTAGAGCCATTCCCAGCGACCGTCGACCAGCTTGGTCAGCCGCAGGTGCTCCTTGAGCCGGGAGTACGGGGCCGTTTCCAGGTCGGACCGATCCCCGGAGAGGCTTCTCACCCACTTCGGCTGCACCGCCTGGGTCACCAACCGAGCCTGGCGCAACAATTCTTCGCGTTTCATCCGATCGGCCGCACTCACGGACCACCAGCTGAACAACAACCCAACCGCCAAAACCGAGGCCACGACGGCCAATGGGCGCAACCCTAGAAGAATACGCCAGGACACAGCGCTCCTCAGGCCCGTTGCCGAACAGCTAGAACCTCGTGCATCACCTCATTCAATTTCATAGTCTCCACCGGTTTGGTCACGAAGGCGTCCATGCCCGCGGCCAGACAGCGCTGACGGTCCGTCGGCATGACCATGGCGGTCAGGGCGACGATGGGGATGTCCTTGTCGATCCCCGACCTCTCGCCGGAGCGGATGATCCCCGTCGCCTCCAGACCATCCAGCACGGGCATGGAGATATCCATCAGCACCAAGTCAAATGTCGCCCCGGTCAGAGCCTCCAAGGCTTGCTCGCCGTCCTCCACGGCAACCACCCGGTGGCCGTGCTTATTCAACAGTTGTTCGGTCATGAACCTGTTGACCGGCTCGTCCTCGGCCAGGAGGATCGCGAACGGACCTCGCGGCGCGTCTGAAATCGCCGGACGGTCGGCAAGCACCGGCAGCGGCAGGGAGACGGAAAACGTGCTGCCCAGGTACAACTCGCTGTCCACGACGATCTCGCCGCCCATTTTCTCCACAAGTTCCCGGGCCAGGGCCAATCCCATGCCCAACCCGCCGAAACGCCTGGAATGCGGCCCGGTGACCAGCTTGTTGAAGATCACTCCCTGGCTTTCCCTGGGCACCCCGATGCCGGTATCCGTGACGTTGATGCACAGGGTCGATTTTCCATCCCTTCCCCGTCCACGGTCGAAATGGACCAACACCTCGCCGTAGTCCGTAAACTTGACCGCGTTATCCACCAGGGCCCCCACCACCTGGGCGATCCAATCCGGAGCGCCGCACAGGACACCGGAGAGGTCTTTCGCGACATGGACGAAATAATGCAGTTCTTTCTCCAGGGCTTGCTTTTCCTGGGCATGCAGCCGGGGCAGGATGTCCTGGACAATGGTGTACTCGACTTGGTCCTGGACCTCCGTCTCGGACCGCAAGCGGCTAAAATCCAGAATCTCATTGACCAGTCGGAGCAACTGGGACGTGGATTGGTCGATCATGGACAAATAGTTGGCCTGGGTGGAGTCGAGGCCGGAGCCGGACAGCAACTCGGACATGCCCATGATCGCGTTCAACGGCGTCCGCAATTCGTGGCTGATCCGCCCCAGAAACTCGTCCCGCACCGTGGCGTTCTCCTCGGCTTCTTGTCGAGCCTGCTCGTGCATCCGCTCCAGTCTGGCCAGTTTGGCGGAGATATCTTCGTTGTTCATAATAGCAACCTACCTGATACCCGCTTCGGGTCCATTCGACAGTCCAGAACGGCGCGGATACGCGCCACGCCATCTTCGACACGGTAGTATATCGCGAAAGGAAACCTCTTGGAGAGCAAACGGTGATATCCGTTGTGAAAAGGATGGACTCCGCCATATAGACGCAAAGAGTGAATATCAGACCAGAGTGAATCCAGAAAATAGTCTCCTAAACCAGCGGCTTGCTTCTCGTAGAAACGATAGCCAGCCGCCAGATCCGCGGTCGCCTCGTCAAGAACCTGAACGATCACTTCAGATGCTCATGGACGGCTTTCTTTGCCTCCCCAATGTCAAGGAAGCGCGACGTTCCATCGGCAATTCGTTCTTCCCGCTCGCGCAGAACATCGGCATGCCAGGCAGGAGAAGGGAGGTCACCTTTTTCGCAAGCAAGATCCGCCCATATATCCTCTATCGCTCGCAGCTTCTCCATGGTGCTCATCCGCTCCAGTGGTATTGCTAATTGCATGTCTCTTCTCCGGATTTAATTTTTCAAATCGTTCCCACGCTCCAGCGTCCTCAACAAGCTCCCCCTTCCGCATAGGCGACATTCCGCACCGCGGCGCCGACCAGGGCCTGGACGTCCAGGATCAGGGCCATGGTTCCATCGCCGTTGATAGTTGCTCCGGAGATGCCGTCCAGTTCGCGGTAAACCCGCCCCAGGCTTTTGATCACGGTCTGATGCTGGCCGATAACCTTGTCCACCACCAGCCCGATGCGCTGCTCCTGGACATTGACGATAACCACCTGTTCGATGGTCGGCAACGCGCCGTTTTGGTTGAACCAGTTGCGCAGACGGATAAACGGAACGGCCTCCCCGCGCAGATTGATCATCTCCCCGTTCTCTCCGAAATTCGACTTGAAACGATCCAGCTCAACGCATTCCTCCACCGCGGACAAGGGGATGACGTATTGCTCACGGGCCACTTCCACCTGCAACCCGTCGATAATCGCCAGGGTCAACGGGAGCTTGATCAGGACGCTGGTGCCTTTGTTCGGGACGCTCTCCAGCTTGATCACCCCGCGCAGGGCGTCGATGCCGCGCTTGACCACGTCCATGCCCACGCCTCGCCCGGATATGTTGCTGACCCGTTCCGCGGTGGAAAACCCCGGCAGGAAAACAAGTTGCAGCACTTCATCGTCCGAGAGGGCGGCGTCCGACCCGATAAGCCCTTTTTCCAAGGCCTTGGCCCGGATCTTGGCCGGTTCAATACCCGCGCCGTCGTCCATGATCCGGATCAGAACCTCGCCGCTGGCATGCTCGGCGGAGAGTGTGATTCTGCCTTTGCGCGACTTGCCCTTGGCCTGCCGCGCTTCCGGCGACTCCACCCCGTGGTCGATGGAATTGCGCAAGAGGTGGACCATGGGGTCGTTGAGCTTCTCGATCACGTTCTTGTCCAGCTCGGTTTCCCCGCCCTGGGTGACGAGTTCGATTTCCTTCCCCAGTTCCTTGGAAAGATCCCGGACCAGTCGTAAAAACTTGTTGAACGTACTGCCGATGGGCAGCATCCGGATGCCCAAGGTGTTGTCCCGCAATTCGTCGCTGAGCCGCTCCAGTTCCTCGGCCAGACTGACCAGGGCCGGGTCGTGGCGCTGGGTCACGAGTTGGGTCAGCCGGGCCTGGACGATCACCAGTTCGCCCACCAAGTCCCCCAGCTTGTCCAGCTTGGCGGCCTCCACCCGGATGCTGGTCACGGTTTCCTTGTGCTCCACCCGAGGCACCCGAGCTTCCCGCACCACCTCCTGCTCGGTCAGGGCGGCTTCCAGGCCCTGGGAGCTGACCAATCCGGCCTGAGTCAAGAGTTCGCCCAAAGGCCGCTGCTGCTTGAGAATCTCTTGGAGGTCCTGGATATTCACGTCTCCGCGCTCCACCAGAATCTCCCCCAACCGCTTGCCCACGTGGGCCACCTCGTTCGGGTCGACCGTCTCCACCTCCTGGATGGACAGTTCGCAGTCGTCCTCCACGAAGATGAACACGTCGTGAATGGCTTCCTTGCCCCGCGACGTCACCAGAATCATATCCCACCACGTATAGCAGGACACCGGGTCCATCTTGTCCAGCCTGGGAATGTTCTCGGTCCGGGCCACGATCTTGCAGTTGCCCAATTCGGACAGCTCCTCCAGCAAGGCCAAGGGATTCGTCCCGGTCAAAAAAATGCGGGCGTCCGGCTTGAAGCGAACCCGGTAGACCGTGGAAACCTCAGCGGGCGAACCAGTCAGCTCCGTTGCCTCGGCGGCCGATTCGTCGGCGGTCGACCCGGAAGACCTTTTCCCGGCTTGTTCAAGAAACCCTCGCAACCGTGTGACGATCCGCTCGGACTCGCTCTGACAAGCGGACGCGTGGCATCCGTCCTGGTGCAGCATCTCCAGAATCAAGTCCCGGGATTTGAGGGTTAGATCCAGCAATTCCGAAGTCACGCGCAGTTCATCGTTGCGAACCAGATCGAACACCGTTTCCAACTCATGGGTGAACATGGCGATGTCGTCGAAACCGAACATCGCCCCAGACCCCTTGATGGTGTGCATGGACCGGAACACGCGGTTGATCAGCTCGTGATCCTCCGGGCTGGATTCCAGTTCCAGCAGAGCGTCTTCCAGATCTCCCAACAGTTCCCGAGCCTCATCCAGATAGGCTTTCCTGGCCTGTTCCATCTGTTCTTCACGACTCATGGCGGCATCTCCCTTTCGTCTTCTTCCCGGGCTCCAATCTTTCCCTCGCGACAGATCCTCAGCGACGAAAGGTTACCTGACGACCTTCTTCACCACGGCCAGCAATTGATCCGGCTTGAACGGCTTGACGATCCACCCCGTGGCCCCGGCTTCCTTGCCGACCTGCTTTTTTTCAGCCTGAGACTCCGTGGTCAGCATCACGATGGGAACGAACTTGTAGTTGGGCAGGGCCCGGACTTGGCGGATTAATTCGATACCATCCATGTTCGGCATGTTCAGATCCGTGATGATCATGTCCACGGTCCCGGACAGCTTGGTCAGCGCGTCTTTTCCATCCACGGCCTCGACGACCTCGTAGCCAGCGTCCTTCAGGGTGAAGCCGACCATCTGACGAACGCTGCTGGAATCATCCACGGTCATGATTCGCTTGGACATAAAAATTAAGCTCCTTTCCTAAAAATCCCGCTGACATGCCGGGGAGCAAACCCTATCCACTCCGCTTTGGTCATGACATGCTCCGGGATGTTCACGAAATACAGTTCCTTCGACCCCATGGATTTGGCCGCGGAGCCGAGCACCTGAAAAAAAGTCAAATCCACATCTTCCAGGTCCTCCAAGTCGACATGGATCGCGACGTCGCCGACAGACTGTTCCAAGGCCTGCGTAAACGCCTGGTGCAACTCCTCGGCCCCTTCCACGCCCCAGCGTCCGGAAAGCTTCAGCAGCCGGGTCGCGGATTCCGGAGCGGATATCGCCCATTCTCCCATAGCTTGCCCCCTTCTGACACGTCAGATCCTGGCCGGATCGTCAAAACAGTTCCACGTTGTCGCCGAAGTCTTCCTTGCGCCGCTTGTCGTCCTTGCCTTCGGCTTCGGGGTCGTCGAACAGTTCCACCCCGTCGTCGCCGTCGAACAATTCCACGTTGTTGTCGTCGTCGCCGAACAGCTCAACGCCGTCATCATCGCCGAACAATTGAACGTCGTCGCCTTCCGCCGCAGCGGCCTCGCCGTGCTCTTCCCCCAGGTGGACCATGCGTTCGGCTTCCATGGTGTATCGGGCCAAAAGTTCTTTCAATCGATCCGACCGCTTGGACGGATCACAGTCATCCGAGGACTGGACCATGGCCTGATCAGCGAGTTGCTCGAAGGCTCCCCTGGCCTGAGCCAGATCATGAAGTACGTCGTGATGAAAGGTGATCCCGTCGATCTGGACCTGGAGATCCCGGCAGAGGACGTCCCCGTCAGCCCGGATATCGCCGGACATGTCCATGGTTTGCCGATTCAGGTTGCGAAGACTGTTGATCATTTCCTCCAGCCGCCCCGTCATTTGCTCCATCCGCCGGGTATCCGCGGAGACATCGGACAGCTTTTGCAGTTCCAAGGCATGGTCGGAAATGGCCCGCAACTCCCCGGCCACCTCGTCGGTCACGGTCCTGGCGTCCATGGACAGACGTTGAATGGCCCCGGCCAACACGCCCAGAGCCAGCCCCTCGTCGCCGGTATGGGCCGCCTGGACGCTGGCGTTCAGAGCGATCAGCTCGATCTCCGAGCCCACCTCCTCGATGTTCCCGACAAAACCGGCCATCTGGGCCACGGTCTCGGCCACCTGAACCATGATTGCGCCCAATTCCTCGCTTTTGGCCCCGAACCCGCGCATGAAGTCGATCAGGTGATGCACATTGGCCTCAATCTGGTCCAGCACGTTCCGACTGGAGTCCCCTTCCGAACTCAGCATCCCGCCCAGGTCCCGGTTCAGGCCGTCAACAGTCTCGGCAATGCTGGACAAATCGACGATCAGGGTGTTGATGGCCTGTTCAAAGGCCTTGCGGCAGTGGCTCAGCTGGGAGGCCTGCAAGGAACAGACGTCCGCGATCCAGCACGCCGTTTCCTGCATACTCCGGTAATCGGCGTCGCCGGTTCCGCTTCCCACCTCCTCGCCGAGCATCCGAACCATGTCCTCCGCGGCCTCGCAGACGTGCTCCACTTGCTGCCGGGTGATGTCGTGAAACTGGAGGGAGGCCACAATGGACCCGACGTGTCGGCTGACTTCCCCGGTCCGCTTGGACAATGTCCGCGAAGCATCGGCGGAGTGTTCGGACAGGCGGCCCAGGGTCGCCAGGTTGGCCTGGCCGCTGCTCAAGGCCTCCTCGGTCACGGCCTGCTGTTCCCGGACCAGGGTTCCGGTCCGGGTCAGGGCCGAGGAAACCTGCTCGCCCAGGTGCGTGGCGTCGGCCTGGATTTTTGCCCAGTGGTCGATGATGTTCAGACCCAGGCTGTCCACCTGTCCGGCCAGATTCATGAAGCCCCGGCCTTTTTCCCCCAACCGGGCGCTTTCGATCCGCGTGGTCACGCCGAGCATTTGCAGCGTACGGACGATTTTGCGGAAACTGCCGGAACGTCGCTCCAGGGAGCCGATCAGCTCCACCACTTGCTCCAACCGACCCAAATCCTCCCTCCGGCAAGACAAGCCGCAAACCGCATTGATCTGGTCCAGCTCGCCTCCCAAGGTCTCGACGATCTGGGAGATCTCTTCCCCCGCGGTCAGTTCGGTCAAGGCCGCGGCTTGCTTGGCCATGGCCTTGGCCTTGGAGGAAAAGGCCTGGATGTCCGCGCCCAGAGTCAAAAACGCCTCTTCCCTGTCCGGAATGATCCGGGCCAGGTCGCGGCCCAGAGCCTCAAGGCTCTGAGACCACTCCTGGGCATGTTCCGGAAACCGTGCCGGATCAAAGCCGGAATGCGTCATCGAGTCGGCAGCCATGGCTTTTACTTGTGAAACCGGATTTCCGCCCTGGCCGTGTGCTCGTCCAACGGCTTGACCTTCACGTCCACCCGCTCCTTCATGAACTGGGCCGCGCTCTTCACAATGCCCTCGAAATAGTCGAACAGCCCGCGCTTGGAGCGGTAGTTCATGAACAACACGTCGCCCTTGTCCTCATAGGTGAAGGTGGGAGGCTTGATCCCGGGATGCTCCTTGGTCAACTGGGCGTGGATGTCGTTCATCTTCAGGTAGAAGTCCTTGAGATTCTTGGCGTTGAAGTAGCGACGGTACATCTTGTGGAACTGAGGCACGGTGAACATCCCCAGGCCCATGAGCACGTCCCGTTTGCTCTTCCTGGTGATCCGGGAAACGATCTCCGCCATCTGCTGCAAGACCTGATCCGGATAGCTGGCCGTGGGCAGGAAGACCGGGTTGCCCAATTCCTCCTGCAACTTTTTGTAAACGTCCTGGCCGAATTTCTCCTTGACGAATTCCTGCATCAACTTGGGCAGCACCCCTTTCATCTGCCCTTCCGAAGCCGCCAGCTTGCTCATGTCCGACCCGGCCCCGCTGAATCTCTGAGAGGCGGAAAGCAATTCCTGGGCCAATTGAGCCAGGTCGCGGGTGGCCGCGGCGGTCTGGCCCGCGCCTTCGTCGGCCTCATGGGCGATCTGGGCGATGCCCTCAATGCTGTGGTTGATTTCTTCCGCCGCGGCGGACTGCTCTTCCGCGGCCGCGGCAATCTGCGCGACCTGGGAGACCACTTCCTCCACCCGCTGCATGATCAAACGCAGGGATTCTCCGGCCTGGTTGGAGAGTTCGGTGCTCTCCCGGACCTGGCGCTCGGTCTGCTCCATGGAGGCCACCGCGTCCTTGGACCGGCCCTGGATGGTTAATACGGCGTGCTCCACTTCCTTGGTCGCGGTCATGGTCTTTTCGGCCAGTTTGCGTACCTCGTCGGCCACCACGGCGAACCCTCGCCCGGCGTCCCCGGCCCGGGCCGCTTCAATGGCCGCGTTCAGGGCCAAGAGGTTGGTCTGATCCGCGATATCATTGATCACGTTGATGATCTTCCCGATGGCTCCGGCCTGTTCATTGAGTTGGGTCAGCACCTGGGCCAGCTCCCGGGCCGAGTCGGCCACACCGTTGATCCCGGCGACGGCCTTTTCCACCAGCACCACCCCCTCACTGGCCGAAGCCTTGGCTTCCTCGGCCGCCTGGGAAGCACTGGACGAATTCCTGGCCACTTCCAAAACCGTGGCCGCCATTTGCTCCATGGCCGTGGCTACGGAATCGGTCTGCCCCTTCTGCTGCATGGCTCCCCGAGCCTGCTCGTCGGCCGAAGCCGAAAGTTCCTCCGAGGCCGAAGCTACGCGCTGAGACAATTCGTTAATCTCCTCGCCCAAAACCCGGCGCTTCCGGTTCTCTTCCTCCAGCCGGTCCCGCTGCTCCTTCAAGGCTCCCATGTCCATGCACAGCAGCACGAAACCACTCAGGGGCTCCGCGCCGTCACGCACCGGGGCCAGCACGCAACGCACGGACCAAGTCTTGCCATTGGCTAGTTTCAAGGAAAGTTCCGCGTCCAGCCCCCGTCCTTCAGCCAACGCCGTTTCCAGTTCCACCGCCGAAGCGGCTCCTCCGGAAGAACCGAACAACACATCCTTCAGCGGCTTGGTCCGGACCTGATCCTCGGTCTTGCCCAGAACCGCGCAAAAGGCCGCGTTTGCGAAGACGACCCGTCGCTGGGCGTCGCAGATGAGAACCGGGGCTCTCAGTTCAGCCAATCCCTGGCGCAAAAACCGGACGTCGCGGCGATTGTCCTGGGCCGCGCGGACCAGCCCGCCGATCAATTGGTCCACGCCGCCGGATTGCTCCAAGGCCTCCGCGTCAACGGGCTTGCCGCCCGCCACCGCCTCCGCGGCCCTCAAGGCCAGGGGCGACGGTTTGCCCGCGGACGAGGTCGAAAAAAAGGCCGCCCAGCCCAGCGCCACCGCGCCGAAACCGAACAGCCACCAGAATTCCGACCACAGCGCCGCGGCGAAAAAAAACAGCGCGACGATGCTCAACCCCCAGACCATGACTCGCGGATTCACTTGATTCATCCCCGACATCTTATTGCTCCTTTTAGTCACCCGGACTTACATGCAGCCTGCTCCAGCCGTTATTGCATTTTCCAATCCCCGATACGCTGATTTTCCCAAAAAACCAAGCGACGGGAATGACAAATGCACGGTAATACCTAGCTTCTTTCAACTGGCACCTTCAAGTTCCCATTTGCGAACATTCCTCTCCAACACCTTTTCCAAATCCTTAACTCCCACCGGCTTGCCCAGGTAATCGTCCATGCCCGCGGCCAGGAAGCGCTCCCTGTCCCCGGGCTGGGTGTGAGCAGTGACGGCGATGATCGGGGTGTGCCGGGAGGGAGATGAAAGAGAGGGAGGAGGGAGGTGACCTGAAACCTGAGGGTCGAAAAATCGCTCACCGACGCCCGCCATCCGGTTTTCCGCCCCCTTCAGGCTCCTGACTTCCGATTCCTGACTCCTGATCATTTTCGTCGCCTCCACCCCGGTCATCACCGGCATCTGGATATCCATCAGAATGCAGTCGAACCCGTTATACTTCCAGTATTCCACGGCCTCTTGACCATTTTGGGCCAGGGTCACGGCATGCCCGAGCTTTTGCAGGATCGAGCGCATGAACAACTGGTTCAGAGGTTCGTCTTCCGCAAGGAGGATGTTCAGACGCTTTTTTGGCTCTCCGAGTGCGGAGGTCGCGTGGATCGGCTCGGAAACTTCCTGCTCAGGCAGGACAAAAGGCAGAAGCACGTGGACGGTGGTTCCCTGGCCGACCACGCTCTCCACGTCGATGTTCCCGCCCATCAACGCAACGAGCCTGCGGACGATAACCAAGCCGAGTCCCGCACCCTGGTGCGCTCGGGTATAGGACCCGTCCACCTGGGAGAAGGGTTGGAATAAGTCCTTGAATTTGTCGTCCGGGATGCCGATGCCCGTATCGGAAATGGAAACCATGATCCGGGCGTCTTTGCCCTTGGCGGCTGAAAGAGTGGCCAAGTTGACTTGGACGGAACCCCGCTCCGTGAACTTCAGGGCGTTGCCCAACAGATTGAACAGGATCTGCTTGACCCGAATCGCATCGCCGATGACATGCCTGGGCACGTCGTCATCCATGGAACACTCCAGGGTGATTCCTTTTTGCCGGGCGCTGACGACGAACAGGCCGGATATGGACTCCAACAAATCGCCAAGGTCGAACCGAGCGGGACAAATGACCATCTTACCCGCCTCGATGCTGGAAAGATCCAGGATGTCCGAAAGCAGACGGGTGAACCGTTCGGATGACGTGATGGCCAGGGTGACGAACTCGCGCTGCTCCTCGTCCAGGGGGGTGCTCAGCAACAGTTGCATCATGCCCATGATCCCATTGAAGGGCGTGCGCAGTTCATGGCTCATATTGGCCAGGAATTCGGATTTGGCGCGATTCGCGGCCTCGGCCTGCTCCTTGGCCATGACCAAGGACTGCTCAACTTCTTTTTGCTCCGTGATATCCCGGAATTCCACAACTCTGACAGCTTTTCCCTTGTAAGGGATGTTGCGCGCTTCCAGACGGAGCGGATACTCTTCCCCGTTCTTCCGGACGCCAACGGCCTCGTAGGGCTGTTCGTATCCGGCTTGAATGTTCCGCAACACCATGTCGCGGGTCTTCTCGGATATGAGCAACAGGCCGTCCATGCCGATCAGTTCCTCATACGAATATCCCGTCAGATCAGACAGGCCCCGATTGCACTCCAGGATAACGCCCTGGTCGTGGATGGTAATTCCCCCAAAGGAGGCATTGTGCAGGGCCCTGAATCGAGCCTCGCTCTCACGCAGCTCCGCGGTCCTCGCCTGAACGATTTCTTCAAGGGAATCCCGCTCCCTGCGCAGGGCATCCTCCGCGGACTTGATCCGCAGGGCCACCTTGACCTGGGAAACCAGCTCCTGCTCGTCGATGGGCTTGGACAGAAAAGCGTCCGCGCCGATCTCCAGGCCCTTGATCCTGCTTTGCGCGTCGGTCCTGATGGCCGTGATCATGATCACCGGAATGGACTTGGTCTTCTCCTCGGCCTTCAAACCGCGACAGGTTTCAAAACCGTCCATGTCGGGCATCTGTACATCCAGCAGGACGACGTCCGGCGCTTCATGCACTGCCTTGTCAATCCCTTCATAGCCGGACTCAGCGGTGATCACGGTGCATTCGGGCATCAGGTTCCTGAGGAGTGCGCTCAGGCTGACCAGATTGTCTTTCTTGTCGTCAATGGCGAGTATCTTCGGCATGATTCCCTCTGCTCGACTTTATGCCTGGTTTTTCGACGCTCCAGGCATTCCCCTGGGCATTCCCCCGACCATGGCCGATACCTTGCTCAGCAGGCTCTCCCGGTCCACATCTCCCTTTTGCACGAGTTGTTGGATGCTGTTGGCGGAAAGGCGCTTGAGGTCATCGGACGTCAAGTCCTTGGCCGTGAGCACCAGAACCGGAATGCTCGCCGTGGCCGACGTGCTCCTGATTTTTTCCAACACCGCGAACCCGTCCACCTGGGGCATCATCAGATCCAGGACGATCCCGTCAGGGATGGTTAGAGCCACGAAATCGAGTGCTTCCCGGCCGTCTCTGGCCACATCCACGGCATACCCGGCGGTTTCCAGCACGGACCGGACCTGGATGATCGCCGCCTCGTTATCCTCCACCAGTAAAATTCGGGGCTGATGGGACCGCTCGCCCATGGCGACGAAAGCATGGGAGCGCATTATGCCGTCTTTAGAAAGCGGCTTCATACTCACCGGCTCATGAATCAGCGCCGCCCCCTGCCATACCAACGGGAGGGTCAGGGTAAAAGTCGATCCCTTGCCTGGCGCGCTTTCCACCGAGATGTCGCCGCCAAGCAGTCTGGCTGACTTTTGGGCAATAGCCAGACCGAGACCGGTCCCTTCATGCCTTCTGGACGAGGAGCCGTCCGCCTGACGGAATTCATCAAAGATATGCGGCAGATCGTTTTTCGTGATGCCGATGCCCGTATCCGTGACCCGCAGAAAGACCTTTTCCCGGTCAGCCCGCACGGAAACGCTGACGCCGCCCGTATCCGTGAACTTGACGGCATTACCGAGCAGGTTTTGCAGAACCTGGGTGATCCGAAGCTCGTCGCTTTCAATGGTCGGAAGGTCCGCGGGGATGTCGTGATGCAGGTCGATCCGTTTTTCCCTGGCCAGGGGCATGATGCTTTCCACGACGTTTTCCAGAGTCCGGCCAAGGGCGAACGGCTTAGGGTAGACGTCCATCCTGCCGGCCTCGATCTTGGAAAGGTCCAGAATATCATTGATCAAGGCCAGCAGATTCTTTCCGTTGCGCTCGATGATTTCCAGATAACTCGCCTCTTCCTTGCTGAGCTTGGACCTGGCCTGCATCATCAGCACGCGGGACAGGGCCATCACGGAGTTCAGAGGCGTGCGTAATTCGTGGCTCATGTTGGACAGGAACTGGCTTTTAAGGCGGGCGACCTCTTCCACGGCCTGTCGCTGGAGTTCCAGTTCCTCGGCCTGGGAATGCAGCTCCTCGTTCTGAGCTTGCAGTTCCTCGGCCTGGGCATGCAACTCCTCCTGCTGAACCTGAAGTTCTTGATTGCTCTCCAACAACTCTTCGGACAACCGCCGAGTTCTGTCATTGGCCACGAGGTTGGCAAACACCGTATGCACGAGAGTGGCCCACGGGAGGCTCAGGATTTCGATGGCTTTCGGGGCATACCCCTTGATGCTGGCCAGGGAAATGACGCCCTGGATACCCCTGACGCCGTCGTCGAGAATGATGGGAAAACTGATCAATTCCTTGGGCGGCAGGGATCCCGCGAAGGTTCGGAAGTGAAAAACCGAATCGCCGGGGATGTCCCGCAAGCGGACCATTTTCCCGGTGGTCAGCACTTTTCCGATTTCCCCTTCCAATGTAGACGCATCAAACGCCTTCAAGCGTTCCCGGTCGACGCCGATGGAGACGAACGGCTCAAAAACGTCTTCCGACGGGTTGCGTTTGAAATACGCCCCCATCTGGGAATCAGTGGCTTCCATCAGCGTGTTCAGGAGTTCTTTTCTGAATGTGGGAAGGTCGTTAGCGTTCAAAAGGATTTCCGAAATATGGTCGTTGATATTCCGCAAATCCATCTGCGAGGATATGGATTCCGCCATCTGGTTGAATGCACCTTCAAGCGTTCCGAATTCATTGGCCGGTGCGCTACGACCGCGGACCCCGAAGTCGCCTTCCCGAAAGCGTCTCGTCAAATCCGTCAAATCTCTCAAAGGCCTGCTGATCCAGGCATAAAGAAAATAACCAATGGTTGCCGTCATCAGAATGATGGCCGCCACGGAGAACACCATCTTGGCGGTCATTGTCCGGTGATGGATCGATGCGGTCCGGTAGTAATGGTCCGCGTAGTCGCGGGAAATGTCGTCCACCCTCCGGAGCAGGCCCATCACCTCCCGCAAATGGGGAGTGTCCGGCCCGACCTCCTTGTGAATGTTCGCGGCTCGGGCCGTGTCAATATTCTCGGCCCGGAACAGCCGGAGAACTTCTTCGCGATTTGCCCGGCATCCTTCCACGGCCAGGAACAAGACTTCGACATCCGCTCGATCCCCGGAATAGCGGTCGAACAGGATATCGAACTGCGCCCTGGCATTGGCTTCGTGGGCGGTAATCAGCGCAAGAATGTGCTCGACGTTTCGGGGAGTGTCATGCGCGAACAATTCCTCCATGGCCCAATGGATGGTCAGGACGTCGGCTTTCAGTTCCCCGATGGCCCGGCGAACTTCAAGAGGGTGCTCGTAAAGGACCTTGGTTTGCCGCCAAAGCTGATCCGTCTGGAACCAGGCCAATGCCGCGAGTGTGGCTACCAGCAGCAGGATCGCCCCCATACCGAGCCTGATTTGTGTCCTGATGCGCATGTCTTTGAGCTTCATATCCGCCTATTAGCTCCTACTATTAGCTCCTATCGCCTGCCATAAATCTGGCTGAACGCGAACACCCGTTGGAAATGATTCCGAAAACATTCCGGAGGCTTTTCCACCATGCCCAACACGAGAAATCCCCTGGGACTGAGTGCGTGATAAAGCCGCTCGAATATCCCGGCCTGGTAGTGCAGGTTGAAATAGATCAGCACGTTGCGGCACAGCACCAGATCGAAGTCGCCGAACACGCTCTCCGGGGGAACCCCGCGGACTTTGTCCAGCAAGTCGTAACGCGAGAACGTGACCATCTCCCGGATCTCCGGGTTCAGCGTGAACAAATCGCCATGCCGTGAAAAATATTTGCTCAAAAGCTTGAATTTTACATTCTTCAGGCTCTCCAGCGTATACTGAGCCTTGTCCGCCGCGTCCAGGACCTTGGGGTCAATATCCGTAGCGAAAAAATGCACGTTCTCGGGCCAGCCTTCCTTGTCTCGCAGCTCTCGAATCAGAATGGCCATGGAATACGGTTCCTCGCCCCGGGCGCAGCCCGCGGACCAGATGCGCAGCGAAGCCTCGTTTCGATTCATCTTTTCCCTGGCAAGGGTCGGCAGTATTTGATCCGCGATCAGCTCGAAGGTCAGGGTATCCCTGAAAAACCGGCTGACATTGATGGTGATCGCATCCAGGAGGTTGTCGATTTCCCCTGGGGTGTTCAGCAAATAGATGCAATACCCGGCCATGTCCCCACATCCCGCGACGCGCAGACGCTGCTTGACGCGGCGCTCCAGCATGGCCGGATGGTAGCCGGAGAAATCAATTCCGCGGTTCTCCAGAAGATACGCGAGGATCTGCTCAAGTGACGGACCAATGCCTTGCAATATGGTACCTATCCTGCCTTTGTGTCGGATGTCACGGGAAAGATGATGCGGGCCGAGGCGGATTTGCTCTCGATCCATATATGACTGGCGCATATATGGGAAATGGCGACGAGGAAAAGACAATAAGAAAACTGAAATATTTTTGACAAAAGACCCTTGGAAAACAGCAAAAAGGCTCCCCGGACCGCGACCATCAGCGATCCGGAGAACCGTCGCCAACAGGAGAAATTACGCCACCTTGACTTCCTCTTCTCCAACCCCGAGCACCACGGAGAGTTCATCCGCGGAAAAAATCTTGTCGATGTTCAGGATGATGATGAACTCATCGCCCTGCTTGCCCATGCCCTCGATGAACTCGGTCTTGATCCTCGTGCCCAGCCTCGGGGCGGGTTCGATCTGGTCGGGCTCCAGGTCGAACACTTCCCGGACCGAGTCGGCCAGGGCTCCCAGGACCGTGGACTCGCCGTCCACGTCCACTTCGGTGATGATGATGCAGGTGTTCACGGTCTGCTCGGTCCGGCTCAAGCCGAACTTGAGGCGCATGTCCACCACGGGCACGGCCCGCCCCCGGACATTGATCACCCCGCGCAGAAACTCCGGGGTCCGGGGCACCCGGGTAATGTCCGTGTACTCCAGAACCTCCCGGACTTTGGCGATGTCCATGGCGTACAGTTCCTTGTCCAGGGTGAAGGTCAGGTATTGATTCAGATTCTTGGTCTGTTTTTCGTCCATATCGTTTTCCTCCGGGATTCTTATGGTTCAGCGGTTCACGGTTCAGCGGTTCAATGGTTGATGAGGCGGATAGCACGACCCCGACCGTTGAACCGTGAACCATTGAACCGTTGAACCCATTCCGCCCTAGAACTTCTCAAACTCGTCGTCACCCTTGTCCGGCCCCATGTCCAAGGCCAACCCCCGTGCCTTGGCCGATTGGGCCACGGGAGCGGGCTTGCGCGGAGCGGGGGCAAGCATGTTGGCGTGCGTGGTGCGCCCGGTGGTCTTTCGGGATCGGGACAATGTACCCGAACCACTCATCTTGAAGAAGGCCATGGTGGCCTGGAGTTCTTCGGCCTGACTGGAGAGTTCCTCGGATGTGGAGGCCATTTCCTCGGCGGCCGAGGCGTTCTGCTGAATGACCTGATCCAGTTGCTGCACGGCCTTGTTGATCTGCTCCACGCCGATGCTCTGCTCCCGGCTGGCCGCGTTGATCTCCTGGATCAATTCCGCGGTGCGCTGGATGTCCGGGACGATCTTGACCAGCATCTCTCCGGCCTGCTCGGCCACCTGGACGCTGGACCTGGACAGTTCGCTGATTTCCGTAGCCGCGGAACCGCTGCGCTCGGCCAGCTTGCGCACTTCGGCGGCGACGACCGCGAACCCCTTGCCCGCATCACCGGCCCGGGCCGCCTCGATGGCCGCGTTCAGGGCCAGCAAGTTGGTCTGGCGGGCGATTTCCTCGATGATGGAGATCTTTTCCGCGATCTGCTTCATGGCCGTCACGGTCTGAGAAACGGCCTGCCCACCCTCCTGGGCGTCCTTGGCCGCCTGCAGGGCGATCTTCTCGGTCTGGGCCGCGTTGTCCGCGTTTTGCTTAATGTTCGCGGTCATCTCTTCCATGCTCGACGAAACTTCCTCCACCGCGGCGGCCTGTTCCGTAGCCCCCTGAGACATCTGTTCCGCCGAGGCCGAAAGCTGCTCGCTGCCCGAAGCCACGTTCTCCGAGGCGGATTTCACCTCGCCCACGATCTCCCGGAGCTTGCCCTGCATCTCCTGCATGGCCTTGCCCAACATCCCGATCTCATCTTTCTGGTCCACGTCCAGCTTGGCATCCAACTCACCTTCGGAAAGATCCTCGGAAAAGCGCACGCCCTTGGCAACCGGTCGGGTGATGGCCATAGTCAGCAGAGTGCCCAAGCCCAAGGCCATAATCACGCCAAGAACGATCCCGAGAATGGCCACGAATTGGGACATGGCCGCTTCGGCTTCCGCGATTTCCACGGCTTCAGCGGCAGCCTGCTGATTGCGCTCCAGCACTTGGTTCAGGTTTCTCAGAGCCTCCATCTGCCGCTCCCGCACCGTGACCATGGCGGTCTGGATCATGTTCTCGAGCATGGTTTCCGCTTCCTGGGCCACGGCCAGCAGCTCGTCAAAAAGCTCGAAGGTCTGCCGGGCCATGGGCAAGGTTTCCTGAGCCAGAATCCGGTTGGCCCCGTCCACGTCGCCCACCTGCATCCGCTCCTTGATCCTGGCGATGGACTGGTGAAAAGGATTATGAGAGGCGGGCATACGCCGCAAGATGTCCAGAAGCCGCGGGTTCTCGGTCCTGAATCCGGCCAGCCAACGCCCAAAATTACAGGCCTCGGGGTTGTCCCCGCCCTCGAACTGTACGTTACGGGTGATCAAGCCGTAGGCCTGGCCCACCAACGCATGGTGATCCGCTCGAAACTGTTCCAGATTTCCCCGCAGGTTGGCCGGGTTATTGATTCCCGTCTGATGCAGCTCCCTGGCCATTTGGATAAACCTGTCATTGACATCCCGCCACTGGTCCAAAGACGCCGCCGCCTGCCGCCACAGCGCCGTCTCCTCGGCCGTGGCCGGCAGGGCTTCGAAGGCTTCCCGCAGCTTTGCGATATCAGCCCGTAGCCTGGTCAGGATATCAACCTGGCGTTGGTTGTCCTCTCGGCTCAAGCCCGGCACGAGCAGGGTGCGCTGGGCCACGCGCAGAGATTCGTAGCTTTTTTCGATTTCCAACAAGGCTTCAACGCTGGGCAGCCGAACGCGCCCCACCTCGTTGATCTGTCCGGCCAGATTCCGTGCTTCATACCAACCAAACGCTCCAACGATGAAGACAATCAAAGCGACAATGGCGAATCCGCCAACAAGCTTCACTCCAAGTTTAATGTTTTTCATCCGACTCCCTCCTGGTTGAATGTGTTCCCGACAGACGCATCCATCATATCGACGCATACAGACGGCTTCGCCAAAGCCCCGGCGACCTCACGCAGCAGTTCTTCGGCCTCAAAAGGTTTGTAGATGATTGGAGGACATCCCCTGCATTGCCACTCCGCGGCAAGCGCTTCGTGGGCATACCCGGTCATGACCATGACGTTCGGGTTAAATCCCTTGCTGTGCATGACGGCCAGCAACTCCGGTCCGTCCATATACGGCATCCTCAGATCCGTAATCACCAGATCAATGCCTGGTCCGGTTCGAACGACCTCGGCCATCACGGACAAAGCCTCGATCCCATGCCCGGCCTCCAGCACGGTGTAACCGGCCCGACGCAGGACAAGGCCGAGGGAAAAGAGGACCTCTTCTTCGTCGTCCACTATGAGAATCGTTTTTTGGGACACAGTGCACCTGTTCAGATGATTGCCGTCCGCCATGTTCGGCCCCGGAATGACCGACACGACGCCATGCACACCATAAGCATTTGCCATGCCATGGAGTGTTCACAATCCAACCAATTGAAATGCAGATGTATTGCCAATGAATTAGGCGAGCGCCGCTTCGGCATCGGAGTCAAGCCAGATTGACGGCGGCCAGGAGGGAGAGAGGAAATTGAAAGCGTTTGCAGTGTGGTGGATTGAGAAGGTCAAGCCGACTTGACGAGTGGATTGCGTCAAGCTGGATTGACGCGGGGGAAGAAGAAGATGAGGAAGGGAGAAGGGAGTTATGTCGTCCCATTATCCGGTGGTTTCAACCACCGGAACGCAACACACAACAATATCAAGTCCTGAAGGGACGACATTTTCCTATCGTCCCAACGGCTCATGTCGTCCCTTCAGGACTCATTATTTGGGGGGTACCCATTTTCCGGTGGTTGAAACCACCGGCTATACGATGTCATCCCTCCGGGATTTATGAAAATTCGAATCACAACGAACAAAATGTATTTGAATTTCCCAGGGAGCAATGCTGAAAAACCGGTGGTTTTAACCACCGGCACAGGCACAAGGTACCAAAGGCATTTCAATTTCCCTGAAGGGGAAACATCGTAGAGCCGGTGGTTTCAACCACCGGAACGCAACACACAACAATATCAAGTCCTGAAAGGACGACATTTCTTTCAATTCCAAATAAATTCCGCATCATATTCAACATTATGTCGCTCAAGAAGCAATTCAAATTCTGATTGAAAAGAAAAACCCTCATGATGCTTTTCCTGATTTTGGATATATTTCACAACGACAGGAACTTGAGATTCACTAACGGTAAATGCACCGTACCCATCCTGCCATCTGAATTTCACTCCCAACCGATTTTGTTCATTGATCCATTTCGATGAACTTCCCTTTATCTTTTGCATGACATCCGAAAATTTATGAATTGGCTTGAGCTTCATAAGTATATGAATATGATCCGCCATGCCGCCAACTTCAATGAGGATACCGTTATCGACTCTGACGATTCCACCAATATATCGATAAAGTTCGTCTCTCATACCGAAAACAAGCACCGGTTCTCGACCTTTGGTGCTGAAAACCACATGGTAAATGAGATTGGTTAATGTGCTCCCCATCATTCACTCCTCTACGATGTCATCCCTTCGGGATTCATATTCCCGAGCCTCAACGCCGCTGACTGACCCGCTGGTGCATGGCCTGCCTGGAAATGCCGAGCATTCGGGCGGCGGCGGCCTGGTTGCCGCCGGAGCGGCGAAGGGCTTCCTGGACCAGTTTCTGAACTGTCTGGTCCATGGTCGGCAGGGGGTCGGGAAAGAGAATGTCCGCTCCCAAAAGCATTGCCGGAACCGTTTCCGGGGCTGGGGCATTGAAGTGGAAGGCGGGGGTTTTGACCAGAGAGGCCATTTTTTTCTCCAATTCCTGAAGCCCGCCCTGAGCCATGGTATTGAAGATCAGGGAGCGCAGTTCTCGAACATTTCCCGGGAAGGAATGAGACAGGAGCCGATCCGCCAGCGAAGGGTCGATCCGTTCAGAGGGGATCTTCAAGGTCTCGCAAGCCTGGCGCAAATAATGCTCCGCCAGCAGCAAGATGTCACGGCCCCGCTCCCGCAGGGGAGGCAAGTGCACGTGATAGGTGTTGATCCTGTAGAACAGATCCTTGCGGAAAAGCCCCTTGCGTTCGGCCGCTTCCAGGTCCTGGTTGGTGGCCGCCACGATCCGCGCCCTGCTCCGGCGCGGCTTATCCGCGCCCAGGGGAAGGAACTCGTGATCCTGGATCAACTTGAGCAGCTTAATCTGCGAGGCAAGGGACAAGTCGCCGATCTCGTCCAGGAACAGCGTCCCGTCCGCGGCCTGCTCCACCATGCCCCGCCGATCCTGCCGGGCGTCGGTGAACGCTCCCTTGACGTGACCGAAAAGCGTGTCCGCGAACATGTTGTCGTCCAACCCGGCCACGTTGACGGCGACAAACGGCCCGCCTCGCCCACTGAGCCGGTGCAGGGCCGTGGCCGTGAGATCCTTGCCCGTCCCGGTCTCTCCGGTGATCAACACGGGCTCCGCAGTGGGCGCGATCACCTCCATGTACCGAAAGATGGCCTGCATTGGACGATTCTCGGTGATGATCCCGCTGAAGGCCTCAGGCTGGTCCAGGCGTTCAAAAAGGAGCTTGTCGCGCAGATGAATGTTTTGGCGCAGCAGCCGGGCATGGGCCAGGGCGCGATGCACCGTGGCCAGCAAAAGGACCTGTTCCACCGGCTTGATCAGGTAGTCGAAGGCCCCGGCCTTCATGCAGCGGACAGCCGTTTCGGTCTCGTCCACGCCGGTGACCATCACCACGGGAACATGGGGGGCCTCGGACCGGAAACGTTCCAGGATCGCCTCCCCGTGCACCCTGCCCGGCATGAACAAGTCCAGCAATAACAATGCGCACTGGACATCCGGCAGCCGATCCAGCACGGTCTGCCCGTCGGTGAAGGTTTCCACGTTCCCAAAACCAGCCGTGAGCAAGGTCATGCTCAGACTGTCCAAGAGCAACTCTTCGTCATCCACAAGAAATATGGGCCATGCGGATTCGGTGTTCGACTTCATGATCCCGCCTTGAGAAAAATCGTCACGGTGGTCCCCAAACCCGGCGCGGAATCGAAGGTCATCCGGCCTTTATGGCTCTGGATGATCGACGAGGTGATGGATAAGCCCAAGCCGGTACCGCCGACATTGTGCCGGGTACTGAAGAATGGATCGCAGATCCGCTCGATGTTCTCCGGGGCGATCCCCTCACCTTCATCAGTGATGCGCAAAACCACGGCTTCCTCGTCCGAATCGGAGTAGGTTTCCAGGACGATCCGGCGTTCCTTGTCCGGCAGGGCCTGACAGGCGTTGATCAGCAGATTGACCACCACCTGCTCCAATTTCTGAAAGTCGCCCCGCACCGGAGGAAGATTCGGGTCCAATCGCGTCTCGAACAAATTGGTATGCTCGGCGATAGTCTTGCGGAGCATGGTCAGGGCCGCTTCGACAACCTGATTCAGCCGCACCTCGCTGCCCATATCCAGAGGCAGCTGCCGAGCAAACGTCTTCAGCTCGGACACGATCCGCTTGATCCGCTTGCTGCCTTCATGGATCCCAGAGAACAGCCTGGACACGTTGTCTCGCATCCGCGGATAGGGCATCCCGGCCAGCATGAACTCCGGATGCCCGGCATGGTGCGCCTCCAGAACCGGCAGGGAGTCGGCCCAGACCTCTTCCAGGAGAGGCGTATTCAAGATGATGAAATTGTTGGGGTTGTTCACCTCGTGGGCCACGCCGGCCACCAGGGTGCCCAGCGCGGTCATTTTGGCGGCCTGAGCCAGCTGTTCCTGCTGGGTCTTTTCGCGCACCTGGGCAAGCTTGCGCTCGGCGACGTCCTTGGCAAAGCCGATGGTTCCGGCAATGTTTCCGTTCCGGTCACGGTAGACCAGCTTGTCCGTCACGGCCCACCCCAGCTTCCCCGAGGTGCCGACATACTGCTCCTCAATGCCGATCTTGGCGCGGCCCGTGCGCAGTACTTCCTGGTCGTCCAAAACGTATTTCCGTGCAATCTTCGGTGGAAATATGTCGTAATCAGTCCCGCCAATGACCTGCCCCCGCTCCAGCCCGACGGTTTGGCAAAAAGTCTTGTTCACCTCCAGATACGTTCCATCCCGGTTTTTCTGCCAGATCAAGGCCGGGGCCGTATCGAAAACCAAGTTCAGGTGCTGTCTGGTTGCCAGCAGTTCAGCCTTTTCCCGTTCCAAGTCCCGGTACATCAAATCCAAGGGGTGGATCAGCCCGGAACGAATCAAGGCCAGGTAGACGAACAGGTATGAAATGATTTTCAGTAACGGGCCGAGGGCGTTGGAATGAACGCCGACGTACTCCTGGAAGATAAACGTGGATTCTGACGCCAGAGAGGCGACCACGGCCAGGAAAATCAGCCTGTAAACCCTGACGTCGAGCAAATCGCGACGGTGGAAAAGCACCACCAGGGCGAACAGCAGGAACACGCAGACGACGAATTCACTCCACAGCTTGAAGGGAGCCATCCCCTCGCCATCCACATACGTGACTGGAAACACCTGCCAGTAAAAAATGGCGGTCAACAGGAAAAGTGCCAAAGCGGCCCAAAATAACAACCCGAAGAAAGGACGGAAGGTGCGGCCCAGGACCAGCGAGAACAGCAGCATTGCCAGCCCCTCCATGTACCGCCCAACGAGCCGGAGTTGAGCTGGAAGGTCCACGTTCGGCGCATCGCGGAAAATATCCCTTTGCAGGAAGGCCAAAGCGTGCAAGAGATCCGTGAAGCCGATGAACAAATAGGCCGAGCCCAGCAGAAGCAAGGCGTCGTTGTTGATGAACCGCCGTGCGTTCCAGACCAACATGAATACGGCCCAGGCCACGGCAATGGAAATGACCTCGGTCACGGCCTGAAAGAGCGTGGCGTTATACCTGCCGACGATGAACAAAAGTCCGAGCATCGTACATCCGAGGGTGTACCAGAGATATTCGGAAAATTTACACTCCGTGCCTACCCCCTTGGAGGACAATGCACAGGCAAGGCATGCCGATACCGACCTGCTTCCGTCCTGCTCGTCCCGTCCGTTCCGACAGTCCCATCCGCCCCGCTCCCCCAGGTCTCGCGACGAATCATCGGCCATGGATGCAGCCTCCTCTCGGTGGGCGGGCTTTGACGCCGCCGACTTGTCCGACGTCACTCCTAGCCTCTTGCTTTGCCCAATACCGCTCAACCAAGCGCCGCTTCCGGGTCAATTCGGCCAGCACGAGGTCCGGCAAAAAAAAACGGATATCCCGGCCCGCGCTCCAATAGTCCCGAATCATGGTCGCGCTGATATCCAGATAGGGGGGGCGAATCAACAGGATATTCCCGCTGCCCGGCCCCAACCTCCACTCGCAAACCATGTTGCCGGGGCTTTTCATCCACCCGGGATAGACGGTTTCGTCGGCTTCGGGCCAATGGGAACGCACGAATTCACGGGTAGTTTCCAGGGCCATGTCCTGCCGGGCCACGGCCACGAAGTGAGCCTTGCGGGTCAGGGCCAGGCCGTCTTTCCAGGACGGCAGGGTCAGCAGGTCCGGGACGCCGAGCAAAAAAAAGAGCCGGCTTCCGGGCATCGCCCGAGCCAGCTCTTCCAGCGTATCTCCGGTGTAAGACGGACCGGGCCGACCGCCCTCGACCAAGGAGCAATGCAGGCCGGGAAGCCCATGAAGAGCCTTCTGCACCAAGCGGCAACGCAGGCCAAAAGGCAACAGTCCTCGCTGCCCCTTGTGCGGCGGGATTGCGGTCGGAACCAGTTCCACCCGGTCCAGCCCAAGGATTTCCAGGGCTTCAACGGCCAGACGCAGATGGCCGTGATGCACGGGGTTGAAGCACCCGCCGAAAACGCCGACCTTCATGCAGCCGTCACCTTACCTGAGTGTTGAAAAAGTCCTTATCCACAGTCCGTTCAAAAACCCCAAGTGCAAGGAGCAAAAAAAGTTCACGGACGAAGCGTATTTATTCAAACGGAGAGTTTGAACTTTTTGCAGCGACGCAGCAATTGGGGGTATTTCAAGGGACTGTTACGTCCTTTTCAGGTTCATTCCCGAACCTGCCCCTGACCAAGGCCGACGAATTTCACGCCGGTCAGTTCCCGAACTCCCATGGGACCGTAAGCGTGCAGCTTGGACGTGCTGATCCCGATTTCCGCGCCCAGGCCGAGCTGACCGCCGTCGTTGAACCGGGTGGAGGCGTTCACCAGGACCAGGGAGGCGTCGGCCTCGCGCAGAAAGCGCATGGCCCGGTCATGGTCTCTGGTGAGGATGGCCTCGGTATGGTTGGAGCCGTAAAGGGCGATGTGCTCCAGGGCCTGATCCATGTCCCGGACCACCCGCACGGCCAGGACCAGGGCCAGAAACTCCCTACCCCAGTCGCCTTCCTCGGCTGGGTCGGCATCGGCCTTGGACTTGAGCAGGGGCAGGCTTTCCGGGCAGGCCTTGAAACGCACCTCCGCGGCCCCCAGACGTTCCGCGACCTTGGGCAGGAAGATTCGCGCCTCGTCCTGGTGCACCAGCAAACATTCCAAAGCGTTACACACCCCGCAGCGCTGCACTTTGGAGTTGAAGACGATCTCCAGAGCCTTGTCCAGGTCCGCGCCCTGGTCCACGTATATGTGGCACACACCTTTATAATGCTTCAACACGGGCATGGTGGCCTGGTCGGCCACGGCCCGAATCAGGGACTCGCCGCCGCGTGGAATGACCACGTCGATGAACTCGTCCAGCTTCAGCAAATGCCTCACAGCCTCCCGGTCCGTGACCGGCACCAGTTGGACCGCGGCCTCCGGCAGCCCGGCGGCCCGCAGCGCCTCCGCGATCAACTCGGCTAGGACTTGATTGGAATGGAAGGCCTCGGAACCGCCCCGCAGGATGGCCGCATTGCCGGCCTTAAGGGTCAGGATGGCCGCCTCGATGGTTACGTTGGGCCGAGATTCGTAGATCATCATCACCACGCCCAGGGGCACGCGCATCCGCCCGAACCGCAGCCCATTGGGCCGCTGCCACATGCTTTCGATCTCGCCCACCGGATCAGTTTGGGCCATGACCTCCAGGCAGGCCTGGGCCATGGCCTCGACGGTCGCCTCAGTTATCCGCAGCCGGTCCACCCTGGCCGCGTCCAACCCGGCGGCCAGGGCCGCGTCCACGTCCTTCTGGTTGGCTTCCAGCACCTGCCCGGCCCGGTCCCGCAACAGCCGGGCCAGCTCCCGAAGCACCTCGTCCTTGCGTCTGCCTTCGGCGTTGGCCGTCAGCCTGGCCGCGTCACGGGCATCCCGGGCCAGCCGATTCATCCGGCCCTGAAGATCTTTCGTCATTCTACACTCCTATGGACTCGACAAGACAACCGCCAGTCGCTACCTGTTCAAAAAAACAACCATGAAGAACGACAGTTCCAAAAAGCCATTCTCAGAGGCAGCCTGAAGGACCACAACCATGCACGAAGTCATCCGCGCTCTGATTCAAGGTCAGCAAAGCTGTGTTCTCGCCACATCTCAGGACAACCAGCCGCACACGTCCCTGATGGGCTTCGCCCCTTCCGAGGATTTCACAACCTTTTTCATGGCCACCTACCGCAACACCAACAAGTTCGCAAACCTCAAGGCCAATCCGAAGGTCAGCCTGCTCCTGGACGATCGCGGTGCGCATCCCGAACAGGACCGCGGAAAAACCAAAGCCCTGACCGTACACGGACGGGCCGAAGCCCTCGAAGATCCGGAACAATGCCGTGCCGTCGCGGACATCCTCCGTCGACGCTTGCCACACCTGCATGACTTTCTGGACGGCCCGGACATCGCCTTCATCGCCGTCCAGGCCGTTGATTTCCTGCTCCTACAAGGCCCCATCGAGGCGATCTTCGAAACCGCCGGGTAGCGATTAAACCCAGGTACGGAAACAAGGCGCCCAGGTTCCGCGAAAATCCCTATTTGCCCAGTGTTTTTTCATTAGGCTAGTATCTTTACATAACTTGTAAATTGCCTCAAATGTGATCAAAATGTCCTGGACCAGGAAGGCGAACGGACACCATTTTCCCGCCACGATTCTCATCCACATCAGCCAGCCAAGGAGACAGGCTCTATGGATACCTCTAAACTTGCCGTTCCAGCCATTGCGATCGGCATCCTAGCCATTGTCGGCACCGTGCTCGCCACGTTTTTGAGCGGTGCGTCCGGACTCACCGGAGCCATCACGACGGCCGCGGCCGGTCTTGTCGCCCTGTTCGTCGTGGGGACGCCGCTGATGCTCCAGAACCGCGCGCTGGCCGAGGCATCCGCCGTGCTGAAAGATCTCGCTGAAGGGAATTTTCAGAAGGGCACTTTGGAGGCCAGCCGGGGAGCGAAGAGCCTGCCAAGCCTGTTCACGGCCCTGGAGGCCGTGTCCCATGCCTTGAAGCACGAAAAGGGTCTGAGCAAGGGGATTATCGAAGGACTGCCCACGCCGTTTCTGCTGGTGGACACCAAGGAACGGGCCTTGTTTACGAACCAGGCCTGTCTGGACATGGTTCAGATCGACGGCCCGCCGAAAAAACAGCTTGGCCGGACTCTGGCGGAAATCTTCTATAACGACCCCTCACGCCAGACCGCCGTGGGCAAGGCCATCAAGACCGGCGAGGTCTTTCGCAACCTGGAAGTGAGCATTACCGGACATAAAGGCGGGGTGCGCCACGTCCTGGCCAACGTCTGCCCCTTGTACGATCTGGACGGCGTCTGCATCGGCGGCTTCTGCCTCTACGTGGACATGACCACCCTGAAAACCAAGGAAGCTCAAATCTGCGAGCAGAACGAGATCATCTCCAAGGCGGCATCACAGGCCACCCAGGTCTCCAACTCCATGGCCTCGGCCGCCGAAGAGTTGGCCGCCCAGGTGGAGCAGGCCAGCCGGGGCGCGGAGCAGCAGCGGGACCGGACCGGCGAGACGGCCACGGCCATGGAGGAAATGAACGCCACGGTCTTGGAAGTGGCCAGAAACGCCTCCCAGGCCGCCGAAGCTTCGGACCTGTCTCGGACCAAGGCCCTGGAGGGCGCGAAAGTGGTGGGCGAATCCGTGGCGGCCATCAACAAAGTCCAGCAACAGTCCGAGGAACTGAAGGCCAACCTCGGCCGGCTGGGGCAACAGGCCGACCAGATCGGTCGAATTATGACCGTGATCGAGGACATCGCGGACCAGACCAACCTCCTGGCCCTGAACGCGGCCATCGAGGCGGCTCGGGCCGGTGACGCGGGACGCGGATTCGCCGTGGTGGCCGACGAAGTGCGCAAGCTGGCGGAAAAGACCATGAACGCCACCAAGGAGGTCGGGCAAGCCATCTCGGACATTCAGCAAGGAACCAGGACCAATATCGACGGCATGGACAAGGCCGCCGAGGCGGTCGCCGAGGCCACGGCTCGGGCCAACGCCTCCGGCGCGACCCTGCAGGAAATCCTGGCCCTGGCCGAACAGGCCGCGGACCAGGTCCGCTCCATCGCCACCGCCGCGGAACAGCAGTCCGCCACCAGTGAGGAGATCAACCGCGGAGTGGAGGACATCAACCGAATCTCCGCGGAAACCAGCGAAGTCATGAACCAATCCGCCCAGGCCGTCTCCGAACTGGCCCGGATGGCCGCCGAATTGAACACGGTCATCGATGGAATGCGGGCCCAGGCGAAAGACGAGTGCCCGGCGGAGTGATGAATGACCGTTCCTTTCCTACTCCAAACGCCAAAAAGGCCGGTGCTCTCGCACCGGCCTTTTTGGTATAACGGCGTTGGTAGAGGCACGGCGTGCCCCTACCAACGCTACTAGTCTTCCAACGTGGAGGTATCCCCCACTTCCTGGCCGAGTTCCTCGGCTTTGAGCACCCGGCGCATGATCTTTCCGCTGCGGGTCTTGGGCAGTTTTTCCCGGAACTCGATGGTCTTGACGATGGCCACGGGGCCGAGTTCGTTGCGGATATGCACCTTGAGTTCCTTGACCAGGTCGTCGGACCCCTCGAATCCCTCTTTCAGGGTAACGAAGGCCTTGGCCACCTCGCCCTTGATCTTGTCCGGGATGCCGATGGCCGCGGCCTCGGCCACGGCCTTGTGAGCCACCAACGCGCTTTCCAGCTCCGCGGAACCCAGGCGGTGTCCGGCGATGTTCATCACGTCGTCCGAGCGGCCCTGGATCCAGATGTATCCGTCCTCGTCCTTGCGAGCCATGTCCCCAGCTAGATACACGCCGGGAATTTTCTCCCAATATGTCTTCTTGTAACGCTCCGGATCCTTGTACAGAGTCCGAACCATGGACGGCCAGGGCTTGCGGATGATCAGCAGCCCGCCCTTGCCCGGAGGCACGGGGTTGCCCTTTTCGTCCACCACGTCCGCATCGATGGCCGGCAACGGTTTGGTGCAGGAGCCCGGCTTGAGCACGCTGACCGGGAGCGGACTGATCATGATCGAGCCGGTCTCGGTCTGCCACCAGGTGTCCACCAGCGGGCACTCGGAGCGGCCGATGTTCTTGTACAGCCAGACCCAGGCTTCGGGGTTGATGGGCTCACCCACCGAGCCGAGGATGCGCAGCGAGGACAGGTCGTGCTTCTTGGGATACTGGGTGCCGAAGCGCATCAGCATTCGGACCAGGGTCGGCGCGGTGTAGAGGATGGTTACGCCGTACTTGGCGATCAGGTCCCAGACCCGATCGGCCTGGGGATAGAGCGGATGGCCCTCAAAGATGACCGTGGTGGTTCCGGCGATGAGCGGTCCGTAAACCACGTAGCTGTGCCCGGTGATCCAGCCGGCGTCCGCGGTGCACCAGAAGATGTCCGTGGGCTTAATGTCAAAGACCCAGTTCAGGGTGCGGTTGATGCCCACCTGGTAGCCGCCGTGGGTATGCACGATACCCTTGGGTTTTCCCGTGGTCCCGGAACTGTAGAGCAGAAAAAGCATGTCCTCGGAGTCCATGGACTCGGTCGGCGATTCGGAGCTTTCCGCCCGGACCAATTCCTCGTACCAGAGGTCGCGGGCTTCCTGCATTTCCACCTGGACGTTGGCCCGATGCACGACCACCACGGTTTCCACGCAGTCGCAGACAGGCCCCATCAGGGCCTCGTCGACGATGGACTTCAGATGCACGGCCCGACCGTTGCGGTAAAACCCGTCAGCGGTGACGATAATCTTAGGCTGGGCGTCCTCAATCCGATCGCGCATGGCCTTGGCCGAAAAACCGGCGAAGACCATGCTGTGGATGGCTCCGACCTTGGCCGTGGCCAGCATGGCGATCACGGTTTCCGGCAAAGGGGGCATGTACAAAAGAACCCGATCGCCCTTCTGGACGCCCAGGGAGCGGAGAGCGTTGGCAAATTTGTTTACCGCCCGGTACAATTCGAAATAGGTCATTTTCCGGGAATCACCGGCCTCGCCTTCCCAGATAATGGCCAATTTGTTCTTGTTCGCCGTCTTGATGTGCCGGTCCAGAGCGTTGTGGACGATGTTGCACTTGGCTCCGGTGAACCATTTGTAGAACGGGGCGTCGCTGTCATCCAGAACCTTGTCCCACTTCCGGAACCACTCCAGCTCTTTGGCGGCCTCCTCCCAGTAGGCCAAAGGGTCGTCCACGGCCTGTCTGCGGGCGTTTTCCAGGGTTTGGGGATTGGCATTGGCCTCGATGACCATCTGCGGCAAAGGCCGAAAGACGCGATCCTCGTGAAGCAAGGTTTCCAGAGCGCCGTCTTGTGACATGATGTCTCCTCCTTGGCGGTGAGCTTATGAACGTCGTGACATGACGTGCGCGTGGCGCACGGACCGATAACGAACCATCCCATCGTGGTTCCCGGTACGGCTGCATCCAGAACACGAACCAGCCGGAATGCCGCATTGATTATCGACGAAAGGGAAGGGGGAAAGGGTAAACGGCAAAGATCGCCGTGAACTCAGAGGCCGAGAATCTGCTTCAAATCCGCGATGCGACGGCGGCTGACCGGCAGCTCGATGCGCTTTTTTCCCGTGGTTCGGAGCATGAAGTTGCTGCCCGGCAGAGAGGCGATTTCCGTAACCAGTTCCAGGTTGACCAGAAACTTACGATGCACTCGAAAGAAACGGTGCGAGCGCAAACGGTCCTCCAAATACTTTAAACGGAACGAGGTCAGGTATTTGTCCTGATTGGTATGCACGAAACTGTAGTCTTCGTAGGCTTCAACAAAGACGATCTGGCTATAGGGCACCAGAATCACACGACCATCCAGGGTTATGGGCAACTTCTCGATCTCCACCGGACGAGTCTGGTTATAATCCCAGGCTTGGCGCAATGCCTTGAGGAAATTGTCTTCTTCCTCCTCGCCCATGGCGATCTGCAAGGTTTCCTCGTCGCCCCCGAAATCCACGGCTTGCCTGGAGTTGCCCTCGGGCTCGGCGATATGCGCGTCGGCCGGGAGTCGACGCAGCCGGGCCAACGTGCGCTTCAGCCGCTCGTCGGTGCATGGCCAGAGCAGGTAGTCCGTGGCCCCCAGTTCAAAGGCCTTGAAGGCGTGGGCTTCGTCCGCGGCCAAAAAGACCATGGCTGGACGACGCTTGCGCTGCCCGAGAATCTGGGCAAGTTCCAGGCCGCTGACTCCGTCCGGCAGCTCCACTCCCAGGAAAAAGGCATGGTAGCCGACCCCTTCCAACAGTTCCATGGCCTCAAATGCGGAAACAGCCTCCCCCAGCACCTTCACCCCGTCCACTTCGCGCAGTTGCCGCCGCAATTCATGGCGCAACTGGGGATCGGGATGGATCAGCAATACGCGGAGTTCGCTCATGACATCACCGTAACTCGTTGATGTTTGATGGTTGACGGTTGAAATACCACTTTAGTTGTTGAAATATCCGCATTTTACTGTTCGTTCAAAAACCTCAAGTGCAAGGAGCAAAAAAAGTTCAATTTTGAAGCGTATTTATTCATACGTGAGAGTTTGAACTTTTTGCAGTGACGCGGCAATTGGGAGTTTTTCAACGGACAGTTAAACGGCCCCCTTTCTCCAAGAACCGTTCGTTGTCGCCTCCAGATAGCGCAACATGGAAAGATCAGCCGGGTGATTGACGTTGAAAAACGGCGTCGCTTCGGACCGCGGATAGGGGATATGATGCCTCATGGACTCGGTCAGAATCCGGTTGAGTTGATACAGCCCCTGGTCAAACGCTCGCTCCAGCAGAGGCAGGGCCTCGGGTTCATACATCGCAACCAGAGCCTCGATGTATCCGGTGTCTTCCTGCTGGAAAGTCGTCATCAGGGCCGTGTCCGGCTTTTCCCGCCATCCGGCTTTAAGGCGACGCAACGTCCGGTCATCCATCAGGGGCAGATCGCAGGACAGCACCAAACATGGTCGACCAAGACGACTCAAGGCAGTGGCAATTCCTCCTCCCGGACCGCGCCCCGGGACGGCGTCGAGAAAACTCGGTACGTTAAGCCCATGGTCATCCGACAGCCTTCCGACAACATGCACCGTGTCGCAGTGGCGCTTGAGCAGATCTACGGATCGGGACAGCAAACTGACCCCGGAAAAAACGATCCGCGCCTTGTCATGGCCCAGCCGACTGCTCTTGCCGCCGGCCAGCACGACTCCGGCCGGCGACCCTCCCTGATTCATGGTCGTCATCCTCACTCGCAACCAGTGTAATGTGTCCGGATTGGTTGACGGCAGCCCGTGGATCAGGGCTAGAAACCGAATGCCGACAAGGTCGGCCGGACATGCCCCCTGGCCTGGGCCAGTACGTCCATGGCCAAGGATTCCAGGTCGTCCAGCACCGGAACGGAGATTCTGTCCAGTTGTCGAAAGTCGGCGGTTTTGACGTACATCCGGCACTGATCGCAAAGATCGACCCGGAATCCGGGCAGGTCCTCCACATCGAAATAGTGCAACTTTTGCGGATCCCGCTCACCGCAGTACACGCATCCGATCCTCGCGACGCGATACGCGGTTTGACAGAAGGAACAGTGCATCTTCCGCAGCCCTTCGCGAGTTTCCAGGCTGGAAAGATACGGCAGGCTCCCACAGACCGGACAGTGGCCGTGCTCCCAAACACCGTTCAGCGGACGCGCCTCGACGATCCGGCGAGCCAAGCTTTTGATGAACGGCGTCAGTGCGCTTTGCGCAAGAAAGAACAACAACTTCGGCGTGGTCGGAGTTTTCCCGGCCCAGACGGCGAAAAAATCCTGGTCTTCATCCAGATACGCCTGAAACAGTCGCTCGACGGTGAGTTCCTCGGTCTCCAGGGCTTCCATCACCCGGTCAGCGCCGATCTCCAGCTCCGACCCCGCGGCCCGGACATCTTCCAGGATGGTCGCCAACAGTGCGCGAGCCGGTTCCAGATCCAGGGGAAAGGAGGCCCGCGGCAACAAGCTGGCGCCCTGAACATGCCGTTCAGGAGCCGTCAACTCGGGCAATCCGGACGAAGCGTCGCCTCTGGACGCCTGCTCAACCATGGCCTGGAATTGTCTCCCCCCCACTGTTTCCAAAAGGGTCAGCATGGCCGCCGGAAAATTGCCTTTCGCGCGTAACGCGCCAATCTTTCGTGAAAAACGTTGTTCTTCCTTCGCCAAGTCGGTCATGATCAGATTTTCCTCCAAGATAAATACAACATCATCATTACACTGACGAATCAGGTGGTCTCTCTTAATCAAATATGAGCTCCACCCGAAATCGATTCTCTTCCATCAAACGATCTTCCTCGAACCCATAATTGAACAGCCAAGGACAATCAATCGATAAACCGGATTTTTTCGAATGACCGGCCCATGAAAATGTGGAAAAGAAAAATACATTTTCCACCTCCAAAAAGCTTGACTTTTTCACGAACGAAAGGCAAAGACCCTTTTTGCCGCAAGCATCATTGCGGGCAGGTACCGCGAACAGGAACAGGCGCGTAGCTCAGGGGGAGAGCACTTGCTTGACACGCAAGGGGTCAGGAGTTCAAATCTCCTCGTGCCTACCATCACGCATCCACGCAGGGAGGCCCAGGCCTCCCTGCTTTATTTGAAGACCATTCGAAACCAGAACGAAATTTCCGAACGAACTCATCTCAACGTTTGAAAAAGATGTCGACTCTGACGATTTCGGGTGGTCGGGTTCCGGACAGGTCAATTCCGGGCAAGGAGTATCGGGAGTGCATATCAAAATAGGCGACCAGCAGCTGGAAATCGTCGAAAATGAGAACTGCGGTCAAATTTTGTCCCTCGCGTTGAGCAAAAAAAAGTTGAAGACCGCTGTAGGGTGCCGTAGCGCCTCGGGTCTGCTCGACGTCCACACTCCCGTCGATCCCGCCCAATGCACCAATCTTGAAGCCGTGGACATGTCCAGCCCGGAAGGCTTGGCCATGATCCGTCACAGCGCCGCCCACATCATGGCCGAGGCTGTCCAGCGCCTGTTTCCCACGGCCAAGGTGACCATCGGCCCGGACATCGAGAACGGATTCTACTACGACTTCGACTTCGAACGTCCCTTCACCCCTCAGGATCTGGAAGCCATCGAAGCCGAAATGGCCAAGAGCATCGCCCAGGACCAGCCCTTCAAACGTCGAAGCATCTCCAAACAAGACGCCCGAAATCTTTTCGAAAGCATGGGCGAGACCTATAAACTGGAGATTTTGGACGCCCTGGAAGACGGCACGGTTTCCCTGTATGAACACGGCGGTTTCACGGACCTTTGCCGGGGCCCGCACGTGCCGTCCACTGGATTCGTCAAAGCGGTCAAGCTGACCTCCGTGGCCGGGGCCTACTGGCGCGGCGACGAATCCAAGCCCATGCTTCAGCGGATCTACGGAACGGCCTTTGCCTCGGAAAAGGACCTTCAAAAACACCTGCATCGCCTGGAAGAGGCCAAGAAACGCGACCACCGCAAGCTGGGCGTTCAATTGGACCTGTTCAGCTTTTGCGAGGAAGCCGGCCCGGGCATGCCCATTTTTCATCCTAAAGGAGCGATGCTGCGCTTCCTTTTGGAACATTTCGAACGCCGGGAACACCTGCGCCGGGGCTACCAGCTGGTCCAGGGTCCGCAGATGCTGCGCCGCGAACTCTGGGAACGTTCCGGCCACTACGACAATTACCGGGAGAATATGTATTTCACGGAGATCGACGAACAGGCCTACGGCGTCAAACCCATGAACTGCCTAGCCCATATGTTGATCTACAAGTCCCAGGTTCGCAGCTACCGGGACCTGCCGCTCCGGTTTTTCGAGCTGGGCACGGTCCAGCGCCACGAGAAGTCCGGCGTGCTTCACGGCCTGCTGCGGGTTCGCCAGTTCACCCAGGACGACGCCCATATCCTCTGCCGCCCGGATCAACTCCAGGATGAAATCATCGCCATCCTGCACCTTATCCAGGATGTGATGGGGCTTTTCGGGTTTGAATACGAAGTGGCCTTGAGCACCCGCCCGGAGAAGTCCATCGGCTCGGACGCGGACTGGGAGCGGGCCACCGCGGCCCTGACCAACGCCCTGGAAACCCTGGGGCTGGAATATGCCGTCAACCCCGGCGACGGCGCCTTTTACGGACCAAAGATTGACATCAAGCTCAAGGATGCCCTAGATCGCCGCTGGCAATGCTCCACGATTCAGTGCGACTTCACCCTGCCGGAACGCTTCGACCTGTACTACACCGGTCAGGACGGCAATCGGCACCGACCGGTCATGCTCCACCGGGTGATCCTGGGAGCCCTGGAACGGTTCCTGGGGATTCTCGTTGAGCACTACGCCGGAGCGTTTCCGGTTTGGTTGGCCCCGGTCCAGGCTCGGATTCTCACGGTCACGGACGCCCAGAACCCCTGGGCCGAAGAGTGCGTCCGGCGGTTGCAAGCCGAGGGATTCCGGGTGGAAACCGATTTGCGCAATGAAAAACTGGGCTATAAGGTCCGCGAAGCCCAGATGCAAAAAATCCCGTTCATGCTCGTGATCGGCGAACGGGAGGCCCAGTCCCAAGCCGTGAACGTCCGCACCAGGACCGGTGAGAATCGCGGCGAGCAGTCTCTGGGTCAGTTCGCGGCCATGATCAGGGACGAGTCCAGTGAACCTTTCAAACGCGGAGGAATGCCCTATTACCTCGGTTAAACGTACCCGCTGCAACAAGCAGATCCGGGCTCAAGAAGTTCGAGTCATCGGGGAGGACGGCAAGCAGGTTGGAATTCTGCCTCTGGCCGAGGCTCTCCAGTACGCGGAAAGTCAGGGAGTTGACTTGGTTGAAGTTTCTCCGGAAGCTAGTCCTCCGGTCTGTCGGGTCATGGATTTCGGAAAATACAAGTACGAACTGCAAAAAAAGCAGCAGGAAGGCCGAAAAAAGCAGACCCTGATCCAGCTCAAGGAAATCAAGTTCCGCCCCAAGACGGACGATCACGACTTTGAAACCAAGCTCAAGCACATCCGCCGCTTCCTGGAGGCCGGCGACAAGTGCAAGGTCACCGTGGCCTTTCGGGGACGGGAAATGATGCACCGCGACCGCGGTGAAATGGTGTTGAAGCGGGTCTTGGAAGAACTGGGCGAAGAGGCCAAGATCGACCAACAGCCGTCCATGGAAGGACGTACCATGAATATGGTGCTCAGTGCCGTGGAAAAGAAAAAGTAGCTGTTCAGCACATTCAGGGTAGAGCCACATTCCGAGGCTGGATTCCCGCCTTCGCGGGAATGACGTGTTTTCCGTGGTGCCTGCGAATCAATAAGACCCGCAAGGGCGGACGCGTTGTCGCTATCCAGCGCAGTTCATGCTCGGATGAGCTGAAGTAGTTATAGAAAAAAATCGGAACGCCGTGGAAAGTCACGGCTGACGATATATATTTGTCCATTCAGTCCGTAAGGAGAAGAACGACCATGCCGAAAATGAAGACTCGGAAAAGCGCCGCCAAGCGGTTCAAGTTGACCGGCTCCGGAAAAATCAAGCGCCGCAAGGCCTTCATGAGCCATATTCTGACCAAGAAAAGTCCGAAACGAAAACGACAGTTAGGCAAGGACACCATCCTCGCGCCGGCCAATGTGAAGTCCGTGCGCAAGATGATCCCTTTTGCGAAATAGGGTTTGGATTTATCAATGATTCTCCGGCCTGTGGTTAAGATTTTCAAACACGGGCCGGTTGCCTTTCACCAACGAGGAGGTTGAGTCCATGCGTGTAAAACGCGGCTTGGCGGCCCACCGCCGGCACAAAAAATATCTGGATATGGCCAAGGGCTATCGCGGCGCCCGCAGCAGACTGTACCGCACCGCTCGCGTCACGGTGGAGCGCGCCCTGGCGTACGCCTATCGCGACCGCAAGGTTCGCAAGCGCGAATTTCGCGCCCTGTGGATCATGCGCATCAACGCCGCGGCCCGGGTCCACGGTCTGTCCTACAGTAAATTCATGCACGGCCTGTCCCAGGCAGGCATCGAACTGAACCGCAAGGTTCTGGCCGATCTGGCTGTTCGGGAAAAGGAACACTTCGGCAAGCTGGCCGAAATGGCCAAAGCCAAACTGGCCTGATCATGATCGATTCGCACACGGAACGCTCCAGCGATCTGGCCGAGCAGTTGGACGAGCTGGCTCAGGCCCTGGACCTTGGATTGGCTTCGGCCGACACTGCCGCTGAAGTCGAATCCATCCGCGTGGCTTACCTGGGTCGCAAGGGACGCTTGGCCGGGTTGATGTCCGGCCTGGCCAAGACGCCCCCGGATCAGCGCCCGGCCTTGGGCCAAAAGGCCAATCAGGTCAAGGCTCGGCTCCAGGAACGAATGGAAGCCCGCTTGCGGGAATTGGAGCGGCGCAAGGAGCACGAGCTCCTGGCCCGCTTCGACCCGTCGCTACCCGGGCGCTCTCAATGGCTGGGCAGCCTCCACCCGGTGACCCTGGTCACCGAGGAAATTTGCCAGGCCTTCGTCTCACTGGGGTTCGAGGTTGTGGAAGGCCCGGAACTGGAAACGGACTTCTATAATTTCGAAGCCTTGAACCTGCCCCCGGACCACCCGGCCCGGGACATGCAGGACACGTTCTATATCGGGGAAAACACCCTGTTGCGGACGCACACTTCGCCTTTGCAGGTCCGCACCATGCAGCGCAAAACCCCACCTCTGGCCGCCATTGCGCCGGGCAAGGTCTACCGCCGGGACTCCGACCTGACGCACACCCCGATGTTTCACCAGATCGAAGGCTTTCTCGTGGACAAGGACGTGAGCATGGCCGACCTGCGCGGCACCTTGACCGCCTTCGTGCATCAAATCTTCGGTCCGGACACCGTTGTCCGCTTCCGTCCCAGTTTTTTTCCTTTCACCGAACCCAGCGCGGAAGTGGACATTTCCTGCATGCTCTGCAGCGGCCGGGGCGTCTGCGCCGGTAAGACCTGCCGGGTCTGCAAGCAGACCGGCTGGCTGGAAATCCTGGGATGCGGCATGATCGATCCGGCGGTCTTTACGGCAGTGGAGTACGACCCCGAAGTGTACACCGGCTTCGCCTTCGGACTGGGCGTGGAGCGGGTAGCCATGCTCAAATACGGCATCGGCGACCTGCGCATGTTCTTCGAAAACGACGTCCGGTTCGTCTCCCAATTCGGCTGATCCGGCCAATCTTTCCGGCCAGTCTTTATGAGGCGTGAAGACCCGTCCGCGTCTTCTTTGCTCGGAAATCACCCTTCCGCCCCAGGATCACGTCACACCGTCTTCGGCCCTCCTGAATACTGAATTCCGACTTCTGAATTCTCTCCTTCGAGGTTTCCCATGCTTTTAAGTTTGAACTGGCTGCGCGAGTTCACGCCATATGAAGGTACGGCCGAACAATTGGCCGACCGCCTGACAATGCTTGGTCTGGAAGTGGAAGAGATCATCCGCCCCTTCGCCCATTTAGCCAACGTAGTCGTAGGTAGAGTGCTTGAGTGCGACCGTCACCCGCGATCGGACCGGCTCAGCCTGTGCAAGGTGGACATCGGCCAGGTCAAAACGTTGCCCATTGTTTGCGGCGCGCCAAACGTGGCCCGGGGGCAACTCGTGGCCGTGGCCAAGCCCGGCGCGATCCTTCCGGACGGCAAGGAAATCGTCGATACCGAGATCCGCGGAGAGACCTCCCAGGGCATGATCTGTTCAGAGATCGAACTGGGGCTGGGTGACGAAAGCGATGGAATCATGGTTTTGGAAGGCCACTTCAACCTGGGACACAGCCTGCTACGTGTTCTGGACCTGAAGGACGAAGTCCTGAACATCTCCATCACGCCGAACCGCGGCGACTGTCTCAGCGTGCTCGGTCTGGCCCGAGAGGTAGCCGCGGAATTCAACCTTCCCCTGAACCTGCCGACAACGCGGTTGACCGAGGAAGGCTCGGAGTGCTCCGAGGCCGTGTCCATCGTCATCGACGAACCCGACCTTTGCCCCTTGTACCAAGCCCGGGTCATCCAGGGCATCCGCATCGCCTCCAGCCCGACGTGGTTGAAGCGTCGACTGCTGGCCGTGGGGCAGCGGCCCATCAACAACGTGGTGGACGTGACCAACTATATTCTCATGGAGTGGGGCCAGCCCCTGCACGCCTTTGATCTGGCCAAACTGGCCGGCCCGGCCATCCGGGTTGCCCGGGCCGAAAAAGGCCAAAGCTTTACCACTCTGGACGGACGAGAACGCACCCTGCTGGCCTCCGATCTGCTGATCAACGACGCGGAAAAAGCCGTGGCCCTGGCCGGGGTCATGGGCGGGGCCAACTCCGAAGTCACGGAGGCGACCACGGACATTCTTCTGGAATGCGCGGTCTTCAATCCCATTTCCATCCGCAAGACCTCGCGCCGCCTGGGCCTGTCCAGCGAATCATCCTACCGCTTCGAGCGCGGGGTGGACCAGCCCGGCTCGGCTTTGGCCCTGGACCGGGCCATGACCTTGATCCGGGAAACCGCCGGCGGTACGGTCCTGCGCGGGGTGGCCAAAAGCGAGCCTTGGCCCTGGCAGGCCCCTTCCATCTCCTTTCGCCCCCAGCGGGCCGCGAAACTGCTTGGCCTGGCCCTGGACGACGCCTTCTGCAAAACCACGCTGCAAGCCCTGGGCTGCACCGTGGCCGACGACGACCAGCCCATCTGGCACGTCACCCCGCCCGGCTCTCGCCGGGATCTGGAGCGGGAAGCGGACCTGATCGAGGAAGTCGGCCGTTGCTACGGACTGGACCGCATCCCGGCGGTTCTGCCCCGGGCGGCCAAGTCCTTGGACCAACTGGCTTCCTTAGCTCCGAAGACCGACTTTCGCCGCCGGATCAAGCTCTGGGGGCAGGGCCTTGGGTTGACCGAGGTGGTCAACTACAGCTTCGTCTCCACCCAGGAGCTGACCTTGATGGGGCTGATGGGCGACTTGGCCGATGCCGTGACGACCATCGCCCTGCGCAATCCGCTCTCCGAAGATCAAAACGTCCTGCGGCCCATGCTCGCCCCCGGCCTTCTGCAAAGCGTTCGACACAACCTGACCCAGGGCAACACCACTTTGCGGCTTTTCGAAACTTCCGTGGTCTTCCAGCCCGATTCCGGCTCCGAAACCGGGGCACGGGAACCCTCCCGGCTAGGCTTGGCCCTGACCGGACAGCGCCACCCCGAAGGCTGGCCCCATCCTACGGAGTCCGTGGTTAATTCCGTGGACATCTTCGACCTCAAAGGCATGGTGGAGCACCTCTTGCGCCATTTGCGCCTGCCCGCCTCCACCTTCCGGACTTTGCCCGACCATTCCATCTGCCTGCCCTGCGCCGAAATTCTCCTGGACGGCGCGTCCTGCGGCTGGCTGGGTCAGGTCCGCGCGGAAATCGCCGAATCCTGTCACGCCCGGCGGGAACTGTTCCTGGCGGAAATCGACCTGGACCTGCTCCAGCGTCGCTGGGCCGAGTCGGTCCAAAGCTTCACCACCTTGCCGACCTTTCCCCCGGTCCGCCGGGACATGACCGTGATCAGCTCCTTAAACGTCACCTGCGCCGCGATTCTGGAGGCCATTCAGTCCTCTGAAATCGAACTGCTCCAGGATGTAATCCTGGCGGACCGCTTCCTTCCGAAAACCGAACCGGAAACCGATGAGGTCCGCCACACCCTGCGCCTGACCTACCGCCACCCGGAACGCAGCCTGACCAACGAGGAAATCGACCAGATCCACCAAGGGCTCTGTTCCCGACTCCAGGAGCGACTGCCGGTCCGATTTTCCTGAGAGAGAAGGAGGAAGAGAGCAATTCTCTCTTCTCCTGTCTGGCTCTTTCTCCGTTTTCTTGCTACAGGCTGAGCCAGTGAGCACCCCGTAATCGGAATCTCCCGCAATCTACATCCAGCGGACCAGCCATGCCCAGCACCCAACGGATGTTTCCTGAAATTTCCCCGGGCCCGAAGCGCCTGCGTATCGGCGAGGCGGCTCGAGAGCTCGGCCTTGAGCCGTACGTGTTGCGCTATTGGGAAACGGAATTTCCCCAGTTGGCCCCTTTACGTACCGAGAAAGGCCAACGGCTCTACACCCAGAACGACATGGCCATGTTGCGCAGGATTCAAAAGCTGCTCCACGAAGATGGTCTGACCATCGACGGCGCCAGACGCCGGTTGACGGAAAGCGCCCAGGTTCATGAGTTGACCAGCGGGATCATCCAGGAACTGCGGGACATTCGGACCATGTTGTCCGCACCCGCGAGACCCGGCGCTCGCCGCCGCCCATGACACCAATCATGACCCAATCGTGACACTGACGAGGAGACGACCATGCCTGGCATATTTCTGCGCTGGCTGATGCTGACCGTGGCGATTCTGGCAGCGGCCTACCTGGTTGAGGGAATTCAAACGGCGGGCTTTCTCTCCGCCCTGGCCACCGCCGCCGTACTCGGCATCCTCAACGCCGTCCTGCGCCCGATCCTGATCATCCTGACCCTGCCCGCGACCATCCTGACCATGGGCCTGTTTCTGTTCGTGATCAACGCCCTGCTCTTGATGATGGTCTCCGGCGTGGTCGGCTCCTTTCACGTGACCGGATTCGGCTCCGCCCTGCTCGGCTCGCTGATCATCAGCCTCGTGGGCTGGCTGCTCAATTCCTTCATCAGTGATCGCGGCCGAGTGGAACGCGTGAAACGCGTGGAACACATTGAAATGCGCCGCGGCAACGGACGCTGGGAACCATGACCCGAACCACGTTGCCCCAGCTTCTTTTTGCATCCGCCCCATGACTCTGGACAACCAGAACCTTTGAACCGAGAACCATTGAACCGTGAACCGAAATATTCTGGAGCATCCCCATGAGCGACTATTTGACCAAATTCTGGAGCAAACGCCTGCATAAAGCCCAGGAAGGGCTGGAAAACAACAATTTCGAGACATATCTGGTGGACGGCCTGACCCAGGCCCGAGAGACCGTCCTGAACGTGATTCTCCCGGCGGTGAACCCCGGACTGGTGGCCTGGGGCGGATCGGCAACTCTTTCCGCTTCCGGCATCACGGACGCCCTGAAGCAGCGCAAGGGACTGAAGGTGCTGGACGTCCACGATCCCTCCCTGAGCAGAGACCAAAAGCAGGAACTCCGCCGTCAGGCCCTGCTTTGCGACCTGTACTTCACCGGGACCAACGCCCTGACAGAGAGCGGTCAGCTGATCAACCTGGACATGTACGGCAACAGAGTCGGAGCGCTGACCTTCGGACCCCGGCATGTGGTGGTGCTGGTGGGACGCAACAAGCTCTGCGTGGACGTGGAAGAAGCTATGCTTCGGGTCAAGGGGTTCGTCGCCCCGGCCAATGCCGCCCGCCTGAAGATGAAGACACCCTGCGTCAAAACTGGCTTTTGCGAGGACTGCAAAAGCCCGGAACGAATCTGCAACACCTGGACGATCACTGAAAAGTCCTTCCCCAAGGGACGGATCAAGCTCGTTCTGGTCAACGAGGATCTCGGGTTGTAGCCATCGCCACCCCTCCCCAGGGGGGCTGCGGGAAAAGGCAATCCGGTTAGTCTCCGAATAGCTTGAGGATCTTTTCCCGCAATTGTTCCTGGGTGAACGGCTTGACGATGAAGCTGTTCACCCCGGCGGTTTTGGCGATGCGCGCCTGGGACTTCGAGGATTCCGTGCTGGCCATCAGGATCGGCAAGGAGGCCAGCCCCGGCATGGCCCGCAGCCTGGTGGTCAGTTCGATTCCGTCCATCACCGGCATGTTCATGTCCACCACCACCAGATCGAATCCCTCCCCGCTCTCCACCATATCCAGAGCCACGCGACCGTTCTCCGCGGTTTGGACGTCATATCCGGCGAAAGAGCCAAACTGGGCGTAAAAGGAGCGCATGGCCTCGGAGTCGTCCACGGCCAACATCCGCTTGCGCTGCCAGGACTCCTCGTCCGTGACGCCGGCCTGACGCAGCGTTTCCGCTTCCTGGACCATCCCCC